>CAYWSR010000135.1:0-12845 GCA_964460385.1 uncultured Occallatibacter sp. | reverse complement strand
GGCGCCTCATCGGAGATGCAGGCAGTGTTTCAGGACCCGTATGGGGCACTCGATCCGCGGATGAAGGTGCTGGAGATTGTGACCGAGCCGCTGGTGATTCACAGGGTCCAGGGTTCAGGGTTCAGCCACCCCAGCGAGCCAAGACCGCTCGCCGGGGACCCCGGCAGGGGTCAGGGGTCAGAGAACAGGGATCAGAGATCAGGTGCGGTCGGCAGGCGTGCGACAGCGGCCGAGTTGCTTCGCGAGGTGGGGCTGGAGGAGTCGGCGCTTGGGCGGTATCCGCATGAGTTCAGCGGCGGGCAGCGGCAGAGGATCAACATTGCGCGGGCGCTGGCGCTGCGGCCGAAGCTGCTGGTGCTGGATGAGCCTGTGTCTGCGCTGGACGTGAGCGTGGGGGCGCAGATTGTGAACCTGCTGCGGAGTCTGCAACGCGAGCGCGGGCTCACCTATCTGTTCATATCGCATTCGATGCCGCTGGTGCGCTACTTGAGCACGCGGATCGCGGTTATGCAGCGGGGTCGGCTGGTGGAGACGGGCGAGGCGGAGGAACTGTGTGCGCGGCCGAGGGAGGCCTACACGCGGCAACTGATTGAGGCGACGCCGGAGCTACCGACAGGGGTGTAGTGAGAGCTCTGAGGGAGCGGTCCTGACAGGTTTAATCCCAGGACCGAGAATCCGGACCTGGGGCACCCGAGCATTCATGCAGGGATCGGTCTGATCCTCGCAACGAGCAGCGAGGATCAGACCTCGAGCGATGGTGCAGCTACTTCGGCTGAGGCGTAGCTGCGGGAGTTGCGGGCGCCGACGGAGCCGATGCTGCAGGTGGATTTGCCGGAGTCGCTGCAGGAGCGCCACCAGGAGCAGTGGCCGGAGCGGTAGTCCCAGGGGCTGCCGGAGTTCCAGGGGCAGCTGGGGACGCTGGCTGGCCCGGTGCACCGGGAGCACGGCCAGGACCGCCGGGCGTTCCAGGCATCGGACGTCCGCCGGGCATGGCGCCCATTGGCGGGCGGGTGGGCATCGCAGGCATGTCGGTGACGGCCAGCAATTCAAAATCGAAGATCAGGTCAGTTTTGGGCGGAAGACCAGGGTGGGCGGCGTCTGGTCCGGGACGGCCCTTTGCACCGTAGGCAAGCTGCCAGGGGATGAAGAGGCGGCGCTTGCCTCCTATCTTCATGCCATCAACGCCCAGGTCCAGGCCGGGAATGACACCACGGCCCATGCCCTGGATAAAGCGATAGGGCTGGCCGGCTTCCTGTTTCTGTTTGCCGTCGGGGCCCATCACGGGCTTGCCATTGTCATCGAAGACCGGCATCGCAGGGTGGTCATAGGATGAATCGAGTTTGCGGCCATCGGCGGCAACCCAAACGGTGTAGTGAAGCTTGTAGACCTTGTTGGGCTCGGCGACGGCGCCGGTGCCGATCTTCACGTCCTGGTAGCGGAGCGCGAAGGCAGTCTTGAGGATTCCTCTGGCCGGTGGAACGCCGGGAGGGAGCTTGATGCCGGAGGCTGCCGAGGCAACGGGATGGGCGACGGGCTTGGCCGCAGGCGTGGGGGCGGTTTGCGCTGCTACCAGAGCGGCGGCGGACACAAGAAGAGATGCGAGAAAGATGCGTTTCATACGAAGAGACAACTCCATGGTTTCTAGACGGGAGTGTATCAGGCGACGGGAGGCTGTTGCATCGGTTTGGTCTCGCAGCTTTTTCGGTCGCCGCGGCGAGTCGCCCTGGCGACTGAAAAGGATGGGGCAAGGAATCTTTGTCGCCAAGGTAGGTTTGGACACGCCAGCCTGGGGCAAGTCCTTATTCTTCTTTATCCGGCATCTCGTACACTGGCGCATGGCCTCCATCTTCGTTCATCTTCTCAGGATCTGTTGGTTGCCTGTGGCCTCGTTCTTCGCGGGCGTTTTGAACACCATTGCCGGCGGCGGATCGTTTCTGTCGCTGCCGGCGCTGTTCGCGGGCACTACGGCGGCCGGAGTGGGGGCGGTGACGGCGCAGGCCACGAATACAGTAGCGCTTTGGCCGGGGCAGCTGACATCGATGGTGGCGTTCCGGAAGCAATTGCGGGCCTATGGGTGGAAGCTGGCGCCGCTGGGAATTGCGTCGGGGGTGGGGGGCTGGATTGGCGGTCAGCTGTTGCTGCACACGGGGAACAAATTCTTCAGGGAGCTTCTGCCGTGGCTGCTGTTGTTTGCCGCGGTGATGTTTGTGCTGAGCTTCCCATTGGGGAGATGGCTGGCCGCGCTGTCGGGCGGGAAGCGCTACGAGGTTGCGCTGCTCGTGGGGATGGTGGTGGTGAGCGTGTATGTGGGCTACTTTGGCGCGGGCGGCGGTTTTCTGGTGATGGCGCTGTTCGGGTTCTGCGGGGTGCACGACATCCACGAGATGAATGCGCTGAAGGTGCTAACGGCGGCGGTTTCGATCGGCATCCCCGCGGTGACGTTCATGGTTGCAGGCCGCGTGGCGTGGCAATTCTGCCTGGTGATGGCGGTGTTCGCCGCAATGGGCGGATACCTGGGCGCCCACTACAGCCGCAAGGTGAACCAGAAGGCGATGCGGCGGGCTGTGGCGGCAGTCGGGTTTATTACCGCAGGGTACTTTTTCTACCAGAATTACCTGCACCACCCGTAGGGGGTGAGGGTCGAGCGAATCAGTTTCCTTTGACTCTGGTCTCGGTTCCGTGGGCCATCGCGGTCCAATGGACATTGTCTGTAGAAAACTCCTGGCGGAAGTCGATGCGGTCGGGAGTGAGAAAGACGTTTACGACGCGATACAAGGTAGTTTTGCCGCCGTCGACGATCTGCCAGGGAAAGGTCCAGGCGTTGCCCTCGATGATGAGCGTGCCGGTGCCGGGCTCGCCACCGTGCAGCGGAACCTGGTAGTTCGCGTAGACGCCGTTCTTGCCGGTGTAGGTGAAGACGATGAGCACCTTCGAGTCGCCGTCGATGTACTGGTTGCAGGCCAGGTAGCCGCCATCTTTCCAGCACGCATTGCGAAGGGTGGTCTGCTCGTGCGAGGCCTTGCTGTGGGCGGTGTCGAAGTGGTCGACGGTGACAGACCAGGTTCCGGCGTAGGACCAGAGGGGGTCGACATCGGCGGTGGCACTGTGCTGGGGAGCGGTTTGCGCGAGGCAAGCAGCGTCGAAACAGGAGACAGCCAGAACAACACAGAAGAGCAGAGCGCGGAACAGGACCAGGTGTTTCATGGGGGGAACCTCCGGGAGTGGGCCCATGGCCGAAATCTGCCATTTGCCGGAATGGGCCGATGGTAGCGGAAACCGGGCTGGACTGACGATGAAAATCAGCCTGCCAGCATCCCGGCGAGCAACGCAGTGCGTGGGGCGAGGTGCTCAAGGACGATGGACTCGTAGGCGGCGTGGGCTCCTTCGCCGACTGCGCCCATGCCATCGAGGGTGGGAATGCCGAGGGCTGAGGTGAAGTTGCCGTCGGAGGCGCCGCCGGTGGCCGCTTCGGGGAGGGGGTAGTCGAGTTCGGCGGCGAGGGCCTGCGCGCGGCGATAGAGCTGGACGGTGCCGCGGGTGCGCTCCATGGGAGGGCGGTTGATGCCGCCAGCGAGGGTGACCTGGCAGCGCGGGTCTGAAGTCCGGAATGCGGGACTCCGGAGCGCGGCGAATCGGCGCTCAATGCGCGGGCCGTCTGCCTTTCTGGCGATGCGAACGTCGACCTCGGCCCAGGCGTGGGCGGGGACGACGTTGGTGGCAGAGCCGCCGCCTGCAGTTCCGATGCTGACGGTGAGGCCGCGCTTGAGGTCGGTGAAGCCGGAGACGGTTTCGATGAGGCGTGCAAGTTCGCGGAGGGCGCTTGCGCCTTTCTCAAAGTCAAGGCCGGCGTGGGCGGCGACTCCAGCAACGTCGATGCGCCAGTTTCCGGTGCCTTTGCGGGCGGTCTTGTAAGCAAGGCCCTGGGCAGGCTCGAGAACAAAGACAGCGGCACACTGGGCAGCGAGATGCTCGGTGATGGGGCGAGAGACGGGGCTGCCGACTTCTTCGTCGGGATTGAGCAGCAGGATGATCTCGCGCTGGAGGAGGCCGGCTTCGGCGAGCATCTCGATGGCGGAGAGGGCCATGGCGACGCCGGCCTTCATGTCGAGGATGCCGGGACCGGCGAGGCGGCCCTCGGCGATGCGGCAGGGCATGGAGCGCAGGGTCCCGACGGGCCAGACGGTGTCGAGGTGGCCGAGCAGAAGAATCGGGGGCGCGGTGGGCGTCTTGCGGTTCGACTGAGTTCGCGGGCCGAAGCGGGCTTCGAGGACGTTTCCGAATTCGTGCTGGCGGTGGAGCTTGACGCGGCCTCCGACGGTCTTGGCGTGCGAAGCGGTCAGCCCCACGCAGAGGTCGACGGCGGCCTTGTCGGTGGAAGGGGATTCCGACTCGACGAGGCGGCGGATGAACTGAAGGAGGGCCGGTTGCTTGCGTCGAGCCCCTGCGAGGAGGGCGCGCATTGGAACAGACGAATCACGGAAAGCATCCAAAAGGGCACCTCGCGGGCGCGGCGAGTGGATTAAATTGCGGCTACGGACTGATTCTACGATGGTTACCGAAGTGCTAGGGGTGAGATTCGGCGAAAACGAGGGGAAATGAGGAAAAACTCAGACCAGGGTGTGGCAAAAATGCCACAGGGTTGGTGGGGAAGACTGCGTTTAAGCTAACGTTTCCGTCCTTTTTCGAAACATTCTCGCACCACCTTTTCGGAGCGCATTCTTGGCTAATTTGGCACACCTGGAGCAGACGATTGCAGGGCCCCTGGAGTTTTCGGGGGTGGGGCTGCACTCGGGCGCGCAGGTGACGATGCGCATGCTGCCGGCACCGGCGGGATCGGGGATTGTTTTCAGGCGGACCGATCTGGACAACTTCGAGATTCCTGCCAATGGGCGGAACGTGGCGAAGGTGAGCTACGCGACGAGCCTGATGCGCCAGGGCGTGCTGATCCAGACGACGGAGCATCTGCTCTCGGCTCTGATCGGCATGGGCGTCGACAACGTGATCATCGAGGTAGACAACCTGGAACTGCCGATTCTTGACGGGAGCGCGCTGCCGTATGTGCAGGCGTTCCGCAGCGCGGGGATCCGCACGCAGCGGCGGCGGCGCGAGACGATTCGCGTGCTCAAGCCGGTTGAGGTGCGGGAGGGGAACAAGTTCATCGGGGTGTATCCAGGCTCGGGATACAGCATTCAGTACACGATCGAGTTTCCCGCGCCCATCGGGCGGCAGAGCGCGAGCGTGGACCTGGCGACGGAGTCGTACGGCGAGTTCATTGCCCCGGCCAGGACCTTCGGGTACAAGGCCGACGAAAAGAAGCTGAGGGACATGGGCCTGATTCGCGGGGCGAACGCAGAGAACGCGATCATCCTCGGGACAAAAGGGCCGGAGAACGGGCAGCTGCGGTTTGACGATGAGTACGTGCGGCACAAGGTGCTTGACCTGATCGGAGACCTTGCGCTGGCGGGCCGGCGGATCGAGGGACACGTGGTGGCCGAGCGCGCCGGACACGCGATGCACACGGCGCTGGTGTCGCGCCTGATGAAGGATCGCTCGGCGTGGGAGCTGGCGAACGTTCCGGTTGCGGAGGCTCGGGCGGAAGAGCAAGCAACGGCAGGGCTGACGGAAAGCGCGCTGTCGCGAGCGGCGCTGCAGGGGGCGTGATACCCAAGGTGTAGGGTCTGGGGTCAAAGCAAATGGTGGCGAGAGCCGCCATTTTTGTTTTGAGCATTTGCGGCAGGGCTAGTGCCGTACCCATTCAAAACCCATTCATTCCAGAGGGTGCGTAACTCAATTCACGGTCAGCGTGCCGACGGTGACGAGGCCTGATGGGGCGGAGGAGTTGCTGAGGTAAACCGTGTAGATGCCTGAGGAGATGGTCCAGCTTTCGGTGGTGGTGTTCCAGTACGACATGGGCTGGGAGGAGTCGTTCTGGTCGACTTCGATGGTGACCTGCTGGACGGCTCCGGCATTGAGCGGCACTTTCTGCCAGCCGACCAGGCGCTTGGGCGGTTCGTTGAGGGCGGCGGGCATGCCGAGGTAGACCTGGGGAACTTCAGCGCCGGCACGGGCGCCGGTGTTTTTGAGGGTGAAGGTGACCTGGAAGTTGGGCTTGGCGGCGTTGTTGAGATTATTCACCAGTTGGGCGTTGGTCATGGTGAAGGTGGTGTAAGAGAGGCCGAAGCCGAAGGGGAACCAGGGAGTGAGGTTGTTGGCGTCGAACCACTTGTAGCCGACGTTGTAGCCTTCGGTGTAGTTGACGGGGAAGGTCGAGCCGTCCGCTGGCGGTTGAGGAGTGGAGGGCCGCGGAAGCTGGCTGTCGTTCATGGGGAAAGTGACGGGCAGCTTGCCTGAAGGATTGGTATTGCCGAAGAGCAGATCGGCGATGGCGGGGCCACCGTTCTGGCCGGGGTACCAGGCCTCGAGCAGCGCGTTGGTCGGGCCGATGAACGGAACAAACACAGGGCCGCCGTTTTCAAGAACGACGACGGTACTTGGATTGGCCGCGGTGACGGCCTGGACGAGCGCAGCCTGCGATCCGGGATAGGTGATCTGGGCCTCATCGATGGTGCGGATGTCGATGCTGGGCTGGTCCATGCCTTCGCTTGACCACACGGTGACAAAGACGATGGCAACCTGAGAGGACTGTGCGAGCGCGGCGGCAGAAGAGATGTTGGTGCCGTCGTTGAATGTGACGGTGGCGCCGGGGGCCATGGCCTGGATGGCTTGAAGAGGTGAAGACGGATCCCAGATGACCTGAGCCCAGCAGGGCGGGCAGGGGTCGGTTGCTTGAACCATGCCGCCGCCATTGGGCTGGACCTGGGCCGAGCCGCCGCCGGAGAGGAGAGATGTGTCGGCATGGCCGCTAATGACGGCGATGGAATGGATAGTGGAGGCGTTCAAAGGAAGGAGGTTGTTGGGGTTCTGAAGCAGCACGGCGCCGGACTCTTCAAGCTCCTGGGCGACGGCGGCATCGGCGGCGAAGGGAACAGTCTGGATGTTTTGTGGATTGTCAAAGAGGCCGACGGCGTACATGGCGCGCAGGATGCGTTGCACCATGTTGTCGAGGCGGGACTGCGGAACCTGGCCGTTCGTGACGGAGGCGCCGAGCGCCGAGAAGAACTGCTGGTTGGGCTGCTCCTGGTCGAGGCCGTTGAGGGCGGCGTTGACGGTGGATTGGGTGGCCCACCAATCGGACATGACGAAGCCGGGGAAGTTCCAGTCCCCTTTGAGGACCTGGTTGAGGAGGTATTCGTTCTCGCAGTCGTACTGGCCGTTGGTGAGGTTGTAGGAGCACATGACGGACTGAACGCCGGAGTCCTTGACGCCGATTTCGAAGGCGAGCAGGTCAGATTCGCGTCCTGAGCGCTCGTCGATGATGGCGTTGGCGAGGGTGCGGCCGGATTCCTGGTCGTTGAAGGAGAAGTGCTTGATGTCGCCGATGATGTGTTGTGCCTGGATGGCCGAGATGTGGGCGGCAGCGAATTTTCCGGCGAGGATGGGGTCTTCGCCCTTGGTCTCGAATGTGCGGCCGTCGCGCGGCTCGCGGCCGATGAGGTTGGTGTTGCCGCCGAGGTTGACATTAATGCCGTAGTCGGCGAGCTCGGTGCCGATGATGTTGCCATATTTGGTGGCTTCGCTCAGATCCCAACTGGCGGCGTTGGCGATCGACGAGGGCAGCGCGGTGGCGGGACCAACGCCATTGCCGACGCCGACACTGCCGTCGGCCAGATAGAGCTCGGGGATGCCGAGGCGCGCGATGGCGGGGACCCAGCCGGCTGCGCCGCGCGGTACGGCGTAGCCGTAGGTGAGATTTGTGGTCACGCCGCCCTGAACCAGCAGGAGCTTTTCCGCCTGCGTCATGAGGGAGAGCATGGCGGCGGCACGGGTGTCGGGAGTTTGGCCTGCGCCCGGTGCGGGCGTGCCTGCGCCGGTGAGCGCGACGGTTTGCGTGGGCGTGGCGGAGTTGTCGGCGATGGTGAGCGTAGCCGAGCAGTTGGCGACTGAAGGAGGATTGAAGGTGACGTAGATGGCGCAACTACCATTTGCGGCGAGCGTGGAGCCGCATGCGATTGCACCGGTCGTGACGGTGAAGGACGAGGCGTTGGAGCCGGAGAGCGCGATCGAGGATATCTTCAGCGGGGCGGTGCCGAGGTTCGCGAGTTCGAAGGTCTGAGCGGCGCTCGTGGTGCCGGTCATCTGCGCGTTGAAGGCGTAGGACGTGGTACCGAGCGAGGCGATGGGCGTGGAGTTCGAGCCGCCGCCACCGCAGGCGGTCAGGAGCACCGTGAGAGGGAGCAAGAGGAAGAGCGCCGCGCGAACCGCGGGTAGGCGGCGAAGCAGGCGGTTGCTGCGGGAATGGGCAGGCAGGAACTGAAGCGTAGCGACGAAGGAATGAAGCGCACTGGCAAAAGATAGAAACATAGAGCCCTCGCAGAAATCAGGAGACAAAGAACCAAACATCATAGTCCCTGCGCAGGGCGGGTGCCATGGGATGTACGTATCGAATGAGTGAACATATTCGCTGTTTGTTGACGCGCATGGGATTGACGGCGGGAGGGGATGGCGCTACTCTCAAGCCCAGATACCGGATTTGGTCGCCCACACCATCCCGCGTTCTCGTCGCACAGGCCAGAGCTCTCGCTCGGCGAAGTCGAACGCGCAAAACACCCAAGCAAAATCAGGAGGCTCGCATAATCGGCTTGCGCGGCTTTGTGCGCCTGCCGGCCGGCGGGGTTGCGCGGGGGAAAGATTGCTATTTCAGACGACCCGAGTTGCCGATGAAGTTTTATGTGTCCGCCCGGAGGCTGCCGGCGACGGCAACCCCCGGTATTCAATCACTATCTAACCCCGGAGTGGAGGCTGCCGATTCCTTTGAAGATCGCCCTTGAGATCACGCCCAACCTTGAGCCGCTGTTCGGGACTCGCGATGAAAACCTAAGGCTGATGGAAGACAAGCTCGGTGTGCGGATCGATCTGCGCTCCGACGCGGTGCATGTAGAGGGACCGGAAGCGGGAGTGGCGCGGGTCGAGCGCATCTTCCAGGATTTTGAGGCGCTCCGCAAGCAGGGAATCAATCCGCACAACGGCGAGCTGAACGGGATGCTGCGGCTGGTGGTGGCCGATCCGGCGACGACGCTGAAGTCGCTGGCTGACGCGGGCAAGCAGCGTTCGGCGGGCGTGAAACGGACGGTGCAGCCCAGGTCGATCAACCAGCGGAAGTACGTTGAGGCGATCGAGCAGAGCGACATGACCTTCGGCGTGGGACCGGCTGGGACGGGTAAGACGTACCTTGCGGTGGCGATGGCGGTGTCGGCCTTCAACGCGAAGAAAGTGAGCCGCATTGTGCTGGTCAGGCCGGCGGTGGAAGCGGGCGAGCGGCTGGGATTCCTGCCGGGCTCGCTGCAGGAGAAGGTGGACCCGTATCTGCGGCCGCTCTACGACGCGCTCTACGATCTGCTGGAGCCGGAGAAGGTGGACAAGATGCTGGAGAAGAACGTGATCGAGGTTGCGCCGCTCGCGTTCATGCGCGGGCGCACGCTGAACGACGCGTTCATCATCATGGACGAGGCGCAGAACACGACCATCGAACAGATGAAGATGTTTCTGACGCGCATGGGCGCGAACTCAAAGGCTGTGATCACCGGCGACATCACGCAGATCGATCTGCCCAACCCGCGCAAGTCGGGACTGCTGGACGCGATCAACGTGCTCGATGGGGTGGAGGGGATTCATTTCTGCCACTTTGAGGACGGAGACGTGGTGCGTCATGCGCTGGTGCAGCGGATTGTGCGCGCGTACGAGAGCGTGAAGCCGCGCCAGCAGGAGTTACCGCTGGGCGTGGGCGAGCCGATCGATGTGGGGGTTGGGGTTGGCGGTCAGGGTCGCGACGAGGGGCAGCAGGCGCAGGCGGTGCATGCGCCGAAGCCGCAATAAGAATTCGTTAGTTTTGGTTGATATGATCCGCTTCCTTTTTGCTTCCATCGCGGGGCTGTCGCTGGTTGGTGTGACAGCCTGCCGCCAAAATCAAAATGCCACACCCAACGTGGTTCCTGAGACCTACGTTGCCAATTCGTGCTGCGTCGGATTTGACATTGTTCCAATACAGGGCGGAAACGGGTCGACGCAATGGCTCGCCACATACACATCACCAGGCAAGGTCGCGAAATTCAGGATCGAGATCGACGCTGCGGTGTTGAAGCAGATGACCGGCCCTGAAAAACTTCAGTTCAAGTTTGGCGAAGGCCGAATACGGCCCGAGCCAGGATCGGACGCAAGTGTACTGCTTATCGACCCCAAGAGGGTGCTCGAGGCCAAGAAGCTTCCCACGCGGGTGATCAGATCGAATGTTCTTCCATTCGAATACGTGATTCTTGGCGAGAATCAGTCTCGAACAGCAGATGGCAGCTTCAATGAGAAGCCCGCTGGAAACTGGACTTGCGTGAAGATATTTCTCCCTCCGGGCGGAGACGATGGTGAACTGTATCTCAACTTCAACCCGGCAATTCAGAAGGCTGAGTTCTCCGAGAAGGATTCTGACTATGGGAATTACCTTCTCGCCAAATTTGCGACGGTGCTTTGAGTGCGCTGCGAGCCAGCGGCAGTGGTTTGGCAGCTTCGCGTAGAATTGAAGATGAATCGGAGCCGCGCGTTGCGTGGCTCTGAGCACGATGATCATCCTCGACCCAGACCTGGACCCCGGACCCAAACGCTCGTTGCAGGCAGCGCTGGCGCACCTTGCCGCGCGGCCCGACCGTGTTCGCTGGTCTGAGCGGATCCCCTCGATCCCAACTTTGAAGAGATTTCTTGCCCAGGCACAGGATGCTGCCCGCCTGAATGGCCAGGTCTCTGTATTGCTTACAACCGACGCCGCTGTTCGCAAGCTCAACCGGCAGTTCCGCGGGAAGAACAAGGCGACGGACGTGCTGAGCTTTCCTGCTGGGGCGTTCATCGGAAGCAGTGAGAGGATCGCGGGGGATCTGGCCATCAGCGTGGAGACGGCGCGAAAGCAGGCACGGGAGCAGGGGCATGCACTGACCTGCGAACTGCAAATCCTGATGCTGCATGGGCTGCTGCATTTGGCGGGCTACGATCACGAGACGGATGACGGCAAGATGGCGCGGCGGGAGATGAGGTTGCGGGCGAAGCTGGGATTGCCTCAGGGGCTGATTGAGCGGGCGGGTGAGAAGACAGTTGGGACGCGTCAAGGGCGCAAAAAGGCCGTGATGTCATGAGCGCGACGGCCATAGCAATGGTGTTGTTGCTGGCGGCGGTGTTGACGCTGGCCTCCTACATACGCCGCGTGTATGCGGAGTTCGGCAAGATTCTGACACGGGAGATCGAAGAGAACCTCGACGCGTGGGAAGAGCTGATTGAGCCGCACCTGGGTTTGACACGGGACCATGCGGCGATCTGCGCGGGGGTTCTGGAGCAGTTGTCGCTGGCGATCATTGCGCTGGAGTTTGGCGCGGTGCTATTTGATCGTGCGCCGCACCTGGGGCGGCCGAGTTACGCGGAGATTGCGCAGGCAGTGCTGGGCGTGGTGCTAGTGGTGGTGGTGTGCAACCAGGTGCTGCCGGAGATGCTTTTCAACCGCACGCGCGGTCGGTGGGTGCGGCGGATGGCGTGGGCGATACGAATTCTTCTGTGGCTGATGACGCCGATCACGGTGTTTGTGCGGTTCTTCTTCTCGGTGGGCTCTCTGACAGAGGAGCCGGCGAGTGCGGAAGAGGAAACCGCGGGCGACGTTGAGGCGCTGCTCGAGGCGGGAGAAGAAGAGGGAATTCTGGAAGAGAGCGACCGCGAGCTGGTGCGGTCGGCGGTGGAGTTTGGCGACATGCTGGTGCGCGAACTGATGACGCCGCGTCCGAAGGTCTTTGCGGTGCCCGGGGAGATCACGCTGGAAGCATTCCTCGACGAACTGAAGGCGAATAACTTCTCGCGCGTGCCGGTGTTTGAGGAGTCGCTCGACAACGTGACCGGGATTGCGTTTGCGCATGATCTGCTGCAGATCTCGGACGAAGATGCGCGGACGCGGAAGGTGAGCGAGATTCAGCGTCCGGCAGTGTTTGTGCCGGAGACCAAGCGCGGCTACGAGCTGCTGCGGGAGATGCGCAGCGAGAAGCAGCATATGCGGATCGTGATTGACGAATATGGCGGCGTGGCGGGGCTGGTGACGATTGAGGATCTGCTGGAGCAGATTGTGGGCAACATCCGCGACGAGCACGAAGTGGAGACGCCGATCGAAGAGCCGCAGCGCGAGGCGGGCGGCGTATGGGTGGTTCCGGGGAGCTTTCCCGTGGATCAACTTCCCGATCTGTTTGGCGAAGAGGTTGAAGTGGGCGATGCATACGAGGCCTCAACGCTGGGCGGATTGGTGAGCGAGGTGGAGGGGCGAATTCCGCACGCGGGCGAAGTGGTACTGCTGGAGGACGGTCTACGGATCGAGGTGCTGGCGTCGACGGATCGCAGGGTGGAGCGGGTGAGGGTGTTTCCAATGTCACATGAGATACGACAAGGCGCAGGTGACGGGGCGGGAAAATAAAAGCCCCGCGCTTGTTCGATTTCTGCCATTGCGAATGATGAACGGGGCCGACTAAAGCACATCTGGCGGCTCAGGAACGATGAGGCTATACTTTCAAATGATCAAAGGAAACTGAGGGCAAGATACCTTCAATGAAATACGACATCGCAATTGTTGGAGGAGGACCTTCCGGAGCGACGGCAGGAATTAGTTTAATCGGCAGTGGCCTTCGCGTGGTTATCCTCGACCGTGCTCGCTTCCCTCGGCTAATGCCCTGTGGCGGAGGGATAAGTTACCGCGTGTATAAGCGCTTCCAATACATTGA
>CAYWSR010000134.1:0-12851 GCA_964460385.1 uncultured Occallatibacter sp. | reverse complement strand
TCAGCGCATCCATGCCCCCCGCGTCCATGTCCTGGAAGGCCTTGGCCACGGTCGCTTCGTCCTTTTGCCGGCCGTCAAGCAACCCCTGCACTCGGTTAGTAAACTGCTGAGCGCATTCGGGCATCGGCTGGGGAGGGATCAGGCTATTCTGCGGGGAAGCACTTTGCTGCGGCATTCACTCGACTCCTCAAATGGGGTCTTTAAGCACGCTGTCTGAGCTTTTATCCTCAACCCATCGCGCCGGGGAGTCAAATCACCGGGAGTGGAAGGCAAGCAAATGTGGCGGGCTTTCGAGCTTGCGCAAAATCTTCGCGGATTCGATGCTTTGTATCAGGGCATGGCTTCAGCCGTGCCGATAAGGCTGACAATATGACCCGGGCTTTAGCCCCTGCAAATCTTGGCCTCAACGAAAACGCAACCTGAAGTCCATTATGGAACGCCCGGACTGGACCTCCGCCCGAACCACAACAACGAGGCAACCACGAGTCCACAAAGCGCACCAGCCACCGCGCCGCCCGCTGTAAACGTTCCCCACCCAGGCCCGGATGGCTTGAGGGGAAGATTTGGCGCTTCAAGAACGTGAAGTCTCTCGGGAGGGCCGCCGGGAGAGGCCTCTCGCATCTTCAGGTTGTTAGAAACAAGCAGACTCACGATCTCCCCTTCGACCTGCTGAGCAATCTTCGGGTCGGAGTACTTGAAGTGGATGGAAAAACTGCGCACGTCAGGAGCATCAGACGGCTTCGGTTGGTCCACCTGAAAGACAATCGCCTTTTCCATCCGGTTGACCAACTGGTCGGGTGACTCATGGCCCCGTTCGCGTGGATAAAGGGTGTACCGCTTGCTGATGCGAGCGAGCTCCTCGTGTGTCAAAGTGCCAGGAAGATTGTCCATCACCGACTGAGCTGCGTCTGGGCTTGCCTCAATCGCCATGGGTGTTGAAGAGTCATATTGGGCGGGCTTGAGGAAGGCGCCAATCGACGCCAATCCCAACCCAGCAACCGCGCTGACTGCAACGATCTTTCCGAAGTTCCAGGTCGTCATCTGCATGCTCATCGCTCCAAGAAAGACGTCCAGGGCCTGCCGCGCCGACGGCGTTACATCTTCAAGCAGGACATCAAACTCTGCGCCATACCGCGCCCGCCAGCTTGCCGGATAAAGCCGCGAGAGCATTCTCACAATGGATTTCATGTATGTTTGAGCCTCCGCTGCCCCGCGCGAACAAGACGCTCAAGCTCCGCCAGCTGGTCGCGCAGATGCTCGCGGCCCGCGCCGGTAATCGTGTACGGCTGGCGGCGATCCACTGGGTCAGTTGGGCGAATCCAGCCGCGCTGTTCCAGGCGCGTGATCGCGCCGTAAAGGGTTCCCGCGCCGAGCCGGACTCCTGCGAAGCTCTCAATGTCCTCCATCATGGCGTAGCCGTGCTTATCGCCGTCGGCAAGGCTTGATAGAACGAGTAAAGGCGGGCTGAGGGAGCTATTACTTTTCACGTAATATACCGTATGACGTAATAGATTCGCTGTCAAGCACTTTTTCACCGGACCGTAATTCTCAAACCATGCAGCACCACCCCAAAGCCTGTAGACTTCCAACACGGCGCTTTTGACTGACTTACATGGCTAAGACTTCGCTTAAACAGAAACTATTCAACGGCCGGGACCACTCCTGGATGCAGTTCAACAGGCGTGTGCTCGAAGAGGCCGAAGACCCCACCAACCCGCTGCTCGAGCGGGTCAAGTTTCTGGCCATTACCGCGTCAAATCTGGATGAGTACGTCGAAATCCGCCAGGCCGGCCTGATGCAACGCATCGAAGACGGCTATCAGGAGCGCGGCTATGACGGCCTGCGCCCCGACGAATCGCTGGCCGCGCTGACGGCCGAGATTCACAGCTTTGTCGCCGCGCAATATCGCTGCTGGAACCAGCTTCTGATCCCCGAGCTGCGCAAGAACGGCATTCGCTTGCTCGAGTGGCAGGAACTCTCAGAAGAGCAGCGTGCCTTTGCCCAGAACTACTTCCAGCGCGACGTGGACCCTCTGCTGACGCCCGTCTCGATTGACCCGGCCCATCCCTTTCCGCGCGTGCTCAACAAGGCCCTGTGCCTGGCGCTGCTGCTGAAGTCGAAGCGTCGCAGCTCCGGGCCGCAGGTGCTGGGTGTCGTCACCGTTCCGCGCGCCTTGTCTCGTTTTGTCCGCTTGCCTTCGCCCGACAGCGGCTTCGACTACCTTCTGCTCCAGGACCTGATCGCGCAGAACCTGGTCGGCATGTATCGCGGCTACGCGGTGCTCGCACACGCCGCATTCCGCGTCACGCGCAATTCCAACCTCTACTTCGAGGAAGAAGAGGCGCGGTCGCTGCTGGAGACCATCCGCTTTGAGCTGCACAACCGCCGCAAGGGCGACGCCGTGCGCCTGGAGATTGAAGCCGGCGCGGATGCAGAGATCGTCGAGCGGCTGCGAGTGAACTTCGAACTCGACCCCGACCAGGTTTTTCGCGGCGACGGACCGGTGAACCTTTCGCGGCTGATGTTCCTTTCGAGCGACGTTGCGCGGCCCGACCTCAAGTTCGTTCCCTTTACGCCCAAGCCGCTGCACATCAGCCGCAAGTCCGCCGACATATTCGAAGAGCTGCGCCAGCGCGACATTCTGCTCCATCATCCCTACGACTCGTACGATCCTGTTGTCGAATTCATCGAGCTGGGCGCGAAGGACCCCGCCGTGCTGACCATGAAGCAGACGCTTTACCGCACCAGCAACGACTCGCCAATGTTTCAGTCGCTGATTGAGGCAGGGGCCACCAAGGAAGCGACTCTCGTGGTCGAGCTGATGGCGCGCTTCGATGAAGCCTCGAACATCCGCTGGGCACGCTCCATGGAAGACGCCGGCGTGCAGGTCTTCCACGGCGTTGTCGGACTGAAGACCCATTGCAAGCTGGCCTTGCTTGTGCGCCGCGACGAAGACGGCGTCACTCGCCGCTACTGCCACCTGGGCACGGGCAACTACAACCCCGTCACTGCCCGCTTCTACACCGACCTCAGCCTGCTGACCGCGGACCCGCAGATCACCGAGAAGGTCCACATGGTCTTCAACTACCTGACGGCTCACGCCGAAATCAACGACTACAGCCCGCTGCTGGTCGCGCCACTGACGATGGCAGAAAGCTTCCTCGGGCTCATCCGCCGCGAACAGGAACACGCGCAGGCCGGACGGCAGGCACACATCATCGCAAAGATGAACGCGCTGCTTGAGCCTTCGGTCATCGAAGCGCTCTACGCGGCTTCGCATGCCGGGGTACAGATCGACCTTATTGTGCGCGGCCTCTCCATCCTGCGTCCCGGCGTGAAGGGTCTGTCCGACAACATCCGTGTGCGGTCCATCGTTGGGCGATTCCTGGAGCACTCGCGCATCTACCACTTCGCCAACGGCGGCAACGACGAAATCTATCTCGGCTCAGCCGACTGGATGCCCCGCAACCTCTTCGAGCGCTGCGAAGTCGTCTTCCCGGTGAGAGATCCGGCGGCACTCGACCGCATTCACACCGAGATTCTTCCTGCGCTGATGGCCGACACAACCAAGGCGCGGCTGCAGCAGGCGGACGGCACCTACGTCCGCGCCAGCAAGGTCATCAAGGACGCGCAGGCCTTCTCGTGCCAGGACTTTCTTATTCAGCTGGCCGAAGGGAAGGTCGATGTCGATGCGATTCCGGGCCCGGCTGTCGTTGGGGACTCCGCGCAGCCTGCGGCTGCCTCATCCGTGGCCCGAAAGGCCAGCGCCCGAACGGCTGTGAAGAAGGCAAGCGCCGCCGACTAGGGATGTGGACCAAAGTCACCCCGGTCCTTCAAAGAACTCCAGCCTGGTTTGCGCATAATTTCAAGCCGTCCTGCTAGCCTAGGTTTGCGTTCGGAGATTTCGGAAGCAGCCCTCCCCTGCAGCTCGACCGCGGAAAACCCTCCCGGGTCTCCGAACGCACTCGATCCAGCCATCTCTTACAATCGGGAGAGTGCTGCGGACCCTTCCCATCCTGCGCCCCTTCGTCAGTTCTTTTGCCCGCCCCGTTGCGGACACCCGGTCCTGCCCGCGTGCTCTCGACGCCTCGATTCCGCTTGCCCTCTGGCACATGGCCTCGCTCGACGCGCCAACCGTCGCCGTTCTCTGGACGCTCGCCTTTGGGTTTGCAGCGGGCGTGCGTCTGCCGGTCTGGGCTCCCGCGCTCGTCGGTCTCGTCACCTGGGCCGTTTACATCGGCGATCGCCTCCTCGACGCCCGTTCGGCGCTAGCCAGCAGGCAGCCCAGCCGCCTGCGCCATCGCCATCGTTTCCATTGGCGTCACCGCCGCATGCTCGCCTCGCTCGCAGTCGCATCGGCCGCGATTGCTCTTGTCCTTGTGGTCGTTTACGTCCCGGTGGCGGGGCGCGAGCGCGGGGCGGCCCTTGGATTTACCACCATCGTCTACTTCTCCGGCGTGCACGCGCGCCGCAATCCCGGTTCGCGGCTGGGCTGGCTTCCCGGGCCTGGCAAGATCCTGGAGCGCATCCCATTCGTCCAGACCGGGAACGAGATGTTGGTCGCGACGATTTTCACCTGCGGCTGCATGCTGCCGGTATGGCCGCGCGCCACCGTCCTGCCTGACCCGCTCTGGCCGCTCGGAGTGGTCGCAGCGTTCTTCATGCTGCTCTCCTGGCTCAACTACCACGCCATCGGCCGCTGGGAGGCGGGCGCACCCGCCGGCCACATTTCGACTGCCGGGATCATCCTCACGCTGACGGGCCTTGCGCTTGCGGCATCGCTCCGGGCCAGCCATCCTTCGGCCGCGCTCCTCATCGCCTTTGGAGCCGGCAGCTCATTTCTGCTCGCGCTCCTCAACCGGAGCCGCAGCAGGCTAACCCCGCTTGCCCTGCGCGCCTCTGCCGACCTGGTACTGCTGGTTCCCCTTGTTTGGCTCGTTCCATTGCATGCCCTCGGCCTTCACCCATGAACGCCGACCACGAATCAGCGCCCAGGAGTCAGGACACGGCCGATGCCGCGCCCGACTTCGACCGCCTTGCCGATGTGTACCGCTGGATGGAATGGGGCAGCTTCGGGCCGTTTCTCGGCCTGTGCCGATCCACCTTCCTCCCGCGCCTCTCCAACTGCCACAACGCCCTCGTCCTCGGCGACGGCGACGGCCGCTTCACGGCTAGACTCCTGCGGGACAACGCGCATATACGCGTTCACGCTATCGATGCCAGCACTGCGATGCTCGGCGTCCTGACCCGAGCGTGCAGCTCAAACGCAAACCGCCTTAACGCGGAGCTCGCCGATCTCCGCACCTGGCAGCCCAACCCTGCCCCCACACCAATCTACGACCTCGTTGTCACCCACTTCTTCCTCGATTGCCTCTCGACCCACGAGGCCATTGCGCTGGTCCAGCGGATCAGGCCGATCGTTGCTCCTGGAGCGCTGTGGGTGGTCTCAGAATTCGCCGTCCCGGTTGGGTGGTTTGGCAATCTGGTGGCCGAGCCAATCCTTCACTGCCTCTACCTCGCATTTGGCTTGCTCACTGGCCTTCCCGCGCGGAAGCTCCCCGATTATGCGTCCGCCCTCAGCGCTGCCGGCTTCACACGCCTCGAGCGCCGACCCCGTCTTGGCGGTCTGCTTGTGAGTGAACTCTGGGAGGCCACTGGCCGTGCTGTGGGAAGATCTCGGGGCTAGCCGTGGCCATCCCACCGAACCCGGTCCGGCCGACCCCGCCGGGGAACCTGGCGCCTGAAACCTGCCCAGATTGTTACAGTTGTGTTAATATCTGATCTCTGGGCGAGCGGAAACGGCCCCTGCAATTCCCGCCCCTGCTGCTATTAATCTCTACCTGATGCACCACGCCAATGCCGGCGTCCCCCGCGAAAATGCCACACTCGATGCCAAGCGCGCCCTCGTTAAGGAGGGCAAGGACCAGTGCATGCTGATGGCGAGCATGCTCACAGCCTTCGGGGTGCAGATTGACGTCATCGTTGCGAGCCCGCTCAAGCGGGCCATGCAGACCGCCCAGATGGTCGGGAATGAGCTCGGTTACGAGAGCAAGGTCGAGGTGAGCCCTGCCCTCGGACTCAACGGCAGCTACACCGATTTCCAGAAGATGCTCACCCGCTACGCCGACCGCGAGGGGGTACTCGTCGTTGGCCACAACCCCAACATGTTTCAGTTCCTCGGCCGTCTGATTACCGGCAACGGCGGCGCCGCCATTCGCATGCGCAAGGGCTCCATAGCCCGCGTCGACATGGATCACCACCCGGCACTTCTGCGCTGGCTCATCGATCCGCGCATGGCCCGGGCCATCCACGCCAGCACCGGCAAGAGTTCCCGCCCGAAGACCTCGCGAAAGTAGCCCGCCTCTTTGCCGCTTAGCCGAATATGAGCTTTCACCACGGCGTATTGGCGGGTATTCTAAAACCGAGAAGTGCGGATCATGGCAAACCTTGATTGGTCACAGTGTCCCGCCGTTGAGAGCATTCCCGGCAAGGTGAGCGGCGCGTGGATATTTCGCGGTACGCGTGTTCCCGTATCGGCGATATTCGAGAACTTGAAAACTTCTTCAATTGAAGAGGTTCTTGAAAACTTCCATGTCACGCGGGAGCAGATCCAAACGGCGCTAGACTTCGCCGCCAAGAGCACCGAGGCGCCGTTTCATACCCTGCAAGCGCAATGAGAATCCTTCTCCATGAGAGCGTTCCTCAAAAACTGCGCCTTCTGATCGAAGGCGATCATACGGTCGTGACGACGTGGTTTCAGGGGTGGTCTGGCCTGACGAACGGCGCGCTCTTAAACGCCGCCGAGGAGAAAGGGTTCGAACTGTTCATTACGGCGGATCAGGAGATTGGGAATTGGTAAAGGCGCATATTGTCGGGATAATGACAGCGATCAACGCAACAACACCAGGCAGCTATACCGAGGTTGAGATTCCGGAGTAGCTGACCGCTTTTCTTACGATGCTTTTCGCCGCCATTCAAGCCAGCCCCGCGCCGCTTTCCATCTCCGCCAGAGTCAAATCTCTATCTCAGGGAACTTTTCCCCAACTCGCGGCATTACCAGTCGTGAAAGGGTCAGGCGGCGCTCAATGGACGATACGATTCCGGCGAACAATGCGACTCCAGGAGCCAACCCGCAATCCGAATCACCGGAGTCGGACGAACAGCTCATGCTGGACTTCGCCGCCGGCCAAAGCGACGCGTTCACTGCACTCTTCCTGCGCTACAAGCAGCCGCTCTTCGGCTTCTTCCGGCGCAGGCTCGCCGATGCAGCGCAGGCGGAGGAGTTGACGCAGGAGACCTTCATCGCTATTCTGCGCTCGGCCCCGCGCTACCAGCCCAGCGCACGTTTTCGCACATTTCTTTACGCCATCGCTCTGAGGATTCTGCGCGCTCACCGGCGCAAGGCCGCCTTTCGCGCCACGTTCTTTGGTGAGCAACCGGCGAGCCGCGAGCCAGCCAGCCATTCCGACCCAGTAACGGACCTGATCATGCGCGAAGCTATGGGCAGGCTCGACCGGATAGACCGCGAGGTGCTCATGTTGCGTGAATTTGAAGAGCTCACCTATGCCGAAATCGCCGAGGTCCTCGCTCTGCCGATCAACACCGTCCGTTCGCGACTCTTCAGAGCGCGGACGGCGCTTCACGACCTGCTCGGAGCTCCGGCTCCCTCACGACCGTCCACCGCTTCCGCTGCGGAGGTGCGCGCATGATTGCTACCACCCATCCCGTCTCTCCTGAAGAAGTGATGGCGCTTGCCGATGGAGAACTCTCCGGTGCAGAGGCCTCGTCTGTTGCTGCACACATTGCCGAGTGCCCCGAGTGCGCCAGTCTGGCCGCGCAGTTGCGCGACACCTCGGCTGCGTTTGCCAAATGGACAGTTCCAGCCGTGCCATCGAGCGTGGAAGAAGCCATTCGATCCACAGCCGCCCGAGCCGCCGATAACATCCCCAGCTCTACTCCAGCGAAACCAGGCAGCCATCCTGGCCCTCGCCTGTGGAAAGGGAACTCGTGGGCCATCGGCCCTCGAGGCGCAGTCGCAACAATTGTGGTCCTGCTCGCGATTAGCTCCGCGATCTGGCTTCGCTCCGACAAGCCATACAAACACGCGAGACTGATGACCGATCTGGCCCCGGCCGCCGGCGACTCGGTCAGCCAACCGCTGCCCGCACCCCCAGCGGCCCCGTTCAATAACGGCGGAGAAATGGCCCGGCTCGTTCAGCTGCCGCAAGGAGTTGTCGCCGGCAACCTCACCGAACCCTACGGCCGCGCTCGTCACGCCGAGGCACTGGAGGCAAAGTCAACTGGCTCTGCGCCTCAACCGTCTCCCGCGGCAGCTCCCCAAACCGCGCCCATGATTGCGCACTCCGTCTCGCTCACCGTGCAGGTCCGTGATCTGGGCGCATCCCGCACAGCCCTCGAAGCGCTGCTCGCGCGTCACCGCGGCTACGCGGCTGACCTCAGAGTGAACACCGCCGAAGGGTCGCCGCGCAGCCTGCAAAGCTCCCTGCGCGTCCCCGACAGGGAGCTGGCCGCGGCGATCGCTGAGCTGCGCGCGCTGGGCCGCGTTGAGACCGAAACACAGTCGGGAGAAGAGGTGACGCAACAGCACGCCGACCTTGTCGCCCGCCTGCAGAATTCGCGCGAAACCGAGCAGCGGCTGCGCGCCATCCTGGAGCAGCGCACGGGAAAAATCGAAGATGTCCTGGAGGTTGAGGAGGAGATCGCCCGCGTTCGTGGCGAGATCGAGCAGATGGAGGCCGACCAGAAGGTTCTCGAGCACCGCGTCGATTTTGCCACCATCGAACTGCAGCTCACCGAGCAGTATCGCGAACAGCTGGGCGCACAGTCGGCGTCGGTGCCGATGCAAATCCGCAATGCCTTCGTGGCAGGTTTGCGCCACGGCGGAGGCACTCTGCTCGGGATCCTGCTTTTCCTCGAAGAGGCCGGACCAACTGCGCTCATCTGGCTCGCGATTCTGGCGGTTCCGGGCGTTCTGCTCTGGCGCAGATATCGGCGGATGCTCCATCGGCAGTAGCAGCCTCTTAACCTGAGGCTGCCCCGGATTCAATCCTCGATCCCGGTCGCCGAAACGACGTCTCATTCCGGCTGGTATTCTTGATGCAAATGGCATCTTCTGCAAATTTCAGCCCTGAATTGACTCGCCACCGGCCTGCGCAGACGCCCTCTGTGTGGGCCACATGGCTGCTCTTTCTTGCCGTTTTCTTCGCCGTTCAAGTCGGTTCCCTTTTCAGCCCTCCCCTGCTCGACGACGTGGACGCAGGGCACGCCCAGGCGGCCCAGCATGCTGTCGAAAGCGGCGACTGGGTCACCCTGATGATCAACGGCATCCGCTATATTGAAAAGCCACCGCTGCCCTACTGGGCGGTGGGGCTTAGTTACAAGGTCTTCGGCGAGAGTACGGCGTCCACTCACCTGCCCAACGCCCTTGCCATTCTGGGGCTCTGCTGGCTCTCGTGGGCCTGGGCGCGCCGTGCCTGGGGCGAGCGTGCCGGCCTCTATGCGGGCCTGGGCGTGCTCACCTCCATCGGCCCGTTTCTTTTCACGCGCTTCTTCATTCCCGAGTCCTATCTCGCGCTGTTTCTGCTTTGCGCGCTCTATGGGCTCATCACCGGCCTCGAGCTGGGCAGGCCGAACCGCTTCTACTGGTGCTACATCGGTGTGGCGCTCGCCACGCTGACCAAAGGGCTCGAGGCGCCGGTGTTTTTCATAGGCGCAGCGGCGCCCTACCTGCTGCTCACCGGCCAGTGGCGTCGCTGGCGAGAGCTCAAGCTGGTCACCGGGACGCTGCTCTTCCTCGCCATTGCCGCGCCCTGGCACATTCTCTGCGGTCTGGCCAACCCCGACCAGGGTCACGCTGTGGGCAACCACCCCACTATCGGCAACGTCCACGGCTTCTTTTACTTCTACTTCATCAACGAGCACGTCTTCCGCTTCTTCTCGACGCGCTACCCGCACGACTACAGCAAGCTGCCCTTCGTGCTCTACTGGCTGCTCCATCTTGTCTGGCTCTTTCCGTGGAGCCTGTTTGTGCCGGCGGTCCTTGTGGTCGCCTGGAAGACGCGGAAAAACTGGCTACAGCACCTCGGTCGCGATGCCGGCGACACCGTGGACTTCTACATCCACAACGCTGCCCGCGAAGATGTGGCCAGCTATGTCGCCCAGCTCAAGTTCCGGGTGCGCACCATCTGGCTGCTAAGCCTCTACTCTGCCTGGACCCTGGTCTTCTTCTCCATCTCGTCCAATCAGGAGTACTACACCTTTCCGGTGTGGCCGGCGCTCTTCATTCTTATCGCAGCCGTCGTCGCGGGCCTTGAAGAGCAGCGCATTGGGCTGGATGGCCAGCCGCTGCGTTCAACAGCATGGCTGACCGGCGCACACGCGGTCTTCGCCGTGGTGGGCGTTCTTTCGGCCGCGGTCCTCGGCTGGGGCCTATGGGACTCGCGCAACCTGCCCTTCGTCCCCGACGTCGGCACCGTTGTCGCGCATCGCAACGTTGCCGACTACACACTTTCGATGTCTCACTTCTTCGACCTCACGGGCGCGTCGTTTGCCGCGCTGCGCCTGCCCGCGTCCATCGCCGCCATCACTCTGCTCATTGGGCCGCCGGTCGGATGGTGGTTGCGCGTGAAGAAAAAGCACATCGCCGCAACGGTCAGCGTCGCACTCACCTCCACTGTCTTCCTGATCGCCGCGCACATCGCCTTTGCGCGCTTCGAGCCGATGCTCAGCTCCAAAAGAATGGCCGACACCATCATGGAGAAAGGCACCCCGGCCGACACCTTCATCATCTTCGGCAGCCAGTCGGATGCCTCCTCGATCATCTTTTACACGAACCATTTTTTCCACCAGCGTCCGGCGCTGCTGGTGCTGGCGCGCTGCGGCCAGCACGGCGAGGGATATAGCCTGCTGTGGGGATCGTGCTACCCCGATGCTCCGGACATTTTTCTCAGCGAAGACAGGCTGGCAAAGATTTGGGGCACCGGCGAGCGCCACTGGCTCTTTGCGCAGGACACATTCCAGCCAAAGGCCGAAAGCCTGCTCGCTGGACGGTTGTATCTGGTGCAGAACCTGGCCGACAAAGCACTGTGGACCGACCGGCCGTTGCCGTAGCTAACCTGCTCCGCCACGACAGTTGCTGCACCCAGTAGCTCGCCGACAGCGCTCTACCGCAGGGCGGAGTTCGCTGGGCATCGGTCTAGAGCGCTGCACGATTGATGTACCTCGAAGCCAAGGCCCTCAAGCGGCATTTTTCTCAAGAAGACCTCGTTCAACGAGCCAATCAGGGCATGGGAACTGCGGAACCGCTCTAGATTCGCAGCATCCAACCATTCTTCTGGAGAACAAACCTGTCATCCCGCCAGCCCACTTTGCGGCTCGCATAGCTGGCCACCCAAAGAATCGAGCCCATCATGTCGCGCAACGGATAGAGCCAGCAAAACCGGTAGGCGTCAGGGTCGGCAACAACCAAACCGCCGGCGACGAGGCACAGAAGCATGCGAGAGACAAGCGCCCAGGCGAGCAGGGCCACGCCCAGCCGAGGTTGCCCAAGAATGAGCCCCGCCACCAGTCCAAGCAGGCCAAAGGGAGCGGCGAAGGTGAGTCCCGTGCCCAGATGCCCCCATGGGCGGCTCATCCGAGTCGATTTCATCCAGCTCCATTGGTGATTGAAGTTCCGCCAGAAGGTATTGTTCACGATGCAATGGTCGATGACGTGGGTAGAAAGCACAACTTTACGGCCCGAGGAGGCAACCAGGTTGCCCAGCATGAAGTCGTCTGCATAGTAGTAGCCCAGACGATCGAACCCGCCAATAGACGCCAGCGCATCCTTGCGCACGGCCATGCATGGCCCGAGCGTGAAGCGCATTCCTTCCAGCATGTCAGCCACCACAACGCCGGCGGTCATCTCCACACTCATGCCAAGCCCCTCCATCAGCGCCCACAGCCCCATGCCTGTCGCCTTTCCGCGATACAAGCAGGTGGCGGCGCCAACATTGGCATTCTGAAACGGCTTGGCTGTTTCGCGCAGAAACTGAGGCCGCACAAGAACGTCGCTGTCGGTAATCACCAGAAGATCGTGCACGGCAGCCCGCGCCATCACCGAAACCGAATAGCAACGTGCGTTAGGCCAGGGCGGCTGGCCCGAGGTAAGAAAGCGAACTGGAATCCGCGGATGCCGCGCGGCAACCTCACGCGCCAGCTTCATCCCGGCATCCTGCTCGGTTCGAGCGCAAAACAGGATCTCAAATTCGGGATAGTCGAGGTCAAAAAAGCTCTCGAGATACTCGTGCAGGCCAGGCTCGACGCCATGGAGCGGCTTGAGAAGGCTGATGGGCGGCAATGCGGCTGCCATGCCCCCTGCTGAAGACGATTGCTTTCTCCTGCCCCGCATGAATCGAAGGGAAGCAATGACGACCATTCCGAGGAAGATCGTGGAGGTGAGCGTGCCTAAGAGGGCGATCCAAAGCGAGGCTTTGCACAGGAGTTCGATCATTGGGTTCCAGCCGGGAGCGATGGGGTCAGACGCGACGGACCCACCGTCATTGTACCGGAGCTTGAGTGACCGGGTTCGCTCGCTGGGTTCTCCGGGTTGCACGCGCCCAGAGCCAGCAGGAGGAATGCGTTCCTCGACAGAGTTAGAACGGAAAGCATCGGGGGATGCTCACGGTTTCTTTGCGTCGGCCGCCTTGGCCACCACAGAGGGACGGCGAATCGGCACGATCGCAGCCGCGCCGGGGGCGGCCTGGTGGAAGCGCGTGAGCATTTCGCTACGCACATATTCCACAAAGCTCTGCATCTGCCGGTTCATCTCTTCCATGCGCTCGCGCATCTGC
>CAYWSR010000133.1:0-12857 GCA_964460385.1 uncultured Occallatibacter sp. | reverse complement strand
AGTCGACCGAGGAGCTGAGGCCGATCGACCGGCAGGTTCATAAGGGCCCTTCGCCCCACGAGTCGTCCGCGCAAAAGGAACTGGCGGCGATGGTGCAGAACGCCCTCGCCAAGGTCTCTGTCGAACTACGTGAAGCAGTGATCCTCCGCGACCTGCAAGATATGGACTACAAAGAGATTGCCCAGGTGCTGGGCATACCCGAAGGGACGGTTAAGTCCCGCATCAGCAGAGGCCGTGCGGAACTGGCACGCCTGCTGGAACGTAATAGAAGAGAGGTGATGTAATCATGACCGAGCGCAATGACAATCCGAGATATCAGGTAGCGGGTTCCGCGGCCTGTGGCCAGTGGGAAACACTGCTGGCCGATGCGCTCGACGGGATGCTCAAGCCCGAGGACGAGGCGACTTTTACCGCTCATATGGCGGTGTGCCCGGCCTGCGCTGAGCTCTTCGAAGAGGCTCGCAGGGGCCGCGAGTGGCTGGACTTCCTCTCCACAGAGCCGGAAGTTCCAGCCGGCTTGCTCGACCGGATTCTGGCGCAAACCGGCCCCGGACAGGTTGAGGGCTACGGGCTTATTCCGGCCACCCGCGCAGGCGTACCCACCTTGCAGCCGTGGCAGCAGCCAGGCTTTGCCGGCCAGATTCGCCGCTTTGCCCAGCCCCGCCTGCTCATGACGTTCGCTATGGCGTTCTTTTCCATCGCTCTCACACTCCACCTCACCGACGTCCGCCTGAGCAGCCTGCGGCTGAGCGACCTGCGCCCAACAGCGGTTCGTTCTTTCATGGAACGCCGTCTGACCATGGCCTCCACGCCCATCGTTCGCTACTACGACCACCTTCGCTTTGTTTACGAGGTGGAATCGAGAATGCGCGAGCTGCGCCGCACAACCGAAGGCGAAAGTGGTTCCCGAGGCTCGGAGGGACAGCCAAGACAGAAGGAAACCACTCCGGGCGAATCGAAACAGACTCCGAATAAGGACGGAGGCTCGCGCATAGAGCCTCCACTCCAGTCTGTGAACCCGGCCGACAACGACATCAACGACTTTTTGGAGACTTCCCTCACATTTCACTCTCCGGCGTATCCGGCTCGGCACACCCCGTCCGGCGGCTCCGACATGGAAGTACGGGAAAGGAGCACAACATGGACTGCGTGAACCACAGCGGTGTGACCGCCACATCCTTTTGCCAGAACTGCGGCAAGGCGCTCTGCGGACCCTGCATCCGCACCGCGGCAGGAGGACAGATTCTCTGCGAGCCGTGCATGAATGCCTGGCAAGCCTATCAACAACCTTTTGTGCCGGCCGTTCCCGGCGCTCCAAACCCCTCCGCCGCTGCCGTCCTGGGTCTCATCCCCGGCGTTGGCGCCATGTACAACGGCCAGTTCTTCAAGGGCCTTATCCACGTGGTCATCTTCGCAGTGCTGGTAAGCATTACGGAGTACCACGGGATCTTCGGCATCTTCATCGGCGCGTGGGTTCTCTACCAATCGTTTGAGGCTTACCACACGGCCCGTGCCCTTCGGGATGGGCAGCCTCTTCCCGATCCGCTCGGCCTGAACGAAGTCGGCAACTGGCTGAACCTTGGCTCTCGGCCGCAGCACCCGGGCGCGCCCCCAATGGGGCAGCCTCCGGCGAGCTCCGGCGCTTACACGCCGCCTGCCCCGGGAACCTACCAGCCTCCCTACACGGGTGGAGCGTATCAGCCACCGAGCCAGGCCTCGTACCAGTCGCCGTACGGGACCCCCTACACGCCGCCGGCTTCTGGATACACACCGGTGGCGGGAACCGTGGATCCGGCCAATCCTGATCCGGCAAATCCAGTTGGTGTACACCCCGGGCCCGACATTATCCAGCCGCTTTTCTGGCGGCGCAAGGAACCGATTGGCGCCATCATCCTGATCGCACTCGGTGTCTTGTTCCTGCTGGGGCAGCTTGATATCTTCCACGGCCGCCTCATCGAGTTTGCCTGGCCTCTGTTCCTCATTGGGATCGGTGTCTGGCTCGTCGTTCGTCGCATCGGGGAATCGCAAGGAGGTCCCAAATGAACAGATATTTCCTCATTCGCCGGCTCCGCTGGCCCGCGGTACTCCTGCTGGCCGGCTGCGTAGCCCTGCTGAAGCAGACCGGAGTCATCGAGCACTTCTGGAACCTGTTTGTGCCGTTGTTTCTCATCACCATGGGCCTGTTGCTGCTGGCCGAGCGCATGTCCCTGACCGCCGAGGGAGACTTTCCAACCGGCTATCCCGGTTCGCCCTACGCTGCTTCGCCCTATCCCGGCGCTCCGGCTTCGGCGCCCGCGCAACCTGCATCTGCTGAATCCACTTCCATCGTCCCTGCTCATTCGCAAGACTTTGGAAACGAAAACGGAGGACAATCATGAGCACCGTGCCTCCTTCTACACCTCCAGGCGGAATACCGCCCGGTTACCCTCCCTACGATCCCAGAACGCAGTGGCGCGTCTACCGCGAGCAGCAGCGCGCTGCGTGGCGTGCCCAGCGCGACGCGTGGAAAGCGCAGCGTTACGCTGCCAAAGCCGGATACTACGGCGGCGCGTATGCTCCCCGGGTTCCTTCCATTGTTGGCCCCGTCCTCCTCATCGGCATCGGCATTATTGCCTTGCTGATCGCTACGGGCCGCCTGGTAGCTGTTGACTTCTGGTCGTGGTACGGCCATTGGTGGCCGATGCTGCTGATTCTTGCCGGCCTTGCGCTGCTTGGCGAGTGGGCGCTCGATCTGCGCAGAAAGACGCCCGTCCACCGCGGCGGCGGCTTTGTGGGCCTCATCATTCTGCTGGCCTTTATCGGCGTCTCAGCCGCCGGATGGAACCACTTCTGGGGTCCCTTCCGCGCGCAGTTCGGCGATAACGGAGACGACTTCTTCAATTCCTTCGGACTGCCTGAGCACGACTTCGACGAGCAGGTTCTGAATACCCAGATTCCGGCCAATGCCACCATCGAGATTCAGAATCCGCGCGGCGATATCAGCATTACGTCCACCGACGGGCCGAACGTCGAAGTGCAAGCCCACGAAGTAGCCTATGCCGGCTCCGACAGTGAAGCGAAGAAAATCTTCGACTCCGAAGCCGCGAACATCAAAGTCAGCGGCAACGCGGTGCTGGTCAAGTCTGACAGCAACAACAGCGGTCGCCTCAATCTCACCGTGTCAGTACCCAAGTCCGCACGAGTTAGTGTGGATGCGGGTCGTGGCGACGTGACGGCGGCGGGCCTGGGCGGTGGCATCAACGTGAGCGCAGCCCACGGCGACATCCACTTGAGCGGCATCAGCGGCTCAGTGCAGGTTCACTTCGCCAACGGCCGCCACGATTTCTCCGCGCACGATGTGAGCGGCGATGTGACCGCTGACGGCGACTGCAACGACCTGACCCTCTCTGAGATCAAGGGAAAGATCACGCAGAACGGCGAGATCCTCGGCGACGTTCACATTGAGAGCGCGGCCGGACCAATCCACCTGCACACCTCGGTCACGGAACTCCAGGTGGCCGAATTGCCCGGCGACCTCACCCTCAACTCCGATGACCTTCGTGTCACCGAAGCAAAAGGTCAGGTTCGCGTGACGACTCACTCCAAGGACATCGACCTCAGCGAGATCTACGGCGACACCTACGTGGAAGACCGCGACGGCCGCATCTCCATTGCGCCCGCCGGGAACTATGCCATCGATGCGCGCAACAACAAGGGCGACGTCGAAGTGACTCTGCCGCCGAACGCTTCGGCTTCCGTCAATCTCCACACTCGGAACGGCGACATCGTCTCCGACTACCCGGTGCCCACCATGGACGGCGAGAACAAGACGGCGGCCATCACCATCGGCAACGGCGGAGCGAAGATTTCGCTCACCACAGACAACGGGGACCTGCACATCAAGAAGGGATCGACGGCTCCGCCGCCGCCCCCTTCGGTGGGCGCGGCTCCCAGGGCTCCAGCAGAGCCGATGTCGCCGGCCGCTCCTCATCTGAAGGCGCCCAAGGCCCCACAGCAACCGGTCACACAATAGTGCTCACTCGATTCATAAGCAAACAGCCGTGGATGGCAACCACCTCCGCGGCTGTTTTGCTTTTTTGCGCTGCAGGGTGCCCCATCCTTTCCGCGGCTTTTCGAGGAAAAAAGCGGAAAGGGTGGGATTTGATGCTGCTGTATTTGGGGCCGAATAGATAGGCGCTTCGCTCTAAGTCTCCACACGGTCCACACGGGCGCTAATTCGCGTGAAAATCTCCCAAGGAATCGTCCCCGTCGCCTCAGCGTGATCGAAGGCTGTGATCGACTCGCCACGCTGCACCCCAACAATCACCACCTCGTCGCCAGCCTCGACCCCAGGGATCTCCGTCACGTCGAGCACGGACTGGTCCATGCTGATTCGGCCCACAATTGGCGCTCTCTCGCCCCGCACCAGCAGGCTGAATCGATTGCCCAGCCTGCGGTCGAGCCCGTCGCCGTAGCCCGCCGCCACCAGCGCCAGCCGCATCGGCTCAGTGGCCACAAACATCCCGTTATAGCCCACCGTCGCGCCCGTCGGAATCTCGCGCACACTCACCACCCGGCTCTTCCAGGTCAGCACCGGCTTCAGTCGAACGCGGGCCTGCGCCACGTTTGCGGGTTCCTCCGGCTCGAACCGCGGCGCTAGCCCGTAGAGCGCCAGTCCCGGCCTCAACAGCGCCTGCATTGAGTGCTCCCTGGCGACCCTCCCTATCTCCTGCGCCAGGCCGCTCAACACTGCGGCTGAGTTCCCCACATTTAGAATCTCCGGACGAAGGCCAGCTGCCTTGATCCGCTGCAGGGCCAAATGCACCCGCTCCAGCTGTTCCCGGTTGAGCACTCCATCCGCCTCATCTGCAGCGTAGAGGTGCGTCATCACGCCCTCGAGCCGAACCGCCGATCCGACGCCAAATCGGCTCAAGAGTCCTTCCAGCCCGTCCAGCGTCGCCCCCTGCCGGCTCATCCCCGTGTCGATCTCCACATGCACCGGAACCGATCCAGCCCCAGCAGCAGCCGCACGCGCCGAGCCTTCAATCGCCGCGCTTTCAATCTCATCCAGTTGCCACGGTTCCCAGACCACCGCCGTGAGCCGGTTGGCCAACAGCGCCGCTCCTTGCCCGGGAAAGACGCCGGCAATCACGAGAATCTTCGCACCAGGACAAATTGCGCGGGCGGCAATACCCTCTTCTACGCTGGTCACCCCCAGCCACTTTGCACCTGCCCGCACCGCGGCCGGAGCGCACAAGGCAAGCGAGTGGCCGTAGGCATCGGCCTTCACAATCGCCAGCAGCTCCGAATCTTGCCCGGTCAGGCCAGCAAGGAATCGGAAGTTCTCTTCAAGGGACCGGGTCGAGATCTCAACCCAGCAGGGGCGGTTTGGCATCAGGGCGTCCAACGATCAGTTTAACGCGCTCACCAACAGAAGCACCGCATCGCATGGCAGCAGTCGTATAGAGCGTTGCCGGCGCCAGGAAACGATTCTTCAAGGTCTCTTCAAAAGATTGCGCCGGCCACCAGAAGAGCTACACCCGCGATGCCTGCGACCACTCGAAGGATATGGAACGAGCCCCAGCGATCCCGAAGCTGAGTCCAATCCGCTGGCAGCGTTTCAACCGTCCATCCTGTGATCTGTTTTACGATAGGGATCTCGATCAGCACGGTTACGAGCAGGGCAACAACAAACGAGATGAATCCTGCCGCATTCAGGTAGAAGGTCACTGGCCGTTCGCTGTACGAGAGGAACAGCACCGGAACGATGGATAGCAGGCCAGCTGGCGTCAGAACAGTCATGAGCCCTGCCATATTCCCATTCAGCCGGTCTACGACATCAAGAAAAGCCTCCGGCTTGAAGGTGTTGATTGACCTGGTCAAAGCCAGCCAAGGTCCCCAGTACATCCCGCCAACCACCGCTGAGAGAACAATGCTTACCAGCTCGCATATCTTCAGGGCCATGGCTTCACTCTAGCCCAGCGGCGCACCGAGACGCACTATCTTGGCGCTACCATCGCGCGTGACCTTCATCGCACCAGCGCAAACGCCACCACCGTTTCCCCGCTCGCACCAAGCTCCGCGACGAGCCGTGATTCCATCGCGTGTGGAACCTCCATCTCGCTGGCCTGCACTTCCCCCTGGCTTGCGCCTGCAAAGCAAAGCTCGCAGTGTCCAAGCTCGTCGCCTTCTCCCATGCGTACCGGAGGCCCGAAAACCCTGCAGGTCATCGGCCTCCACGCGTATACATCGCACCGGCCGGTCTCGGGATCGAGCGCGGGACAGGCCGCGTCGTTCGCGAACTCCTCAAATCTCTCGACCTCTGCGTCGCTCTCACCTAGCCGCCCGGTCTGCTTATCTCCGGGGAATTCGCCGACCTGTTCGGCAATCCAAGCCCGCGCCCGCCGCTCGATTTCCGCCGTAAGCTCAGGGTCGGAACTTCGCAGCGCCTCCATCCCCGCCCGCAGGCGAAGCGCATCCAGCTGGTTGATGCGGAACGCCCCGATGCAGCATTGCGTGCACCCGACACGGCACACCAGCCACGCGCCAGCTCGTTGTGCTGCATCGGCAAGCGACGCATCCACAATCTGCACAAGCTCTCGGTCGCCAGCGGGGAGATTCATCAGGGCAAGCATAGCGCTTCGGATGGGGGAGACGCCGGTTGGTATGGCGCACGGAGGTAGGTCAGCCCTTTCCGATCCGTTCCCTCCCGCCGATCCGCATCGCCCCTTGATCCGGATCGCCGTCCGGACTACTCTTTGTGCGGAGGTCCCCATGCGACAGATAACCTCAGCTTTGATACTCGTTCTCGCTGCCGGCTCTGCAGCTTTTGCACAGCAGAGAACCGCTCGGCCTGGAGACCTTCCGCCCGTTCCGTCTGATCTGGCGCGCCGCACTTCAACCGCGCGCGCCCGCTTGCAGCCTGCAGTGCAGGCCTGGGTTGTGCAACAAGCAAGAGTCGAATCGAAACGCGACTCACCCGACATCGATGCACTGCGTGCAACCATTCGCCAGCGATTCGCCGGCTCGCTCGCGGGCCTTAACTCCGGAGCCAAGGGTCCGGCATCCGCGCTTGCTCAAGACAACGCTGTCGATGCCCTCGCGGTGATCGTCATCCTTGAAATGGTTCAGGACAGCGACCAGGACCTGAATGCCCAAATGCAGAACGCCCAAGCGATGATGCAAGCCAAACAGCAGATTCGCGCACTGCTCAACGAACTCAACCAGCAAATAGCCCAAATGCAGGGACCTTCAGAGAAGGGCGCCGGCAAGTCCACAGGCTCCAGCGCTCCATGCGTCACTGCGTTCTGCCGCAACCTGCCGGCAAAACTCAGCGCCATCAACGCCGCCACATCCAGGCTGCGAAAGCCCACCCGCTTGCAAATGCCGGCAACGGTTAACACCCAGCAGCTCAATACGATTCGGAGTGAACTTCAAAACACTCTCGACTCCGAAAACGACCTTAGCGACCAGGATTCGACGGAACTGCAGATGCTCATGGACCAGCGCTCCAAGCTGCTGCAGACCGCGTCAGATATCGAAAAGTCGAAAAGCGATGCGGATATGGCAATCGTGGGGAACATCAAGCAGTAGCGCGCCTGTGGAATTAACCCTACGCTGATTTCAGCGTGACGCCGCTCCGGTGCTGCGGACCGCTGGTCCACTGGCGCGCATCGCCTTTCCGGTGTATCGTTCTGTCTCAAAAGAGCCACTCCCGAAATTCCGGCATCAGTAAGTGGAAAGGACGCGCTATGCGCAAGTGGGGCGTTGTACTCAGCCTGTTTTATACGGTGATCGTGCTTGGCCTTATTATCCCGGCCACTTCGCTCCTCGTCGATTACCACAGTCCGTTCTCGCCCGAGTTTTTCGACAGCCTGAAGGATTTCTACGGCCTTTGGTTCACCTGGTTTGTTGCGGTCATCCTCATCGCAGGCGAAGCCATCCTTCTGTTCCTTACCGTCGACACCTCGCGGAAGCGTCTCAAGCCTCGCACCCACATTGCCGTCTCGTACACGGTCACCGCGGCGTTCTTTGCCCTGCTCATCTTCGCCGGTTTGAGCGCTCTCGGGGCGGCCATCTTCAGCGACCACTTCCTCACCTATGCATGGGCAAGCGACACAGAGGTCATCGGCATCTGGGCCGGCCTCTGGTTGCTCTGGGGAGCAATCTTTTACCTCTACACCCGCAATGCCCCCATCGCCACCACGCGCATTCTCTCCTGGCTGCTCAAGGGCAGCGTCCTCGAGCTACTCATCGCCGTCCCTTGCCACGTGATCGTGCGTCGCCGTCACGATTGCTCCGCCCCCATCGCCACAGGCTTCGGCATCGCCACCGGCGTCGCCGTCATGCTCCTCTGCTTCGGCCCCAGCGTGTTGCTGCTCTATAAGAAGCGCCTCGACTCCTACTCCAAATGCGGATCGAGCTAATTTCACGCACAGATCAATCGAGCCGCACGTTCCCGAAGCATGCGGCGATGCTCTACACTCATCCGGTATTCCCGGAGGTCGCCGTGCGTCGCATTTTGTCTGCCCTTCCCTTGGTTTTGCTCGCCTTTTTCGCTGGTCCGTCACACTCCCAGAACGGCCGTCTGCTCGTCGCGCAGAAGGGAGATCAGAGCCTGGCCATCGTCGACCCCGCGTCCGGCGCCGTCATTGCCTCAGTTCCCGAAGGCGGCGTCACCGGCCATGAAGTGATCGCCTCGCCCGACGGCCGCTTTGCCTACGTGCCCATCTACGGCAACTCCGGCGTCGGCATGCCCGGGACGGACGGCGCCAACCTCGTGGTCATCGACATCGCCGCACACAAGATCGTTGGGAATCTCGATTTCGCCCACGGCGTCCGGCCCCATATGCCCCTCTTCGGGCCAAAGGACGGACTGCTCTACGTGACCACGGAGCTTGACCAGTCCATCACGCTCATCGATCCAGCGACCCTCAAGATCGTGGGCTCCATCCCGACCGGTCAGCCCCAGAGCCACATGCTCGCCCTCTCGCACGACGGTCGCCGCGGCTACACCGCCAACGTCGGGCCGGGCACCGTCTCCGTCCTCGACATTCCGGCACGCAAGACGCTGACCATCATCCCCATCTCCACCGACACTCAGCGGATTTCCATCTCCAACGACGACCGCTGGGTCTTCACTGCCGATCAAACCAAGCCACAACTGGCCGTCATCGACACTTCCACCAACAAAGTGGCCAACTGGATTCCGCTGAGTGGCGAAGGTTATGGCAGCGCCGTTACTCCCGACGGCCGCTGGCTGCTGATCGCGGTCCCATCAAAGAACAACGTCGACGTCATCGACCTGAAAGCGATGAGGCTGGCTCAGTCGATCCCGGTCTGCGCCAGTCCCCAGGAAACGCTCGTCCGCACCGATGGCAAAGTGGCCTATGTCTCCTGCTCGGTCAGCAATCAGGTCGCCGAGATCGACCTCGGAACCATGAAAGTCTCACGCCTCTTTAAGACCGGAAAAGGGACAGACGGGCTTGCCTGGGCAAACGCGCATTAATTGCAGGGCAGGAAGGTAGGCTGACGCCGCGGACAGCCTCGATAGTTGCGCTAAAGGATCGGCCTTTCCCACGTCTCCAGCGCCTTCTTGAACTCGCTCATGAACTTGCCGGAATCAGCGCCATCGATCGTGCGGTGATCGAAGCCCAGGCAGAAGTTCTGCATCCACCGAATCGCAATCGAGTCGTTGCCCTGCGTGTCGGTCATCACCACCGGCTCCTTTTTGAGGCCGCCGATGGCCAGGATCGCCGACTCAGGCTGGTTGATGATCGGCGTCCCGAACTCCCCTCCGAAAACCCCTGAGTTGGTCAGCGTGAACGTCGACCCGGTGGCCTCTTCAAGCTTCAGCTTTTTGGCCCGCGCCCGTTCCGCCAGGTCGGCAATCGACTGCGCCAGCTGGGCAAAGCTGCGCCCTTCGGCCTCAGTCACCACCGGCACAATCAGACCCCACTCGAGCGCTACCGCGATGCCGAGGTGGATGTGGTTGTGATAGTGAATTGTGGTTCCGTCGACCGAAGCGTTTACGATGGGATACTTTTTCAGCGCGTCCACCGCTGCCGCCGCGATAAACGGCATGAGCGTCAGTTTGACGCCGTGCCTCTGCTCAAACTGAACCCGCTCCCGCTCGCGCAGGCGCGCAATCCGCGTCATGTCCACCTTGTAGACGGAGTAGACATGCGGGCTGGTCCTCACGCTCTCCACCATCCGCTGCGCAATGAGGCCGCGCATCTTGCTCATGGGCGCGGTCTGGCCTGCGAGCGCAGCGGCAGCCGGCTGCGCTTGCTGCGCAGGCGATGACGGAGCTGGCGCTTTGACGCTGCCCGGGCCGTGCTGGCTCAGCCAGTGCAGCACATCCTCTTTGGTGATGCGGCCTTCAGAGCCGGTTCCCGGAACCTGGTTGAGATCGAGCTGGTTCTCTTTCGCAATCCGCTTCACAAGCGGCGAGGAGCGTAACCGCTCGCCTGCAGCGCGTGCAGGTGCCGCCGCCACTTCAGGCGCCTTTTCAGAGACCGCCCGGCTCACGGCTGGTGCCGAAGCACCCGGCGCTGCTGCCACGCCGCTCCCGCCAATCACCGCAACAACTGTGTCGATCTCGACTGTCGCGCCTTCCGGAACTTTGATCTCCGTCAACACCCCGGCGACCGGCGAAGGAATCTCCGCGTCCACCTTGTCGGTGGAGATTTCAAAAAGCGGCTCATCCTTCTGCACCGTATCCCCGGCCTTCTTGAGCCACCTGGTAATGGTGCCCTCGAAGATCGACTCGCCCATCTGCGGCATTACGACTTCTGTTCCGGTGAACCCGGCCTCGGGTGTCGGAACTGACCCCTGACCCCTGAACCCTGAACCCTGTTCTTCTACCACCGCAACCACCGTGTTGACCTCGACAGTCGAGCCCTCGGCAACCTTGATCTCGCTCAGCACCCCCGCCACCGGCGAAGGAATCTCCGCATCCACCTTGTCGGTGGAGATCTCAAACAGCGGCTCGTCCTTCTGCACCGTATCCCCGGCCTTCTTCAGCCACTTGGTAATGGTGCCCTCGAAGATCGACTCGCCCATCTGCGGCATGACCACTTCGGTTGGCATTTGTGCTCGGTCCCTTTCTTCGCCGTGGGGCGCCGGACTCTGCGCCGGACTCTCTGAAAAACTGGGGGCTCTCGTCCTGCCGGATTATAAATCGCGGCGCATACGATGAAAGACAAGCAGTTTGGACTTCTCCGCCGTCAGGCCCGCGTCGCCCGATCCTGACCCGGTGGATTCTGGATCCCTCTCAGCCGTGCTACCTCTTCCGGAATCTGCAACGGCGTGTCTTCCGCCGGGAACTCGACGGCCTGCGCACTCGCCAGACCCCGCAGCGCTTCAAGACTCTCCAATGCCAGCACCTGCTCGTTGAAGACCATCCCAAATTGCCGCGCCGCCTCGTGCGCAACGGCCTCCAGCGTAGGTAGCTCCGAACCCGGCATGCCGAGCCGCGCTCTCTCCACTTCCAGGCTGGTTACCGCATGATCCGGAATGCCGCAAGGAACAATCAAGCCAAAATCGCGCAGGTCCGTAGTCAGGTTGAACGCAAAGCCATGCGACGTAATCCCCCGCGCCACGTGGATCCCGATCGCAGCAATCTTTCGCTCCTGTCCCGCCGGCGCCTGATCAGTCTTTAGTTCGTCAGTCTCTGGTCCCTTAGTCCCTAGTCCCTCAGTCCCTCGTCCTTGTTCCCTGTTCCCTGTTCCTCCGCACCACACACCCGTCAACCCGGCAACCCTCCCTGCCTGCACACCATACGTCAGGCATACCCGGATCAGCGCCTCTTCCATTCCCCGCACAAAGTCCACCGGCCCCATGCGCGGGCCGCTCGGATTCCGGATCGTCCGCAGATCGAAGATCGGGTAGCCAACCAGTTGCCCCGGCCCGTGGTAGGTCACATCGCCGCCCCGATTGATCTCGTGGACGGCGACGCCTCGGCGCGCCAGCAGCTCATCGGAAGCCAGAATGTTGGCCCCGCTGGCATTCCGCCCCAGAGTCAGAACCGGCGGGTGCTCCAGGAGCAGCAGTGTGTTCTGGAGCCGCCCCTGGCCAACCAAAGCCGCGATCTCTTCCTGCAGCGCTAGAGCCTCGGAATAGCCCACCCGGCCGAGATAGAGGATCTGAATCATTGCCTTCGATTGTAGCCAGTGAGTCGAGTTCCTGCCTCGCTTAGCCCTCGACCTTTGCCTGAAAGAGCCCGGCAAACGCTGAACGCACCTGATAGAAGACCACCAGCCACAGCACAGCCGTCAATCCTGCGATCGGCAACCCACTAGGCGCCATCAGCAGGTGATAAAGAAGGATGTTGACCACCACCGGACCCACCAGCGTGAGCGCAAGCGGCACATAACGCCCGATCAGCAGCAGAATCCCCCCAGCCACCTCAAGAACGGCGATGGCGTAGAGGTAGTGCGTCGACATGAGCACACTGAAGAACTGCCCGGCCGCCCCCGTGGGCAATGGCCCCATCGGAAGAAAAAGGAAGAATTTATTCAGTCCGAAGACCAGGAACTCCAGCGCCAGCAGGTAGCGGGCAATCATCGCAACAATCTTCATTGAACCTCTCCTTGGAATCGGGGATTTCAGTTGATCGATCGGGGGACGAACTCGGAAGACCCCCGAATTCGGCGCAACCCCACTGTCTGGAACAGATGGCCAAGCCAGCCGAGTCGATTCAAACCATTCGACTCTCTTGCGATTGAAAGCGCAAGTACGACGGCACAATCCGTTTCGCGCTAAACTAATCTCTGGCAGGAGGACCGGGCGGTCGCTGCCGGAGGGTTGGCTTAACGCCGACCAGCCGGGGGAGGAAAGTCCGAACTCCGCAGGGCAGTGTGCCGGATAACGTCCGG
>CAYWSR010000132.1:11029-13075 GCA_964460385.1 uncultured Occallatibacter sp. | reverse complement strand
ACGGATCGAACAACGCAGGAACGGGCGGCGTGGTGGTGGGGTCGGGCGGTGCAACAGAGACGACTGTCGCGACGATCAGCAACACGGGCAATGCGCAGTTTGTCGGGACGCTGCTGGTGGGAGGGACCTCGCAATCGACGGGGACGATGACGGTACGCAACAACGCGGACGCCGAGGTGGATTACTATCTGACGCCGGGACTGACGACGAGCCAGAAGGGATCGTTTACCTACAAGGATTGGAACGGGAGCGCCCAGTGGTACCTGGTGAAGGACGCCAACAACAACTGGGCGCTGAACTCGGCACCGGGCGGGCTGGACAGCTTCAAGGCGTACCAGAGCACGAACAGCGGCGATACGTATTTGAACGCGTCGAATGCGACCGGGCATGTGCGGATCAACTATGAAGCCGGGTCGGGCGCGGAGACGGATATCTACTCCGGCGGAAATGCAAACCCGGTGGTGGCGTTTGAAGGGCCGACCAGCATCAAGTTTCCAGGATTAGCGGCGGCGAGCGGCCGTGACTGCCTGCAGGTTGACGATTCCGGATTTGTGTCCAACACGGGAGCAGCTTGCGGATCGGGCTCGGGCAGCACGAATGGGACGGTGAACTCGGGCAATACCGGACAGATTGCGTTCTACAACGCAGCGGGCACAGCGGTGAGTGGAATTAATCAGGTACCGGTGGCCGCGGGCGGCACCGGAGCAGCGACGGCACCAGCCGCGCTCGGAAACCTGGGCGCGGCGGCGTTGGCCGGCGCGACGTTTACCGGGCCGGTAAAAGCGCAGAGCATGGAAGGGCAGTTGCAGGCGGACCAGTGGCAGTCGCCCAGCGGCACAGGGAACAACGGGATTGCGATGTCGATGGCGCAGTGTGCGCAGCAGGCATACGCCTGCTCGATTGTGGCGCCGGCCCTTTATTCGCAAGTTGAGGCGCAGCCGTGGAGCTCGGGGAACACTCTGGAGATGATGGGCAGCCAGGAGTACGGCCCGAAATTGACGGATCCTCTGGGGTGTGTGACGGATTATCGATGGGGTCCTCCGCAGGTGATCTGCAACCAGGGAGAGACGCCGAACATCGGAGGTTCGATGAACCGCTATGTGGGGGCTTCGCCGATGTTCAACCAGAATGTGACGACGGTCGGCAACGGATTCAGTCCGGCGACTCCGCGGGGTCTGAGTGTATTTACGCATGTGTTTTCGGGGGGCAGGGATTCATATATCGATGAGGTCGACCAAACGAACTTGAACACGCTGATGCAATCGAATACACCTGGCGTTGTATACGACTGGCAGAGCACGCTCAATGCGTATGCTCCCGGAGACACGATACCGCTGATCAGCAGGGCTTACGGGGTGGGTCAAAGCGCCGGACAGAACGAAGGGCTCGACTATCACTTGCGGCTCGGCGAGACGGGAAATGTGTTCGAAGGGACGCTGAGCGCGGCTCCGAGCTGCGGAGCGACGTGCACGTTTGCGGTGACGCAGACGATGGGTTTGCCGGGCGGGATTGGTGCGGGCGTGCCGCTGATCGATATCACGAACGGATACAACACGGGCTATGTCGCGTCGTTCGGCAGCAGCAACTACACGATGACGGGTTCGGGGACAAACTGGACGAGCCTGAACTCGACGACGCCGACCAGCTCGATCACGACGACCACAACCAACATCGACAACGGCAGTGCAAGCGCGAGTACCTTCCCGCAGACAAATGTTCAGGTGACGGTGGCGAGCGCGAGCGGATTCACGGCGACAGGGAATCCCATTGCCTGCCTGTTCTCAAGCGTGGATCTGAAGTGGACATGCGCCCATGTGATGGGGGTGGCGGGTTCGGTGGTGACGCTGGACCGGGTGGACTTTGGGTTCCCGTCGGGATCGACGATTGCGACGGGCGGCCTGACCGGATATGGATTCGGATTCGACATCGATACCGTGACGGCCGCGAACCCGAATGGATATTCGACGGCTTCGGATCAGGCACTCAACGGGCCGATCCGGCAGGTGTATCCGGCAAGACGAACGAATCGTGGTTGCCCGGTATCGC
>CAYWSR010000132.1:0-11019 GCA_964460385.1 uncultured Occallatibacter sp. | reverse complement strand
GAGCGCAACATCGCTCACGGTTTACTTATTCAGTTCAAGTGGCACCCGCGCGTTGATGAACAACGGAACCGCGGCCTCGAATGCATATCATCTGTGGCCGCAGGCGCTGGTGCTGGATGCGTATAACCACACAACGGGCGCGCTGGATGGGAGCGCGCTTCTAACCACGCCGAAGGTTGGCACATTTGGGGCGAATGACACAGTGGAGCAGCCGCACTATTTCTCAGTGCTTGTGGAGGGACTGAACCTGGCGATGAACAAGTTTCAGGCGACTCCGAGGAACTCGAGCTCAATGCTCAATTTCAGTCTGGGAGGCAACTTCATCAGCGGCGACGCGATAGGGCGATTCAGCAACGCGAACGATCCGACCATCTATCTAGGATTGCCGTCGAATCTGCAGAGCTCGGTGACGGGACGCAATGTACTGACGACGCCACTTGGGCTGGCATTCTCCGGGCCGTTCCAGAGCGCGGTGAATATGGCTTATCCGCCGTTTGGCGGAGGTGGAAGCCAGCAGATTGGAACGATAGTGCAGGGTTGCGGGGCGGGCCCGGCGCAGTGCGCTCAGTGGAATCAGGGGATTCCGATTCTGAATGTGCGGAATGCGAATTCTGCTTACAGCGGAATCTCGGCAGAAGACGTGCAATCGTACAACCCGGCGGCGTTCACCTGGAACTGGACTGCGGGGGCGACCAATCTGGAGGGCCTGTCGCCGGCAGCCAGCATGACGCTTAGCCCGAACGGCCTGAGTGTGTCGAACCTGGCGGCGAGCAACGCCCCGGTTTGCCCGAACGGCGTGAATGGAGCCTTGACGACGACAGGATGCGCAACCGGGAACGGAAGCGGAGGGTTGCCGGTGAACAATCCGGTATTTACGGGCGCTCTCAACGGGCCCGTGTTGGATGTTAAGGCAACCAGCAACAACATCGTCTACGCGGACCAGTTTGCGGGGGCGACGGCGGACGTGAAGATCGTCGCGGCGCTGGGGCAGGCCTGCCCGGTGAGCGGGGCAAACACGACACCGGTGACGAACGGGATTGTCGACGCGCGTGGACTGACGGGCGGACAGACGATTGCCGCGACGATCACGATGCCTCCGAACTGCACGCTGATTCTGGGCGTCGGCACGTATACACGCGCAATGGGGGTGCAGATCCTGTTTGACTCAGGCGACACAATTGCAGGCGCGAACCCGGGACTTGGCTTTACGGCGCAGCGTGCGACGCAGATTCAAGGCACAGCAGGCGACACAAATCCGGCGATTGCTTACCGGTATGGGACCGGCGGAGGCGGAGGTATCGGCGCGATCGTGAAGGATCTGTCGATCTACGGGCCCACGACCGGCACCGGCATTTCGTTTGTCCATGTGCAGGGGTCGCAGATCAACAACGTAGCGGTGGAGAACGTAGCCGTTGGCCTGACGATGGGATTCACGGGGGGGTGCGACTGCTACAACAGCTTCCACGAGGATCTGTTCTTCGCGAGCGGCTATGGTGTGCAGATCCAGACCAACGCGTATGCCAACCAGAACCAGTTCTACGGGGGGCGTTATGCGTCTACGGGAAGCGATGCGGTTTACCTGGGCGGAGTGAACAATACCTTCTACTCGCCCGATTTCGAGGGGTCGCCTACCGCCGTTGAGTTTCAGGACGGGGGCGCGGATACGCTGTATGCGCCGTACTTCGAGGGGAACGGGACGGACGTATTGTTTGACAGCGGGGCGGTGGGAGGAGCCGTGATCGGCGGTACCGATGCGCATGTGACGGACAACTCCGGCAACACGTCGAACTTTGTGTTTACTTCGGGCACCGGAGCGAACGGAGGCGGCAGTACGCCGACGATGTTTGCCGCGCAGACGCTGCGGCTGGGCGGCAATCTTGATGCCGGTTCGGCCCAGGGAGGGGATCTTTCACTGGTGGGCGGAAGCGCGGATGGAGGAGCGCAGTTGCTTTTCTCTGCGCAGGCGCAGGCGACATATGGGCGCATGGGCGGGTTGCCTTTGCACATAGGCTCACTCTATGCGGCCGGCGGCTCAAGCCTGAATGCGACCGCGGTGACGGCACTGCCGAATCCGGCTGCGCCGGCGCTGACGTACACCGGAACGGCGGGCTCAACGAGCTATAGCTATGCAGTGGTTTGCTACACGGCCGGCGGTGGGTACAACTCGATGCCGTCGGCCCTGGCAACGATCAACAACGCGGCAGGGACGCTGACCGCGAGCAACTATGTGACGATTACGCCGAGTTGCGGGCCGGGCTATAGCGGAGCCGCGATTTTGAAGGGAGCCACCTCGGGAACGGTGCTACTGGCTTCATCGGCGGTGGTGAGCCCGAACAGCCAGGGATTCAACGATACGGGCCAGACTCTCTCGGCTTTTTCGGCCATCAGCCGCAATACGACTGGAGACGTCTCGATCGCCGGCTATCTGACCGCGAGCCAGTTCAGCATTGGCTCAAATTTGGTGGTCCCGTCGACGGTGACAGGCTACCAGGGGGCGAACGGGACGAAGGTGCAGCTGGGAATTGGGTCGGCGACAGCTGGCCACTGCGCGAATTTTGCAGCGGACGGAAGCATCGAGGATGCCGGCGCGGCCTGTGTTTCGCTGACGCAAAACGCGACTACCTTCGCCAACAGCGCGGCGAACCAGGACTACATCATCCTGCAGCCGGGAACGGGAGGCACGGATCAACTGGGAGCGTTCGAGTTTGCGAACTACGCGGGAACGAGCGAGTGGGAGCTGCGGAAAGATGCGCTCGAAGCCTTTCATTTGCGCGACACGGTAAACGGAGCGGACAGGCTGCTTGTCTATCAGGGCGGGCAGACGCTGATCAACTCTGCCGGGAGCAGCGCGGTGGTCGTGAATGACTCCACAGGCTCGGGGACGGGCGGGTTCATCGTGTACGGAGGTGGAGCTTCGCCGACAGCCGCACTGACCGTGACGAGTTCGGGCAACACGACCGCGACCGGTTTCGTCTCGGGCAAGTTTTACACCGGCAACTCGGCGATGACGATTACGGCGGGAACCGGGGCGGGGACGTCGCCGACGATCGCCTGCGCGACGAATTGCACCGGGGCGCAGGGGACCTACAGCGTCACGGTGGGGACGTCGCCGTCGGCGGGAACGCTGGTGACGTTGAACTTCCCGAATACGCACACGAATACGGCGGATTGCGTGGGGAACCTGTATCTGCCGGGGACCGGGCAAGTGACGAACTGGGAACCTTTGGCGGGAGTATCCAGCCTGGGCGTCAAAATTGACGGCAGCGCGCTGACGGCAGGGTCGCAGTACAAGTTCACCTACTGGTGCGGAGGCTTCTAGGGTTTCGCGGGAGGAGGCAACATGATTGGGGCCGCAGCGGAGCCGGAGCGCAACTACGAGAGCCGATGGTGGAAGCTGCGCCCTGTCGACCCGACGCGCAGCGAGCTGGAGAACTTCGGGAGACTTCTCGATACGCGGCCGGTGAGCCTGAAGGGGCAGACGGTGGCGATGGCATTGGCCGAGCAGTTTCTGGTGGTGCGATCAAGGGATGGGAGACCCTCCAGGCTGAAAGCCAACGCGGTGCAGAAGGCGTTCGAAGATCGGCGCGGCGAGCGCAACATCGTGCTCAAGGCGCGGCAGATGGGGCTTACGACGTGGGCGGCGGGGCGTTTTTTCATTCGTACGATCACGCAGCCGGGGTCGCTGACCCTGGAGGTGGCGCACACGCGGGAGTCGGCCGAGGAGATCTTCCGCATCGTCCATCGGTTTCTGGACTGGCTGCCGGACCAGATGCGCAATGGGCCGCTCAGGACCTCGCGGGCGAATGCGCGGCAGATTGTGTTTCCGGAGCTCGACTCGCAGTATCGTGTGGTTTCGGCCGGAGAGCGCAACGCGGGGCGCGGCCTGACGGTGCAGAATCTGCATTGTTCGGAGCTGGCGCGCTGGCCGGGCGATCCGGCGGAGACGCTGGCCGGGCTCAGGGCGTCGATGACGCCGGGCGCGGAGTTGATTCTGGAGTCGACGCCGGAGGGCGCGGGGGGCTGCTTTTACGAGGAGTGGCAGAAGGCAGGCGAGACGGGCATGGTGCGGCACTTCTTTCCGTGGTGGATGGAGCGGCGCTATCGCGGAGAGGCAGCAGCGCCGGGCAGCCTGAGCGTGGAAGAGCGGGAGTTGAAGAAGCGGCACCGCCTGGATCTGGAACAGATCGGATATCGCAGGCAGATCGTGTCGAACTTTTGCCGGCTGGCGCGGCAGGAGTATGCCGAGGACGAGGAGAGCTGCTTCCTGTCGAGCGGCGACTCGGTCTTTGAGATGGACCGGATCGAAGAGCGGATCAAGGAGCTGCCGGAGCCGGCCGAACGCCGGCGCAACGGAGAGCTCGAGGTGTGGCTTCCGCCCGCCAGGAGCAGGAGGTATCTGGTTGCGCTCGATCCTTCGGGCGGAGGGAGTGAAGGAGACTACTCAGCGGGTGAGGTGCTGGACCTGGAGACCGGCCTGCAGTGCGCGGAGTTTGCCGCGCATGTAGGGGGCCTGGAACTGGCGCAACTGGTGACGGGGCTGGCCACCGAATACAACCAGGCAACGCTGGTGGTGGAGCGAAACAATCACGGTACAGGAGTGCTGGCGCTGGCCGAGACGGTCTGCGGATACGGAAAGCTCTATCGCCAGAACGGCCAGTCGGGCTGGCTGACGACGTCGGTGAGCCGGCCTGCCGTGCTGGGACGGCTGAGCGCGGCCCTGGTGGAGGAGCCGAAGCGCTTCATGAGCCTGAAGCTGCTGGCCGAGTGCAGGACCTTTGTGCGTCTGCCCAACGGGAGCACGGGGGCAAAGGCGGGAACACACGACGATCGCGTGATGGCGATGGCGATTGGGCTGGCGGCGCGGGACGAGCTGTTGACGGGCGCAGATTAGGTTGGGGCCTTGCAGCAACGGCGGCGCGAGCATGTCGTTTGTCGTGGGCTTGCGGTTAAGCGCACACCCGGGAGCTGGAATGTGCGGTTAGTATGTGAAGGAGAATCCGGAGAGAGCGGGGAGCGGACTTGGCGGTTCTGGCGGTGCAGCACATCCGGCGGATGCGGGGCGGAGCGCAGGGCCAACTGATGCTGGGCGCCGACGGGCACCTCTACGTGGTGAAGTTCCAGAACAATCCGCAGCATACGCGGGTTCTGGCAAACGAGTTTCTAGTCTCGCGGCTGGCCCTGGCGCTGGGCCTGTCGGCACCGGAGGTGGAGCTGGTGGAGGTTTCGAGCTGGCTGGTTGAGAATACGCCGGAGCTTGAGATCGACCTGGGCCGAGCACGGATGAGGTGCCTGCCGGGACTGCAGTTCGGGTCGCGGTTTGTGGGCGGGCTGATGCCGGGGCAGGTGGTGGACTACCTGCCCGAGGAGCAGCTTGTGGAGGTGCGCAACCTGGGCGAATTTGCCGGCATCCTGGCGCTGGACAAGTGGACGGCAAACGCCAATGGGCGGCAGGCGGTCTTTGCGCGGAAGCAAAGGGAGCGCCGCTATCGCGCCGTCTTCATTGACTTCGGCTACTGCTTTCACGCCGGGGAGTGGCGGTTTGAGGATGCGCCGCTGCGCGGGGTCTATTACCGCAGCGACGTATACCGAGAGGTAAGAGGATGGGAATCCTTTGAGCCCTGGCTGACGCGGCTGGAGACACTCGCGGCGGATACGGTGTGGGAGGCGGCCAATGAGATCCCGCCGGAGTGGTTTGGCGGTGACATTGGCGAGATGGAGGCGCTTGTAGAGAAGCTGCTGGCGCGGCGGAACCGGATTCGGGAGTTGATTGAAGGGTTTGGGAAGTCCGAGAGGAGGCCATTTCCGAGATGGGAGGGGATGGGAGAAAAATCGGGAGAGGATTGGAAAGAGAGAAGGTGGGCGACTAGCATGATTGAGGGGGTGCAGTAGAAGAGGAATGACCGAGGAGAAGCGGGGCCAGGAGTTGGGAGAGGCGGGGGCCAGGAGTTGGGAGAGGCGGGGACCAGGAGTTGGGAGAAGCGGGGGCCAGGAGTTGGGAGAGGTGGGCGTGAACAATCGGATGAAAGAGGAGACGTGGCAGCCGGGAGTTGAAGTGAGGCGGTTGCGAAAGGCCAAATGACCGAGGAGAAGCGGCGTCGTGCGTGTGAGTTCCAGCTGCTCCGGTATGTGCCGGATGCGGTGCGGAACGAGTACGTGCATATTGGGGTGATCCTGCGCGAGCAGGGCAGTCCGACAGGGCAGAGCCCGGGCGAGTCCGAGCAGGGGGGGGGCGTGCAGGGGGGGGGCGTGCAGGTGCGCTTTACCCGGGACTGGCGCCGCGTTCGCTGTCTTGACCCCGATGCCGACACGGCGCTGCTGGAAGGGATGGAGATCGAGCTGCGGGCGCGGCTGGCGAGCGACGTGGCCGACGGGACTGGGCGGCTCATGAAGATTCTCGGCGAGTCGCTGTCCCTTGGTGTGCAGATGACCGAGCCGAAGGCGTATCTGGCCGAGAGTCTGCCTGCGGGGATGGAAGAGCTGATGCGGCTGTATGTAGAGCCGCCGCCGCGCGAGAAGATTCCGCGGCTGAGCGGGCGGGCGGCGATTCAGAACCGCATGCGCTCGGAGTTTGAGCGGGCCGGCGTCTGGGAGCTGATGCGCAAGCGGATCGCGGCCTCCGAATACACGCGTCCCGGGGATCCGCTGAAGATCGATGCGGGATACCGGCCGAACGGCGTGATCCGGATGTTCCATGCGGTTAGCCTGGAGCCGGGTGTGGAGATGGCCAAGGTGCTGGCGTTCTCCGCGGCGGGATTGCGGGCCGGGGTTCAACGGGTAGAAAGGGCCGAGCTTGAGTTGACGGCGGTGATCGAGCCTGCTGCGCGGCTGGGGGCGACTGCCGAGGAGCCGGATCGGCTGGAGATGTACCGGTTTGGCGTGGAGACCATGGAAGAGCACAGCATTCGCGTGATGACCACCGCGGACCTGGGGCGGATGGCAGAGACGGCACGGCGGGAGCTGCGGGTCTGAATGGGCCCGTGAGCTCAGGGGCGAGTGGGCACAGTGAACAGACAGAGACGAGGGGCGCAGCTTCGAGGCGACTGGCCTTGAGCGAGCAGTTCTGAGTGCGTAAGACAAGGCGCGAAGAGATCACTCGTTGCATTGAAAAATTTGTGCTGCAGGTTTGCGCATAATTATCTGCTTTTGTTGTAGGATCGGTTTTGTTCAGTTCGACTCCGGGAAATAGACGGTCTGATGCGCGGTGATTGCGGATCGGTGACCGGTATCCGGAGACGAGAAGATGGGTTGAAGTCAAGGCATGGTCCTCTCTGAGGGCTATGCCTTTTTGCTTTTGGGATGGGCCTTAAAAAAAGGAAGGTGCTCGTGAAGGTAGCGGAACAGTTGCGGGAGATGTGGCGCCAGGCGACGCGGCCGGCAGGGCAGATGGGCGTTGCCGCCGTGGCCGCCAATGCCGAGGCAGAGCGCAGGACGCTGTCGCTGCCTTCAATCCTGAGCCCGGTTCAGTTTCCGGGCCGGCTGCTGCCCAAGCCGACGCCGATGAACCTGCGCCGGTTTGCGGAGACGCCGGTGGTGCGGCGGGCGATCAACGCCATCAAGGATCAGATCGCGGCGATGGATTGGCAGGTGCGGGTGCGTCGCGGGGTTCAGGGACTGGACGCCGCTGACGCCGCCAGAAAGCTGGCCGCGCTGCGCCGGGTGCTCGAAGAGCCGAATGCGATCGACAGCTTTCGCACCCTTCTGGAGCAGGTGATTGAAGACGCGCTTACCGGCGGCTTTGGGGCGATGGAGATGGAGCCGACGGGCGAGCCGGAGCGGCCGGCCATGCTATGGCCGGTGGATGGGGCGTCGATTCGCATCAATGGGAAGTGGGACGGCGATTCGGACACCCCGCGCTACGCGCAGGTGATGCCGGGGCAGATGGAGTCGAATGCCATCGAACTGTTGGACAGGCAGTTGATGTATGTGCGGATGAACCCGCGCAGCTTCACTCCGTTTGGTCTGGGGCCTCTTGAGGTGGCATTCGAGACGGTGAACCAGTTCCTGAGCGCGCACAAGTTTGCGGGCAAGCTGGCGTCGAATGCGGTGGCGCAGTACGCCCTGTGGCTCAACGAAGCCACGCCGGCGCAGCATGACCGGCTTATCCGCTGGTGGCAGGACGAGATTGAGGGCACGGGACGAGTACCTCTGATCTCGACCGAGCAGAAGCCGGAGGTGTTGCGTTTCGCGCAGGGAACCGACGCGGATCTGCGGCTGGCCTGGCAGGAGTTTCTTATCCGCATGATCGCGAACGCGTTTGGACTGCCGGCACTGATGCTGGGGCTGGAGAACGATGTCAATCAGTCAACGGCCTCGGAGCTGAACGACGAGGCATTTCGCGGGGCGATTTCGCCGTTGGCGATGCTGCTGGCCGGGCATATCACGCGCGATCTCTTTGGAAAGTGCATCGGCTGGCGGGAGTTTGAGTTTGTCTTCAACGAACTGAGCGCGCGGGATGAGGAGACGGAGCTGGCCGTGCAGGTTCAGCTTTTGCAGGCGGGAGTGCTGACAGTGGATGAGGTTCGCGCCATGCGCGGCCTTGGGCCGATGGCGAAGCCGGCCGGCCAGGCCGTGAGCGGACTTGTCGGTTAGCGGCAATTGAATTTTGAGCGGTGGTGAGATTCCAACCCGATTGCAGAAGGGCGAGAAGCGCATGCGACTGGAAGCGATGGCAGTAACGATCCCCCATGTGGATGGGCATCCGAACCGGGTGGCCTTCGAAGGGGTGTTGACGGTGGTGAATACGCCGAGCGACAAGGCTCCCGCGGGAGCGCGGGGTCACCGGGTGACATTGACGAGCGAGGCGGCTGAAAAGGCGCTGCCTTCGCTGCTGGGCATGGCGGTGGATTACAGGCCGGGGTGGGACGGTCACGATGCGCGGCGCAAGATCGGCATCCTGACGGAAGCCGACGTCGTAGGAAAGCGACTGATGGTGCGCGGTTATCTGTATGCGCGCGACTTTCCCGAGGTAGCGCGTGCCATTGAGGCTCAATCGCCGGAGGCGATGGGCATGAGCTATGAGCTGGCCGATGCGCGCGTGGAAGACCTGCGGGCGGAGATCTGGAAGCTGACCCGCGTGACCTTTACCGGGGCGGCCATTCTGCTCCGGGACAAAGCAGCCTATCGGGCTACGAGCTTTCGCATGACGAAGTAGAAAGAAGGCTGAACAAGGCAGAAGGGCAGCGAGGCTCCGCATTGCGGGGCCTATTTTGTTGGGTGTTGAGCAGGTGGAAGCATGAGAGCGACAAGCGCAAATCAACAGGAAAGGACAGACATGGAAACAGAAGAGAAGGAGATTGGGGAACGGCTGGAAGCCGCAACCACTCTGCTGGAGAAGACGCTGAGCTGGCTTGAAGAGCGGCAAGGGGTCCTGTCGGGCGAGGTGGAGCGGATTTCAGCAACCGTGGAACCGAGCCGGCGCGAGGCTGAGCTGGAGGAGAAGCTGGCAGCGGTGGAACGCGAGCTTGCCGACCTGAAGGCGAGTGCGGCGGTGGCTGTTTCGAACCCGCTGCGCAGAACGCTGCCGGCGTCCACCTCGGAGATGCTGGCCAAACACGGCATCGGCGAGGGGCCTGTGGATGTGCGCACGCTGGATGCGGCCCTGTCAGGGCTGAGCCTGGAACAGCGCATCGCGGTGAAGAGCCAGCTGCTGCGGGCCGGAGCGATTGCGTAAATGCAGCCTTCGGCTTCCAGCTATTAGCTTCCAGCTAAGAGCGTGTGGAGGCATGTGGAATGACTGCTCGGATAGGAAAGCCGGCGGCTAGAAGGTAGTAGCTGGCGGCACAACTTCGAGCAACAACTGGCCCCAATGGAGGGGGCGGAGAAACCTATGAACGCAACCTTTGCAGATATTCATGCGGCAGCAGACTTCATTGGGCCGGGCGCAATCGAAGTTCCCTTGTACCAGACCGAGATCTTTGACATCTGCCGCCGTTCGAGCCCGTTTGGGCAGCGCATCAAGCAGGTACCGGCGACCGGTCACCCGTCGCGGTTCTTTGAGGAGACGGCGATTCCGAATCCCGGCTCCGCAGGCTTTGTGAATCCCCGCGCCATCGCGGCTCCGGTGGTGAGCCCGACACGCGTGGAGCGGAGCGTGCCTCTCAAAGCGATCGTTTCGCAGATCAACTACAACCTCTTCGATATCGAACTGGGCGACCAGCAGAAGCAGTTTGCCTACTTGCAGGCCAAGGACCTGGTCGATACCGTGTCCGGCGTGATGGTGACGCACGATGTCGCGCTGTGGAACGGCAACGACACAAGTTTGGCCACGCCGACAACCACGCAGTACATGGGAGTCATTCCGCAGATCGTCGCCGGCGGCAACACGGTTTCGATCGGTGTAGCGGCCTCGATTGTGGATGGCATCAAGTCTGCTGTGGCGCAGATGGTGGCCAACAACGGCTACTACGTTCGACCCACCGCAATCTATGCCAACCCGGTGCTGCTCGACCTGATTGACCGGGAGATGAAGACGGAGTTCAACGTAGTGCTGAACACCGATCACATCACCGGCGGTATCCGCGTGAAGATGCTGTCGACGCAGGCGGGCGACCTGCCGCTGATCCCCGACTGGAGCCTGGGCTACACGGGCGTCCCGGGATCGGGCTCCGCGGTGCTGCCGGCCTACATCGTCACTGAGGATCTGATCGAGTACCACTGGCTGGGCGATCCGACTCCGCGCATCTTCCAGCTCGGGCTGCCTGGCTCGCTCGCCTACCAGTATGTGGCCGTCAAGTTTGGCGCGCCGGTGGTGAAGGGCGCCAACTATGCCCATTACCAGGTGCTTGTCGACCGGTAAGGAAGGCGGCAACAGGTCAGCCGAGGGCGAAGGGTGCGGCGTCAGCGACTATGGCGGGGCTGACGCCGCGCATCGCGGCGGTTGACCGAGGCTGGGGCAGGCAAGTGCGGGAGCGAAGAAACGGTCGCTCCCGCCTGCCGATTTACGGGAAGAAAAAGGAAGGGTGGGGTATGGCATATCTGCAGCCAGCGGATTACCCGAACTATGGATTGCCGGCTGGAACG
>CAYWSR010000131.1:0-13167 GCA_964460385.1 uncultured Occallatibacter sp. | reverse complement strand
TCTCCTACGTCGACTGTTCCGCCGCCACCAACGGCACTGGAACCCAGGCCAGTCCATGGAACACGCTCGCCTCTGTCAACACCATATCGTTCAGCGCCGGCGACCAGCTCCTCTTTAAGCGCGCCGTGACTTGCAGCGGCACGTTGGCTCCTCGCGGCTCCGGAATCTATGGCCGCTTTTGGGTGATTGCCGAGGAAACACCGCCGCCTCAATAAAGAACCGTGACCCTGGAGGGAGCAGGAGCCTTCACAGGCTGCGGAAAAACTTGATTGGGGATGCGAAAAGTGTCAGCGCACGACTTCAGTCGTGCCGTAAGTGCTGCACAGTAATCGTGGCCTTTAGGCCCTGCGGCATGCTCTTCCTGCCGTTGCGCCCTCTGTTCAAGGTTTTTCCGCAACCCCTTCAGGCCCCTGAAAACGCGCATCAATCAATGGCGGCCCTCAGGCCCGGGTCCTCATTCGCCGCACGCCCTCCCGTAGGGAGCGGATGACAATAGCCCCGGATGAAATCCGGGGAAAGCGTCCATTCTCGAAATCCGGAGGGAGCGGGGGCCTTCAGGCCCCTGAATGCAGCGCAACAAAGAAGCCCGGTCATCCCGAGCGAAGCCGAGGGATCTGCGGTTGTTCCTGAGCGCGGCCGCCGCGCCCCTCCCGTAGGGAGGGTACGAGCATAGCCCCGGATGAAATCCGGAGAAAGCCGTCAAAAAAAGACCCTCCAGCCCCGTAGGGGCGGCACGAATCTCCCCCGCATCGCCGGCCCCAATCCGACATCCAAGGATTCCTTGTCAAAAGCCGACTTGTCGGTACTGATCTTTTCAGACGAAACAGTTCCGTTTGGGGTCGTTGCCCAAGTAGTAACTTCCGGTTTGCCGGTGATACAGGCGCAAGACACAAAAGGGTGGCACTCAAGAGTGAGTAGCCACTGAGCGGCGCCAAACGAGGCAGCGCCCAGAGGACAAGCGGGAACCCGCCCATCACGGGCGCATGGCTTTTTCTCGAATTTTCCGGGAGAGCATCCTCCCATATTGCATAGCAGGCTTCTCAAGAAAGAAGTAAGAAATTGGAATCACGATCAACATCAACGGGAGCATGAATCCAATCGGTACGCCACGTGGGGTGAACTTGCTCAATGATCCGGTAAAAATCTGCTGCCACAAATAAATCCCGTAGGAGGTGATCCCGACGGCCTGCATGGGTTTACTGCACAGAACGGCTCTCAGCCATTTTCCTTTTTCGAGGCTGTACATCAGAACCAAACCGATTCCCAGAGGCATAAGGCCCGCATTGAACAATGTAAATTCGAATTGGTTCCGTTCATGCGCCGGCCGGAGAAGAAGAATCAGAGCCACAAGACCAACGCAAATTGCGGGCACGCGAGACGCAGCCGCGCGTACCCGCCGCTCTTGGATCGCGGCCCAGACACCTGCGGAAATTGCTGCAAAGCCCGATAGGGCTGCGAGCACCGTCTCCGGCCTGACCCGCAGAACGGCGAGGGCCAAAACCGAAGCGATGAAAAGTAGAAAGGTTATGACCACTGCGCCGTTCCTACGAGGCGCCGGGGTAAGGATCCACATGGCTGGAAAGACAATATAAAACTGCTCTTCGACAGCAAGAGACCAGGTATGTTCGACAAACCAGTTCTTCGGAATATGCTCAAAATCGCATAAGAAGGCCGCTGCGGCAGGCAGCGCCCACCAACTGCCGCGGATCAAACCGGCGGCCATCATGAGAGCGATTACTGCCAGGAAGGTGAAAAGGAGGGGGAGAATTCGGAATATTCTCCGGAGATAGAAGCCTCTCAATGATACCGACCCAAACTTCTTTCCCTCCAATATGAAGAGCCGGCAGATTACAAAGCCGCTGATGAAGAAGAAGACGCTCACCCCAAGATTGCCTGCCATGCGTGCCGGACGCGATAAAGCGGCGAAGGGCAAACGCACATCTCTGTTGGTGAGAATGTGGGAGACAATTACGAGGAGCACGCTGACCGCGCGCCATCCGTCCAACTCCTGGATACGCGCTGATGCGCCAGGGGCCGAATCAGTTTTCATTGGTCTGCCGCGTGGCTTTCCTGCACTGGCGCTGGAAGCTCCGAAGTGATTGTTAAGAGGTAATTTCAAGCGTAGGTTCAACTTGTTGCTCTGTCAACCGCAAATCAGTCAATCCTCTCAGAACGGGATGGGGCATTGCGAGGCATGTGGCGCACGGTGGCTGGATGCGGGGAACGGTGAGCCGCTCGGATAGCCCTCTCAAGATAGTCTCCAATTCTCAGGCTTCGAGATTACAGTTCCTCATCAGCTTCCGAGTTGTGGCTTTATGGTCGCCAATCCGTCGGTAACTGGTTGAGCAATAGCCCGCCAAGAAATGCGAAGCCGGCGGCACGGCGTCGCTTGGCCCCACTCCCAAAATCGCCCGTATTCAGCCCGGTGCGTAGGATCAGTCCTCGAAAACGCCCTTTCGACATCCAAATCCCCGAACAGCAAACTTCATCAGAAAAGAGGTCAACTCGTAGAGAGAATTTCGCACTCAAGTACCCCCCGGCGCGCAACGGCACCAAAATCATCTCCCCTGGACATCTGAGGAAGCACAGCGAGCCCGGCGAAGGCCCGCAGCTAGTCCCTCAGTCCCTTAGCCCCTCCGTACCTGTTCCCTATTCCCCGCTCCCTGCTCTTCGTCCCCCGTCCCTATGTCCCTATGTCCCTCGCCCCCGTCCCTGTCACCCGTCATCTGAAAATCTGTCATCAGCTTTTGCGCATAATTACCGTCCCCCGGCGCACACTCTACGTGAAGGTCAAAAAACCTCACCCGGAGCGACCGCCATGATGAGCACACCAAGCACCCGACCCTCCACCGCCCGGGTCGTTTTCAACGTCGTTTCGCCGCGAATCAAAAAGTGCAAAAACATACCCAAATCAGCTTCTAACTCTCATGTTTTCAGTTCATTAGGCCCTAAACACTTACCCATGCCACTCCCTGTGGAAAACCCGCGATCCACCCCTGTTCGCTCTGAAAACAAAGGAGTTGCAGATAGACGAGGGTTCAAAAACGGCCCGGAAACAGCCCCAAAACGGCCTCAAAACAGCCGCTTTTGCCTCAAAATCCCCTCTTTTTCGTCGATTTTGACCATTTTTTGCCCTGGGCATTTTCGCCCCGCAACGGCACGGAGATCTGACTGCTGAAAGCTGAGGGCTTTGTCTGTGAACTGTGAACTACGAACTGAGAACTGTATTCAGGGCTGTCCACTGTCCACTGATAACTGACAACTGAGCACTGACAACTAGCGTCTTCTGTCTCGCCTGTCGTCTCGCCTGCCTTCGCGCCGCTCCGGCCGGTCAAAGCTCCGCGGTTTCGCTGGCGCTGCCACCGGCAAGTTCGTCTTGCCCGCCGGAAAAACCGCCAAAAAGCGATCCAGTCCTTCGCCCGAGCTCGCCGTCTCCACGCCTTCGATCTCGCGGAAACTCATGTGCAGCAGCCGCCGCTCGCGGCTGTTCATCGGCGGAAACGCAAACGGAACGCCGCTGCGAATCACCTTGTCCGCCGCCACTTCCGCCTGCATCTTCAGCTCCTGCGCGCGAATGGCCTTGAAGCTCGCCGCGTCAAAGCTCACCAGGTCGTGCTCCCGCTGGTCCAGCCGCAGCATCTGCGCCGCAATCGTCTCCAGCGCCCGCAGCAGCTCGCCGTTGTGCTGCGTCAGCAGCGGCGTGTCCGGCCCGCCCAGCTCCACGTAGATCTGGCGCGCCTCCAGCCCCGCGGGATCCTTCGCGCCGTCACCCGCCGTGATCCGGAACTTCAACTTCATTCCGCCAAGCTTGTTCAGGGTATTGATAAATCCGGCAATTTTCTGGGCAGCTTGTTGCAAGTCTTCGATTGGCATGACAAACCAGTATCGCAGAGCCGGGCCGGGCGCGGGTGCCAAATTGCCACCAAACTCTCTGGCACTATATGACTTCCGTCTTAAGCCTCCCTTCACTCCCTGAAGTGTTAGCTTAGGCTGAGGCGATTCCGCATACGCGTCAATTCTGGGAGATTCCTCAGGTGATCCGGCACAGCAGCAGATTCACTATCCTTGCTCTTCTGCTGATTGCAGCCCTGGGCGCATCCATTGCCCGCGCGCAGGGCGGTCCGCCCTTCATCACCGACGATCCCGAACCCCCCGGAAATCGCCACTGGGAGATCAACTTCGGCTGGATCGCCAATCACAATCCCGGCAACGCCTACTACGAGACACCCGACATCGATATCAACTACGGATGGGGCGACCGCCTCCAGCTCAAGTACGAGTTGCCCATGGCCGTGGCCACCGACCCCGACAACACCACCCGCGCAGGCCTCGGTGAGTCCCTTCTCGGCATCAAGGTTCGCGCCTTCGAGTACCACACTAAAGGCGAGCCCAGGTCCGACGAGAACCTGCTCTTCTCCCTCGGCACCTATCCCCAGGCCTCCATCAACAACCCCACCAGCGCCGTCCGCCGCGGCATCGTGGAGAACGGCCCGCAATACTACCTTCCCCTCGAGTTCACCGCAAAGTGGGGCCCCCTCAATTTCAACGGCGAGGTCGGCCGCTGGTTCGGCAACCACCTTGTTCCCAGCCGCTGGGGGCGCGGCCTCATTGCCGGCCATGAGTTCACCGATCGCTTCGAACTCTACACAGAACTCTACGACCTCCAGGACATCAACCAGATCGGCACAGCTCCGAAGCAGCGCTCGCTGACGCTGGATCTGGGTGGCCGCCAGACCCTCGACCGCAACGGCCACATCCGATTGCTCTTCATGGGTGGCCGCGCCATTCAGGCCGTCACCCGCCGGAACAGCGAGCCCAACTGGATCGCCTACCTCGGCGTCCAGTTCCTCCTCGGCCCCAAGGACGCCGACGAAACTCCGCCCGCCGCCGAAGACGCCAAGCCAACGCCAGCCCCCAACCCGTAGCGGGACCCGGCCATTTATCCTCTTCGCCTTTACACTCCTGCCGTTGACGTCCGCACCCCTCTGGCGCATTGTTGATTGAGCATGACCATCGATTACGCAATCCTCCTTACCCCGTCCGAGGCCCGCGTCCTCGGATCCCTGCTCGAGAAAGAAGCCACCACCCCCGACTACTATCCCCTCTCGCTCAACGCGCTCCTCAACGCCTGCAACCAGCGCTCCAATCGCGACCCTGTCACCGACTTCGATGAGGAAGCCGTGCGCCAGGCCCTGCATCGCCTCGAAGACCTCGGTCTAGCCGGCCGCGCCCGCGCTGGCGACGGCCGCGTTGCCAAGTACGAGCACTGGCTGGGCGAAGCCTACAACTTCACCCGTGCCGAATCCGCGCTCCTTTGCGTTCTCCTGTTGCGTGGCCCGCAAACCCCCGGCGAACTTCGCAGTCGCACCGACCGCCTCCACTCCTTCGCTGAAATTGCCGACGTCCTTGTAGGACTGCAGAAGCTATCCGAGCGCACACCCTCCCTCGTTGCCGTCCTACCCCGCCAGCCCGGCACCAAGGAGTCCCGTTACGCTCACTTGCTCTGCGGCCCGGTGGACTCAGTTGCTGCCAGCGCCCCTTCAACCGCATACCCTGCTCCAGTTTCCGCTCATGCGCTCGCCCGGCCGCCCGCCGCGCCTGACGACCCCGCCCCTGGCGACTCCGCCATCGCCCCGCGCATCGCGCAGCTTGAAGCCCGCGTTGCCGAACTCACGCAGAAGCTCGACACGTTGAACAAGAAGTTTGACGATCTCTTCGGGGATTAGCCCTGCTCGCGTCTCGGCCGGCCGCTCGAAATGTACTTTCGTTCAGGCACAGAGGAAGAAGTCAATGAATCAAAGCAACCGGACCGAACACACCTGGAGGGCAGCATCGTGCGCCTTTGCCCTGTTGGCCATCCCGGCATTCTTCGCCACCGGTTGCGGCGGGACTACCGCTTCCACCCCAGTTGTACCCACGCCCCCTGCATCCACCATCACCCCTCCGCTCCCCTGGGTCTACTCGCAGATCTTCTCCAGTGCCTCGCCCTTCCACACCACCGTCGCCGCACTCAAGGCGAGTGGCGCCACAGTCCTCCCGCAAGCTGCGATGACCTCTCTCTGGAGCCAGGGCGTCCAAAACGAGGACCTCTCGCCCACCAGTTGGATGTACCCAGTCTATGTTTCTCAATCCTCTGATCCGGTAAAGACATTCACTTGCGGCAATCCGGGCTTCGCATGCGATGCCAATGACGTCCAGATTCACATTCCTGCCGGCGCGGTTCCGGAGCCACAGGCCGACGCGCACATCGCCGTCATCGACACCACATTGAATCTTGAAGTGGATGGATGGGCCTGCACCGTTTCTCCTTCAACCGTCGCTTGCCAATGGGGAGGCGACCACCCCTTTGGCGGTACAGGCCTTGAAAACGTCGGCTCAACATCGGTCAAGGGTGGATATGCCGCCGGACTCTTCGAAATCACAGCCCAGGAACTCCTCAACGGCCATATCGATCATGCGCTGGGCCTGGACACGAACTGCCTCAACAACCCCACCGTGTATCCAGCAGATCAGCACGCCAATGGTACCGACGAGTCCTGCGGCACCACCGGCCCGCCTTCCTACGGCGACATGGTCCACCTGCTCTGGACACCCTCGCAAATCGCCGCGAGCTCCTATTCTGCTGAGTGCAAGACCGTTCTCACCGCGCTCTCGACCTATGGCGCCTATACCTTCGACACAGGCAACTTCGGACTGGCTCTGCTCACTCAGCATCAGCTCAGCTACACTGCCATCGGCCAGGTCAGCCCGTGGGCCACAACCATCATTCCTGACCTCATGACCGCCGGCGACGCCAAAGGGACAACCTGGCAATCCTGCTTCAATCACCTGAGCTCTTCTGACTTCGAGCTCATTCAAATCCAGCCCGGAACCTACTAGATCCATCGGATGCAAGCGCTATCTTTTATCCGGAGGGCGTAATGGCGGAAACTGGCATCGGCAAAACCGCGGTGATTACAGGTGCGAGCGGTGGCATCGGCACAGCAGTCGCTAAAGCTCTCTCCAACGCTGGATGGAACCTCGTTCTGAACGCGCGATCTGAGCAGAAGATACTTCCGCTCGCGGCTCAACTCAAATCGCCTGCCGTAATCGCCCCCGGGGACTTGCGCGAAGCCAACGTCCCAGCCACATTGCTTGCAGCGGCCCTTTCTACATTTGGACGATGCGACCTTTGCTTCAACAACGCCGGGGTGATTGAAGTGGGCCCAATTGAGACGATCGATATCGACCGGACTTGCGATATGGTGCGATTGAATGTTGAAGGTGCCTTCCGTGTGACATACACGTTTCTCAAGCACTTCATTGGCCAGAAGACAGGCCACCTGATCAACACTTCAAGCGTGCTCGGCACAAAGGTCCGGCCCACCGCTGGCGCGTATGCGGGAACAAAATTTGCCATAGAAGCGTTGTCAGAGGCCCTCCGCATGGAACTCAGCAAGACCGATGTGCAGGTCAGCTGCATCGAGCCGGGACTGGTGATGACCGGCCTTCACGACCGGTGGCAGGAGCACCCGTCCAAGACGATGAGCATCGCGGAACCATTACTGCCAGACGATATCGCACGCCTGGTGATGTTTATGCTCGAGCAGCCCGCTCACGTGCGCATCCCGCGATTGATGGTGTTGCCGAAGGGGCACGAAATCTAGCGAGCGACCTTCTGCGCTCTCAGGAATCGTCCGGTCCCTCCGTTAGATCAACTCGTACCCTGCGAACCAGTAGCCAATCTCAAACGCGGCCGTCTCGGGCGCGTCTGATCCGTGGATCGCGTTGTGCTCCAGCGACTCAGCAAACTTCTTGCGAATCGTTCCCTCATCCGCATTCGCCGGATTGGTCGCGCCCATCAGCTTGCGCAGGTCGGCGATCGCGTTTTCCTTTTCCAGCACCAGCAGAACCAGCGGCCCCGACGACATAAACGTCGTCAGCGAATCAAAGAACCCCTTCGCCGCGTGCACCGCATAAAATCCCTCGGCTTCTTTCTTCGAGATCGACTGCTTCCTGATGGAGACAATCTTGAATCCGCCCTTGTCAATCTCGGCCAGGATCGCTCCCGTATAACCGCTCTTCACCGCATCCGGCTTAATAATGCTGAATGTACGTTGTGCCAATTGAGTTACTCCTTGATGATTGTCCGTCTTCCCCTTTCATTCTAAAGGCAGCAGCTATGGCGCTGCCCTCAACCACCGTAAATCTGCTACATTCTCCCCATGATGCGCCCAACCACCATCGTCCCGCCCCGCATCGCATGCGCCGCCCTGTTGGCCGCCACCCTCACCAGCGTCTCGTCTTGTGCCCAGACCCCGCCGCCCACCGCAGCAGAGCTTCGAGTCTTCGATCCTTCACTCATCGACTCGAGTATTGACCCCTGCGACAATTTCTATCGCTACAGTTGCAACGGCTGGTTCAAGCGCAATCCCCTGCCCGCCGACCAGGCCTCTTACGGCCGCTTCACTGAGCTCGCCGAGCTCAACCGCATGCAACTGCGGCAGATCCTCGAGCAGGCCGCCGCGCCCGCCGCAGGGGTCTCGCGTTCACCCAACGAACAGAAGATCGGCGACGATTACGCCAGTTGCATGGACACCGCTACGGTCAATAAGCTCGGCATTGCCCCGCTCCAGCCCGCACTCGACCGCATTGCTGCATTGAAGACCGCCGCGCAGCTCCCAGCCTTGCTTGCCCACCTGCAATCCATCGGGGTCAACGCCTTCTTCGGCATGGGCTCCAACCCCGACTACAATGATGCCAACTCCGTCATCGCTTTCTACGGTGCCGGTGGTCTCGGCTTGCCGGAGCGTGACTACTACACCCGAACCGACGCCAAATCCGTCGAACAGCGCCGTCAGTATGTTGCCCATGTGCGCAAGATGTTCACTCTTGCAGGCGAGCCGGATGCCGAAGCCGCAAGAGATGCCGACATCGTAATGGCCATTGAAACCCGGCTTGCCAAGGCCTCGCTCACCATCACCGAACAGCGTGACCCCCAAAATCTCAACCATCCGACCGATGTGGCCAACTTCTCAAAGGAGCTCACGCACTTTTCGTTGAACGAATTTGTCGCCGCCGCGCACGCTCCCGCCACGAGCCGGATGAACGACATGGAGCCAAAGTTCTTTGCCGAGTTCAACGCGCTTGTCGCCGATACGCCCATTGCGCAGATCGGGACTTACCTCCGCTGGCACCTGCTGCACGCATACGCCGGAACCAGCCTCCCCGAGAGCTTCGATCAGGAAAACTGGAACTTCTACTCCCACATCCTCAATGGCGCTGAAAAAGAGCAGGACCGCTGGAAGCGCTGCACCCGCCGCGTCGACCGCGAGCTTGGCGAGGCGCTCGGCCAGGTATATGTGGCCAAATACTTCCCACCCGCCGCCAAGATGCGCGCTCTCAACATGACCCTGGCGATCGAGCAGGCCATGGACAAGGACATCGACTCCCTCGACTGGATGAGCCCCGAAACAAAGGTCAAGGCCAGGGAAAAGCTGCACTCGGTCATGAACAAGGTCGGCTACCCCGACAAGTGGCGCGACTACTCTAAGCTTGAAATTGTACCGGGAGACGCTCTGGGCAACCAGATGCGCGCCGATCAGTTTGAATTTGCGCGCGACCTGGCCAAGATTGGCAAGCCGGTAGACAAGGGTGAATGGGGGATGACGCCGCCGACGGTGAATGCGTACTACGATCCGCAACAGAACAACGTCAACTTCCCTGCTGGTTACTTCCAGCCGCCCTTCTTCAGCGACAAGGAAGACGACGCTGCCAACTACGGCGACATGGGCTCAACCGTCGGCCACGAGCTCACCCATGGATTCGACGACGAGGGCCGCCAATTCGACAAGGACGGCAATCTCAAAAACTGGTGGACCAAAGAGGACGAGGAAAAATTCACCGCCCGTGCCGATTGCGAGGTTAAGCAGTACGACGCCATCGAAGCCGTTCCCGGCGTTCACCTGAACGGCAAGCTCACCCTGGGAGAAAACCTCGCCGATCTGGGCGGCCTGTGGCTTGCCTGGATTGCCTGGCTCGACAAGGCAGAGACGGCGCACATCGACATGACAGCGAAAGTCGACGGCTACACACCCGACCAGCGCTTTTGGATCGCCTATGCCCAGCAGTGGTGCACACAAACCCGTCCAGAGCAGTTGCGTAGCCAGGCAGTAGGAGACCCTCACGCTCCGGATGAGTATCGCACCAACACTGTCCTCAGCGACTTGCCCGAATTCGCCAAAAGCTTCAGTTGTAAGAAGACGTCAAAAATGGTCGCCGCCACGCCATGCCGTGTGTGGTGAAAATGCAGCTTTAGCTACTAGCTTCAAGCCACTAGCCTGCTGGTCGTGAGCTACGCGGGCCTGGATGGATAGTAGTGGAACGTCGCATAGATGCAAGCTTCGGGATTCCGCCGTGCGCGTTCGATGATTTCGGCGATTTCTTCGCTGAAGCCACTCTCGCCCGCTATCGGCCGCTCGTCCTCGGTTTTCAACACGGTCCAGCCATATTCCGTGAAAACAGCGGTAACCGAATCCACGTAATCTGAAACAGTTGACGCCCAGGTCACGACGTTTGTGAACGCTCTAGTGTTACCTTTCCCGGCACTGGGCTCGGTAAGAACCTCCACGACACCAATCCAAAGCTCTCGCATCGAAGCGGTCTCTCGCGCATTACGGCAAAAAAGGCCCGCCGGGGCGGCGGGCCTTGGCGTGAAAAGCTAGAGGCTAGAAGCTGGCAGCTAACGGCTAGCTTTTCCCAATCACCTTCGCCAGCGTCGCACCGATCTCTGCCGGCGAAACCACCACGTGAATCCCAGCCTCGGTCATCGCCTTCATCTTGTCCGCAGCCGTGCCCTGTCCGCCGCTGATGATCGCCCCAGCATGGCCCATGCGGCGTCCCGGAGGCGCCGTCTGTCCCGCGATGAAGCCCACCACCGGCTTCTTCACATACTGCTTCACGAACTCCGCCGCAGCCTCTTCCGCCGCGCCGCCAATCTCGCCGATCATGATGATCGCTTCGGTCTCAGGATCGTCATTCAACAGCCGCAGCGCATCGATGTGTGTCGTTCCGATAATCGGATCTCCGCCAATGCCGATCGCCGTCGACTGCCCGATTCCCCGCTGCGTCAGCTGGTGCACCGCCTCATACGTCAGCGTGCCCGACCTCGACACAATGCCCACCGAGCCTTCCTTGTGAATCCGTCCCGGCATAATCCCGATCTTTGCCTTGCCCGGCGAAATCACGCCCGGGCAGTTCGGCCCGATCAACCGCGACTTCGACGTCTTCACCTTGGACCACACCTTCACCATGTCCAGCGTCGGAATCCCCTCGGTGATGCACACAATCAGCGGAATCCCCGCGTCCTCAGCCTCGAGAATCGCATCGGCCGCAAACGGCGGCGGCACAAAGATCATCGTCGCGTTCGCGCCTGTCTCTTTCACCGCGTCGGCCACCGTGTTGAACACCGGCCAGCCTTCGTGCGTCGTTCCGCCTTTGCCCGGCGTCACCCCGCCTACCACCTTTGTCCCATATTCCGCGCAGCCCATCGCGTGGAAGGTCCCTTCCTTGCCCGTGATGCCCTGCACTATCAGCCGCGTCTCTTTCGTTACCAGGACTGCCATTGATTAGAGCTCCTAACTCTTAACTTCTTGTTTTGAGTGTGAGTGTGAGTGTGGCGAGGCATCCTTGGGCTCCTCATGTTGAATGCCCAGCGCTTGAATGACTCCGAATAGCATCCTGTCTATCTCATCGCACGTTGACTCGGCTTCGCGAAGCTGCTCACTATCTCCGAATCCCAATTCCCTGGCAATGGTCAACTGCGTCCGCAACTCAAAACTCGACCCTCTGGCAACGCCAAGATACTGTCGGTATTCCGGAGTGTTCAGCCGTCCCGCGCCCTCGGCAATATTGCTTGGTATCGATACTGCCGCCCGCCGCATCTGGTTCGAGAGGCCGTAGGTCTCTTCGCGTGGAAACTGCTTCGATAGCCGGTAAACCAGAACTGACAACTGGATCCCCTTTTGCCAAACCAATAGTTCACGAAAAGACTTTGCCATCTCACTGCCTTTCACACTCACACTCACACTCACACCGCCGCTGCCTTCACGACGAGTTCAGCGGCTTCCTTCATGGTTGCGCCCACCAGAAAATTCAATCCTGACTCCTTCAGAATTCTGCGGCCCTCCTCGACGTTCGTTCCTTCAAGCCGCAGAACAATCGGCACCTTGACCTTCAGGTTCTTCGCCGCAGCCACCACGCCTGTCGCCAACCGGTCCACGCGAAGAATGCCGCCAAAGATATTGATGAAAATTGCCTTCACGTGAGAATCTGCGAGCAAGATTCCAAACGCGTGTTCAATCTGCTCCTGCGTTGCCCCCCCGCCCACGTCCAGAAAGTTCGCCGGGCTTCCGCCCGCGTACTGGATGATGTCCATGGTGGCCATCGCCAGCCCCGCGCCATTCACCATGCAGGCAATCGATCCGTCCAGCTTGATGTAGTTCAGCGCGTACTTGCTCGCCTCTACTTCAAGCGGATCTTCTTCCGCCGTATCTCTCAGCGCCTTGATGTCCGCATGCCGAAACAGAGCGTTGTCGTCAAAAGTGATCTTCGCGTCCAGTGCGAACAGCTTGTCGTCCTTCGTCGTAATGAAAGGGTTGATCTCCACCAGCGAAGCATCGGTGTCAATCACCGCCTTGTAAAGCGCCTGGAAGAATGCCACCGCCGCAGTGATCTGCGTCGGCTTGAGCCCCAGCGCAAACGCCAGCTTGCGCGCCTGCCACGCACCAAACCCAACTGCCGGATCGATGCTCTCCTTGTAAATGGCCGTTGGATCCTTCGCGGCCACTTCCTCTATCTCCATGCCGCCAGCCTGCGAGGCCATAAACACCAGCTTCCCAGTCGCGCGGTCCAGCACGATTCCCAAATACAGCTCGCGGTCAATCGCCGCCGTCTCTTCCACCAGCAGCCGCTGCACCTTCTGCCCCTGCGGACCCGTCTGATGCGTCACCAGCTGCATGCCCAGAATATTCTTGGCGTGCAGTTCTGCATCCTCGCGCGTCCGCGCCACCTTCACGCCGCCGCCCTTGCCCCGGCCTCCTGCGTGGATCTGCGCCTTCACCACCACGCCCGTTGCGCCCTCGGCAAACAGCTTGCGCGCCACATCGTTTGCCTCTTCCAAGGTGTTGG
>CAYWSR010000130.1:0-13211 GCA_964460385.1 uncultured Occallatibacter sp. | reverse complement strand
CCTGCCCGCCGCCACCGAATTGAGCACGATGGCAGTGGCGGCGGCGTTGGGCGCAAGCCGTGCGGAGTTGGTGCGCATGGCGCTCCGTGAAACCGCCGTTCTCGCTGCCGCCGGAGGCGGACTGGGAGTTCTGCTGGCGGCGGTGATCGTTCCTGCAATGCAGCGGTATCTGCCGCCGGCGCTCGATTTTCGTGGCTCTCTGCATTTGGACGGGGCTGGCGCGGGATGCGCTTTGATTCTGGCTGTGCTGGCGACATTGCTGGCAGGAGCCGCACCGGCGCTCATGGTTTCTCGTACGGCTCCGCAGGAAGTTCTGCACAGCGAATCACGGCTGGCCGGCGAATCGCGTGGAAGCCGGCGTGCGCGGCGCGTTCTGGTGGGAGTTGAAGTTGCGGTGAGCGTAGCACTGGTGTTGATGACCGGACTACTGACCGCAAGCCTGGTGAAGTTGACGAGCGTGGACCGCGGGTTCACGACCGAGCAAACGATAACGGCCTCGATCGACTTGCCCATGCAGTCCTACCCGGGAGAGCAGAATCGCGCGACGTTCTTCAAGGAAGTGCTGGAACGCATGGACCGGCTACCAGGAGTGGAACATGCAGCCATCACCAGCGTGTTGCCGCTAACCGGGGACAGTTGGGGTGATATGGCGCGCGTCACGGGAGACACGCGGCCGGTGACGCAACTGCCGCTGGAGAGCTTCCGCTGGGTGAGCCCGGAATACTTCTCGACCATCCATCTGCAACTGATGTCGGGGCAGTTCTTCAGCCAGAGCCAATGGGGCAAAAACCTGGCGCTGGTGTCGGAGAAGACTGCGCAGACGCTGTGGCCAGGGATGGATCCTGTTGGGCAACAGTTCAACAGGGGAGATCGGACCAGCGGGACGTTTACGGTTGTCGGGGTGGTGGCAAATGCGAGGACGATCTCGCTGGCGAAGCCGGATCCAATGCTGATTTACGTTCCCTACTGGTACCGCTGCGATGAAGCGGCTGGACTGGTTGTGCGCACACGCCAGGCTCCCACCGAGATGGCCGATGCGATTCGGCAAACCATCTGGAGCGTCGACCGCAACGTGCCCGTCCCCGAAGTGCGCGCTCTTGGTGGCGTGGTCGCCGACTCGGTGGCGAACCAGCGCTTCGAGATGGATCTCTTGCTTCTGTTTGCCGTGAGCGCGCTGTTTCTGGCCGGCCTCGGCATCTATGGCGTGATCACGTACTCCGTTGTTCAACGCCATCGCGAGATTGGATTGCGCATCGCGCTGGGAGCGCAACGCTCGAGTGTGTATCGGCTGGTGATCCGAGACGGGCTGCTTCCGGTTGCAGTTGGCGCAGCTGCGGGCGTGGCGCTGGCTTTCGCATCGGCGCGCCTGGTGAGCAGCCTCCTCTTCGAGGTAAGCCCGTACGATCCGCTCCTGGCAACCGGAGCGGTCTGCGTGCTGCTTGCCGTTGGAGCGACTGCCAGCCTGATCCCTGCACGCCGCGCCGCATCGATTGAACCCATGCAAGCTCTGAGAAGCGAATAGGAGAATCTCGATGATCGGTCAGGACATTCGTTACGCACTCCGCCAGCTTGGCAAGTCGCCGGCCTTCACCGCAACCGTCATCGTCACGCTCGCCCTGGGCATCGGCGCAAATACAGCCGTCTTCACTCTCTTCGATCAGGCATTGCTCCGCATGCTGCCCGTCGAGCGGCCTAAGGAACTCGTGCGCTTCGATTGGAGCGGCGGCTTCTCCGGCTCCATGAGCAGCTTCGGCGGTAACACCCCAGACAGTCACCCCTACTTCTCCTATCCCATGTACAAGGACCTGCGCGATCACAACCAGGTATTTAGTGGCATGCTCGCGGCCGACAAGACGCAGGTCGGAGTCTCGTGGCATAACCAGGCGGAGGCACAGGACGGGGAGATCGTGACCGGTAACTACTTCCAGATGCTCGGCCTCAAGCCCGCGCTGGGCCGGTTGCTTACCCCGCAGGACGACACGGCCAGGAATGCCAATCCCGTCCTGGTTCTCAGCTACAACTACTGGAAAACGCGCTTCGCCGCTTCACGCGATGTTGTCGACCAGACTGTTCTCATCAACGGTCACAGCTTCACCATCCTCGGCGTCGCGCCGCAGAACTTCGACTCCGCCATCGGCGGCTACAAGCCCGGCGTCTTTATCCCCGTCAGCATGGTTGATATTGCCATGCCGTGGATGGCGCCCCAGGATAACCTGAACAATCATCAATCGGTCTGGCTCACCCTGGTTGCGCGGCTCAAGCCCGGCGTTTCTGCAACCCAAGCCCAGGCCAGCCTCGGACCGCTTTGGCATTCGCTAAGGGTCAGTGAATTCGCTCTCTACAAGTCAAAATCGGAGCACTTCAGGCAGAGCTTCATCGACAAATCGAGCATCCATGTTGTCGACGACTCCAGGGGGTTCAATCCTGGCCGCATCGATCTCGAAAAGCCTCTCTTCATTCTGATGAGCATGGCGGGACTTCTTATCGCGCTTTGCGCCATCAATGTTGCCACCCTTCTGCTGCTGCGCGCGTCCGGCCGTGCGCGGGAAATGTCAATGCGATACGCCCTGGGTGCAAAACGCAGCCGAATCATCTCCCAGTTGCTCGTTGAAGGCGGCTTGCTGGGCCTGGCTGGAGCTGCCGCCGGTCTCGCGTTGGCGCCGATGGTCGCAGTCATCCTGGTGCGCTTGATGACCAGCGCCGATACCGGTCATGAACCCTACTCGACCTCGATCGATGGGCGCATTCTTTTGTTCACCCTTGCGGTTTCGCTGGTTGCGAGCTTGCTGTTCAGCATTGCACCGGTATTTCACTTTCTGCGTCCCGATTTGGCCAGCGCTCTGCGCCAGAATGCTGGAACCGCCTCAGCAAAATCGCAACTGTTCCGCAAATTCGCCGTCGGCCTGCAGATTGCACTGAGCGTTCTTCTTCTCGGCGGCGCGGGCCTCTTCGTCCGAACTCTCGACAATCTCCGCCATCAGCCGGTCGGCTTTGAGACCTCGAACATCGCCTCGTTCGAACTCGATCCAACCAGCTCCGGCTACGGCGAAGACCGCACACCCCAAATTGTCACCGGCGCGATTGAAGCTCTGCAGCGCATTCCCGGCGCTACATCTGTAGCCGCAACCACCGACCCTGAACTTTATGGCAGCTCAACTTCTTCCAGCTTCTCCGTGCAAGGCTACAAGGCGAGGGAAGACGAGGATATGAACTTCGAGCAGCCAAGCATCACGCCCGGATACTTCGCCACGCTGCATCAGCCGGTTCTGGCGGGCAGGGAGTTCACTCCTGCGGACGCGCAGGGACAGCCCAGCGTCGCTATCGTCAACCTGGCCTTCGTCAAGCGTTTCTTCGCTTCCCCGCAAAATGCCATCGGACGCACCCTCGCGCAAGGCGCGGGCGATGACATCAAATTCGATATCACCATCGTTGGCGTCGTCGGCAACATCCGGCACACTGACCTGCGCACGGAACTCGGCGGCGCAGTTTACACGCCGTATCTGCAACAGAAGCATCCCGGCGGAGTCGTTGTTTATTTGCGGACTGCCCAGGCCCCTGAAACCATCGAACCCGCAATTCGTCAGGTGATGCACCAGCTCGATCCCACGCTGGTTGTCGATGGCCTGCGCACCATGGAGGAGCAGGTAAGCCGCAGCGCCAGCGACGAGAGTGCTCTGGCCTACCTTGCCATCGGGTTCTCGGCTCTGGCGTTGCTGCTGGCCGCGGTCGGACTGTACGGTGTTCTGGCCTACTCCATCGAGCAGCGCACCCGCGAAATCGGCGTGCGCCTGGCGCTCGGGTCGCAGCGGAGCGGCATCGTCTTCCTTGTTATCCGCGAGATGACCATCATCGCCGCCATCGCTGTCGTCGTCGCATTGCCCGCCGTCGTCGCCCTTGCGCGCCTCTTCAAAAGCCAGCTCTACGGTGTGACCACCTTCGATCCGCTCTCGCTTGCTGCCGCCGCTTTGCTCACAGCCCTTGCGGTGTCGCTGGCTGCCACACTCCCAGCCCGCCGCGCCGCATCCATTGAACCCATGCAAGCCCTGAGGACCGAATAGGAGAACCTCGATGCTCGTTCAGGATATTCGCTATTCGCTGCGCCAGCTTCGCAAGTCGCCCGGCTTCGCAATCACATTGATTCTGACGCTCGCTTTGAGCGTTGGCGCCGCGACGGCGGTCTTCTGCGTGATTGATGCGGTCGTACTGCGTCCACTGCCCTACGCGAACCCCGATCGCATCATTAACTTTGACACAAACAGCGGCAGCGGATATATGCAGCCTGCCTCCTGGCCTTCATACAAAGACGAGCGCGCCCAGGCCAGTTCATTTTCTGCGCTGGCCAGCTACTTCAAATGGCGCGATGTTGCCGTTGTTGCGCCCAATGGGCCTGCTGTCCTGCCTGCTGTCAACACTTCAGACAACTTCTTCGATGTGTTTGGTGTTCACCCGCTGCTTGGCCGCACATTTCTGCCCGGCGAACAGGATGCTGGCAAGAACGACATTGTCGTTCTCGGTTACGACACATGGATGAAGCACTATGCCGGTTCTCCGAATGCTATCGGTGCGCCTCTGAGTATCGATGGCCGAGTCTACACGGTCATCGGCGTCATGCCCGCCGGGTTCCGGTTCCCGCTCAATCTGCGCGATGGCGTTTACATTCCCCTGCACACGAACGCCGCTCAATGGATGCAAACGCGCGGCGGCCACTTCCTCCGCACCGTCGGCCGATTGAAAGATGGCGTCACGCTGAGCCAGGCTCAGGCCGATCTCACACACATCTTCGTCGGACTGAGCAGTTCCTATCCCGAAACCGACGGCGGACGCACCGTGCGTCTGCAACTCCTGTCGGACTCGCAAAGCAGCGATACACGCGGGGCGCTCTGGACACTGCTTGGCGCGGTGTTTGCCGTGCTGGCCATCGGCTGTGTCAACATCGCCGGTCTGCTCTTGGCGCGGGGCGTCAAGCGTGAGCGGGAGATGGCCATGCGGGTTGCCATCGGCGCGGGAAAAATGCGCCTCCTGCGCCAGATGTTTACCGAGGGCCTGTTGATTGCCCTCATCGGCTCCGCAGCTGGAGTGGCGCTGGCCGCTGGCCTGCTCAGCATCATGCGCGCGTTTCTTATCCAGGCGCTGCAGCGCGGCGCGGACATTCATCTCGACTTCGCGGTTCTCGGCGCGTCTGTTGCCGTGGCCATCCTTGTCAGTCTCGCAGCAACGCTCTACCCCGCGCTGCGCCTCTCCGGCATCGATCCAAATCGCGCTCTCCGCGCCGGAGGCAGCGCAGGTACTGGCCGCGGCGAGCACCGTGTCCGCGCCGGATTCGTCATTACGCAGGTAGCGCTTACGCTGGTGTTGCTGGTCGTTGCGGGGATGTTGATCCGCGCCGTCACGCGCTATCGCCACGTCGATCTCGGCTACGATCCATCGCAGGTTCTTACCGGATATCTTCACATTGCGCCGACACGCTATGAAGGACGCGATGTGCTCTCCGGCTTCTTTCAGCCGCTCCTGGATCGTGTAAAGACCATCCCGGGCGTCAAGGCCGCAGGCCTCATCGATATGCTGCCGATTGACTCCTGGGGCTCAAACTCCGATGTTCACATCACCGGCCAGCCGGCTTATCCGGCCAACAAGGAAATGCTGGCTGAGAATCGCATGGTGTCCAGCGGTTACTTCGATGTCTTCGGCATTCCGCTCCGCCAGGGCCGCGGTTTTTCTCCCGCGCTTGACTTGCCCGACAACAAGGCCGCGACCGTGGTCGTGAACGAAGCCTTCGTCCGCAAGTTCTCTCTCCCACCGCTTGCCTCCTCTTCGCCGCATATTGACGATCACGAGAAGCCCGAGGAGAAGACGGCAATCGTTGGCGTAGCGGGCAACACTCGCCAGGATATTCGCGAAGAGCCACTCGCAGAGATGGATTACGTGCTGGACGAGGTACCCGTGAAGGATCGCCCCGCTGCCATGTCCAGCATGGTGCTGGTGGTGCGCACCAATGGCGACGCGATGTCCGTACTCCCGGCTCTCCGCGCCGCACTTCATGACGTCGACCCCACCGTCCCGCTCGCGGATCCACGGACCATGACTGAAGTTGTCTCAGAGCAATTGGTATTCGAGCGCATGGAGGGTTGGCTTTTTGGCATCTTCGCCTCGCTCGCACTGCTTCTTGCCATGGTGGGGCTATACGGGCTGGTGAGCCACGAAGTGGAGCAAGCCACGCGCGACATCGGCGTCCGAATGGCACTGGGCGCGACCCGCAACCGCATTCTCTCCATGGTGATGAGCCGGGTGATCTGGATGCTGGGCGCGGGCGCTGTCGCCGGTCTTGCGCTCACCTTCGCGGTGCGGAAGCTGATCGGTGTCGTGATCTATTTCGACGCACAGAATGAGGCCGGCGGATTTCTCCTGTTGGCTTTGCTGTTGATCGTTGCGGGCCTGATTGCCGCGTTTATTCCCGCGGCTCGCGCGGCATCGATCGAACCCATCCAGGCTCTTAGAAACGAGTAACCGAAATGCCGGAATTTCCCCATGGAGGAGCAGGCCGATGAATTCGCTGATTCAGGACGTTCGCTACGCACTGCGGCAGTTGCGCAAGTCGCCCGGATTTATGTTCACGGTGGTAATTACGCTCGCACTGGGCATCGGCGCGAATACCGCCATCTTCACGCTGGTGCACGGCATTCTGTTGCGCACACTGCCAGTAGGCGACCCCGCTCAGCTCTATCGCATCGGCGACACTCACGATTGCTGCGTTGATGGCGGATTCCCGGGCGACGCCAGTGAGACCGGCGACTTCTCCATTTTTTCCTACCCTCTGTACCAGTATCTCCGCGCCAATGCGCCGGAGTTTGAGCGGTTGGCCGCAGTGCAGTCATGGCAGCAGCAATGGGCCGTGCGGCGCGGCGATGCTCTGCCCAAGGCTCTTCACGGGGAGTTTGTATCCGGCAACTACTTCACCACACTTGGCATTGGCGCGTTTTCGGGTCGTGTCTTTACCGACAACGACGATACGCCCACTGCTGCGCCAACCGTCGTCCTCAGCTACGATGCGTGGCAGGGCGACTACGCCGCCGATCCCTCGATCGTCGGGTCCACGATTTTCATTCAGGCAAAGCCATTCACCGTCGTCGGCATCGGTCCGCGCGGATTCTTTGGCGATCGAGTCACCGACACACCGCCCGATTTCTGGATGCCGCTCAATACTGAACCGTTGGTACATAGCGATAGCTCCATCCTTCACGGTCAAGACGCCCACTGGCTTTACCCGCTCGGCAGAGTGCGGCCTGGGACGAACATCGCCGCGTTGCAGACCAAGATCACAGGGACCCTGCGTCAATGGCTCTCCGCAAGCTCTTCCTACACTGCCAACGGCGGCGCAGCGCTCATTCCTAAAATGCATGTTGTTCTTACCCCCGGTGGCGGAGGGATTCAAAACCTGCAGCAGGAGACGGGGATGGGAATCAAGATGCTGATGATTCTGTCCTCCTTCGTGCTGCTGATTGCATGCGCGAATATTGCGAACCTGACACTTGCGCGCACCACTGGACGGCGTGGCGAGATTGCATTGAGGATGGCTCTTGGAGCGGCGCGCCGGCGCGTAATGCGGCAAATTCTGACGGAGAGCGTGCTGCTCGGCATTCTTGGAGGAATCGCCGGCCTCGGGGTCGCCTACGCCGGCACGCGTTTCCTGCTTTCGCTTGCATTTCCTGATTCGCGGAACATGCCGATTTCGGCCAGCCCTTCACTGCAGGTGCTGGGCTTTGCTTTCCTGGTTTCGCTCATTACGGGAGTTTTGTTTGGCGCCGGCCCCGCTTGGTTGTCTTCGCATGCGCAGCCGGCCGAGGCACTGCGGGGAGCCGGCCGAGGCACTCGAGATCGCTCTTCAATTCCGCAAAAAGCTCTCGTGATTCTCCAGGTGGCTCTCTCGCTTGTGTTGCTGGCGGGCTCAATCTTGATGACCAAGTCGCTCGCCAATCTGGAGAATCAGAATCTCGGGCTCGCAACGGCGAATCGATACGTGGTCCATTTCGACCCGGCCGGAGCAGGTTATTCGATTGACCGCGTCCCCGCCCTCAGCCGCCAGATTGAGGAACGATTCTCAGCCCTACCGGGCGTTACAAAAGTTGGCATGGCGATCTACAGTCCGCTTGAGGGAGGAGGCTGGGGCGAATGCGTCATCCAGCAGGGTCATCCGGCGCCCAAAGCAGGCGATCCCTGTGGGTCCCGATGGGATCGCGTCAACTCCCAATTCCTCGACTCGATCGGAGTGCCGATTGTCCGAGGCCGCGGAATCACTGCACAGGACACGGCCTCATCCCCGCAGGTTGTCATCGTCAACCAGACATTTGCGAAGAAGTATTTCCCCAACGTCGATCCTGTCGGCCAGCATTTCGGCATCGATCATCCCGAGTACTCGGGGGTGTGGGAGATCGTAGGCGTGTTTGCGGATTTCAAGATGGAGAACCCGAAGGACAAGGTGCAACCTGAGTACTTCCGCCCACTCACGCAGTACTACTCCGCATACAAGGAGCGGGATATGATCGCGGGAGAGAAGAGCTCGATGTTCCCCGGCGCGATGATCCTGTCATTTAATGTCCCGCCTGCCAATGCGGATGCGCTCATTCGCCAGACGCTTGCCGGCATCGACCCGAATCTGACCGTGATGGACCTCAGATCCTTCGGAAATCAAGTTGCCGGCAACTTCATTGAGGATCGCATCATGGCCCAGCTCACCAGCCTGTTCGGTGTTCTGTCCCTGATCCTTGCATCCGTGGGGCTCTACGGCGTGATGTCGTACTTTGTTGCGCGGCGGGCTAGCGAGATCGGAATCCGGATGGCTCTTGGCGCCACGCGTGGGAGTGTAATCGCAACGGTGATGCGCACGGCGATGTGGCAGATTCTGATAGGCCTGGCATTCGGCATTCCTGCGGCGCTCTATGCTGAAAAGTTGATGGAGAGCATGCTGTTTGGCGTGGGCAAGTATGATCTTACCGCTCTGGTTGGCGCGCCGTTGGTGCTTGTGCTGTGCGGGATTGCAGCGGGATTCATCCCCGCACGGCGCGCCGCGTCGATTGAACCAATGGAAGCTCTGCGTACGGAGTAGTTTGAATCGAAGTGAAGCGATTGAGATCGGAGTAGCAAGATGATTGATTTGAAGGGTGTTGACCGCAGTTACAAGGCAGGGCACTCTGAAACGTGGGTGCTGCGCAAGATCGCGCTCACCATTCAAGAAGGCGAGTTTGTCACCGTGATGGGACCGTCGGGAGCCGGAAAGTCGTCGCTGCTCAACGTGCTTGCTCTTCTTGACGACGGATGGGTGGGCGAGTACTGGTTTGACGAGGTCGCGGTGCACAAGCTGAACCGCAAGCAGCGCGCCGACCTCGCGCGGCAACGCATCGGCATGGTCTTCCAGAGCTATCACCTGCTCGACGATCTGACCGTGGCCGAGAACATCGACCTGCCTCTTTCCTACAAGAATCTTCCTGCGAAAGAGCGAGCCGGGATGGTGGCTGACATTCTGGACAGATTTCAGATTGTTGCCAAGAAGGACCTGTATCCGAATCAGCTTTCCGGCGGGCAGCAGCAGTTGGTGGGGATTGCCCGCGCGGTGGTGCATGCGCCCAGGTTGCTTCTGGCCGATGAGCCTACAGGCAATCTGCATTCGACGCAGGCACGCGAAATCATGGAGCTCTTCAGTCAACTCAACAAGCAGGGAACGACGATCGTGCAGGTAACCCATTCAGAAGAAAACGCGCGCTACGGCAAGCGCATCCTGGAGTTGCGGGATGGTTGGATGACGCGCGATGAAGCAGTTGAACCGAGAGGCTCGGAGGTTGGCGCCAAGTGAAGCAGCAGGTTGGAAAGCTCGTAAGAACGATGAACGCGGGAGCCGCGATCCTGCTGTTACAGGCGAATCTTGCATTTGCGGCGGAGCCGGCGCCACAGCAAACCACGCCGCCTCAGCAGACCACCACGCAAGCTCAGTCCTCTTCCGCTGCCTCGCAGTCTGCGCCGGAGGCCCCGACGCCTCCGACAAGCAGCGCCACGGCGCCAACGCCTACACTTGCTCAGCAGGCTCAGCAGGCGCAGCAGCCGCCGCAGCCGCTGTTTGCTCCGGCGCAACCGTTTCACGTGCCAATCCCGCACTCGCACAACCCGCTCGCACCCTATATGCCCAGCACCGCGCCTGAGCTCGACCTGAGCAACTCACCCCGTCTCGAGAACCTTATCCGCGATGGCAAGATCTATATCTCACTGCATGACGCGATCGCAGTGGCCATCGAGAACAACCTCGATCTGGCCTATTTCCGCTATAACTTTCCCATTGCTCAGACAGATATTCTCCGTACCAAGGCGGGTAGCCCTGCCAACGGCGTCAACACCGCTGTCGTCCAATCCACGCAGGGCGGCTTTGGCGCTTCCACCGGCGGCGGAGGCGGCGCGTCGGGCTCCGGATTCTCCGCCGGCGCGGGCGGCATCGTCACCTCGACCCTCGGCGCCGGCACCAGCGTGTCATCGTTCGATCCCTACCTCACCTTCAGGGGCTACGTCGATCACACGACTGTTCAGGAGGCCAACGAGATTACGACCGGCGTGCCGACTCTGAAGACCAACACGATCGAGGTCCTGTCGAGCTACTCCCAGTCATTCCCCATCGGCACCAACCTCTCGGTCAACTATCTCGGCCAGCGCGTCGCCAGCAACACCCCTTATAACCTCATCAACCCCGAGCTGTATTCCAATTTTCAGGTGCAAATCGCGCAGCCCCTTCTAGCCGGCTTTGGGGTGGCCACCAACGAGCGCTACATCCGCATCGCCAAGCGCAACTCCCAGATCACCGACCTTGCCTTCAAAGCACAGGTCATCGCCACGGTGACCCAGGTGGAGAATATCTACTGGGACCTTGTCAATGCCTACGACAGCGAGCAGATCAGTGAACGCGCTCTCGGCTTCGCCAACAAGAATCTCTCCGACGATCAAAAGCAGCTCAAACTCCAGGCAATCCCTGCCATGCAGGTCATGACGGATGAGTCTGCCGTAGCTACCGCGGAAGGCAATCTTACGGTGGCGCGCGCCAGCCTTCGATTGAACGAGCTTCTCATGAAAAACGCGCTTACCAAGACCGATGATCCTGCGATCGACGAGATGCCGGTCATTCCGCTCGACCTGCAAGGAGAGCCCGACCCGAACGCCGACAAAGCGATGGACGAACTTATCTCAGATGCCGAAAAGAAGCGGCCCGAGGTTGCCATCTACCAGATGCAGGCCGAGGTGCAGAAGCAGGCTCTGAAGGACATCAACAGCGAGCTTTTGCCGACTCTCAACGTGTATGGCTCCTACGCCGGCGCAGGCACAGCCGGTCCCAAGAACCCAACCTGCTCCCTCGGAACCGAATGCGTCTCCGATCTGCCCACGGGCTTCGCCAGCATGTTCGCGAACACATTCAATTACTCGTCTCCGGAATACCAGGTCGGAATGATGCTTTCCATCAATCTGCGCAATCGCCAGGCCAAGGCCGATCAATTCCGCGCCGTGTTGCAGTACCGCCAGAGCCAGATCTCCTCAGAGCAGCAGCAGAAAGGCATTCGCTTCGACGTCCGCAATTCGAAGTTTGCTCTCGAACAGGCCCAAGCCCACGTTGAAGCAGCCCAGAAAGCGCGCGATCTTGCCCAGAAAACCTTCGACATCACCAAGCAGGAACAGCAGCTCGGTGCGAAATCCGGCTTCGATACGCTGACCGCGGAAAACGTACTCGCCCAGGCTGAGCAAGCTCTGGACGCTGCACAAACAGCTTACGAAAAGGCGAAGGTGGACATCGACCGCGCTACTGGCGAAACGCTGGACCGGACAGGGGTTGATATCGATGACGCGAAAGTGGGCGTCGTAACTCATTAGAGCGGCACCAGAGCTCCGCTGTAGCCTTAGAATCACGGAAAGGGACCATGCTCGCCTCATCACAAACCGTTTGGCAACATGTCGAATCGAAAGCCGGAGTGGTGGAGGCAAGCCATCCCTAAGCAAGAGCCAATCCGGGTATTGGTTGCAGACGATCAACCGCACATTCTTGAGGCAATTGAGCTGCTGTTGAAACCTCAGGGGATCGCGGTGGACTGCGTGCGTTCGCCGCGGCTGCTGATGGAGGCTCTGGGCGAGCGCGATTACGATGTGCTGCTGATCGACCTCAATTACACGCGCGACACAACGTCGGGTCAGGAAGGACTCGAACTGCTGGCGCGGATTCAGGAGTTCGACTCGCGTTTGCCGGTGATCGTGATGACCGCGTGGGGCAACATCGACCTTGCTGTCGAGTCGATGAAGCGCGGGGCGAGGGATTTTTTGCAGAAGCCGTGGGAGAATGAGCGGCTGCTGGCCATGGTGCGGGTGCACGCGGAACTGCGCCAGGCGCTGCGCCGCGCGAGGCATCTGGAGCTCGAAAACCGGTTGCTGCGCGCAGACGGGATGCCGGAGTTTGTGGCGGGCGCGCCCGCGATGCAGGCAGTCCTCGATCTGATTGAGCAGGTTGGGCCCTCTGAGGCCAACGTGCTGATCACCGGCGAACATGGCACGGGCAAGGAGATCGTGGCCAAACTGCTCCACGCCTCGTCCCCGCGGAACCGGATGGCGCTGGTGGCCCTGAATGCGGGCGGGTTGTCGGAGGGGACGTTCGAGAGCGAGATCTTCGGCCACGTGAAGGGAGCGTTTACCGATGCCCGCACCGACCGCATCGGGCGATTTGAGCTGGCCAACGGAGGCACGTTGTTTTTGGATGAGATCGCGAACGTGCCCTTGCGCCAGCAGGCCAAACTGCTGCGCGTGCTGGAGACGGGTGAGTTGGAGCGTGTGGGTTCGTCGCAGACCCGGCGCGTGGATGTGCGGGTTCTTTCGGCTACGAATGCACAGCTCTACGAAGAGGCCAAAACAGGGAACTTTCGCGAGGATCTGCTCTTCCGATTGAATACGGTGGAGATTCATTTGCCGGCACTGCGCGACCGGCGAGGAGACATTGCGCCCCTTGCGGAACATTTTCTAAGCCGTAATTGCACTCGGTATCGCAAGCAGGTTTCGGGGTTCACTCCCGCGGCGATGAAAATGATGGTTGAATACACCTGGCCGGGCAACGTGCGCGAACTGGAACACACGGTGGAGCGCGCCGTGCTGCTGTGCCGTGGCGAAGAAATTGAGCCGTCCAACCTGGCGATCGCGTCGGCCACCCA
>CAYWSR010000129.1:0-13320 GCA_964460385.1 uncultured Occallatibacter sp. | reverse complement strand
ATATGTGTAGACGCCGCTGTGCGGGCTTTTGATCCAAAACAAAGCGTCGAACCTGCCTGGGTTGAGTATGCAATGGACCCAGTAATCACCACACTGTGTGAACAGCAAACAGGCTATCTCGATTTAGGATCATCTCCGGAATCGGATGTTTGGCGAGCACAAGCTTTGAAAAATCCGGGGTTGAGTGGTGCATTCGAAGCCGTGTCGGAGATGGTCGACGTCCTTTCACGCCCGGAATCCCCAATCAATCAAGAACTCTTGGAAACGTTAAAGCCGCTTGCGGCGAGACTCGTACCTTCCCGATATGTTTCGGCCTAGAGAGAACTTATCGGCGGGTCAAAAGTGAGCACCCTCAGAGCAAAGATTTGCAAGGGCTGAAGCCCACGGTTTTATCGGGCCTGATTGCGGCCCGACTAAAGTCGGGCCCTGACTCAGACTTACGGCGCGGGGTAGAAGGGCAGCTTGTCGTTGGTCTCGTTGGCCCGCTTGACGGTGATGTCGCCCATAAGCAGGGCTGGACCCAGGACGGTGGTGGGAACTTCGCCATCGGAGTTGGCCACGTAGAGATCCTTGCCTGCGGCCTCAATGCCGGAGCGCAGGGCGCGCTGATCGAGGTCGTCGAGGACAGCGCCGCGGACCAGCTCGCGCTTGCCGTCAGTGCCGACACGGTAGAGCAAACGTGGCGTTTTAGCGCCACCGAGGGTTTCGACGTAATAGACGCTCTTGAGACCGCGATCCTTGGCCATGTCGATGAGCTTGTGAAAGAGCTCGTCGTCGCTGAGGCCGTCCTTTGCCGTGATCTTGAGAACGGAGATGGAAGGCCGGGCTGCGCCGGCGATGCCGGCGCGGCCGTGTCCGTTCGACTGGGGAAAGTCGCGCACGGGCTCGCGGCCAATGAGGTAGTTCTGCAACTTGCCGTCAGCGACAAGATCGACGGGCTGGGCGGGCACGCCCTCGTCATCGACTTCGTAAGCTCCAGCGAGAGCCTTGCCATCGAACGTCTTCAGGCCGGGATCGTCGACCACCTGCATCTGATCGGGCAATATGCGCGCGTGAAAGCTGGAGGCGAATGGGCCGTTGGTGCGCGCTTCGGTGCCGAGCTTGGGGCGGGTTGCGACGACTCCACCTTCAAGGAGGCCGCGCAGGGTGTCGGCGCCGGCGTCGGAACTGAGAAGGACCGGCCCATGGTACTCCTCTTCGACCATGGGGGCTTTGCGCAGATCGGCGAGGGAAGCAATTTGTTCGACGACCTTGTTCTCGAAGAAGTCCTGCGGCTCGAGGTCTTTGAGCGAGACGGCAGTGGTGACGCGCGAGCGTTCGAGCCGCATGCCATCGGCGGCCTGAGTGCCGACGGCGAAGCTTTCCTGGTAGAGGGCGGAGGATTTGCGGACGATGGTTCCTTCGCTGTTGACGAGCCAGGTATTGATGACACGGCCTGAAAAGCTGGCGAAGGAAAACTCGACGTCGTGTTGGGAGTCCTTGACCTTGGGATCGGTGCGATAGAGGCCGCTGGCGTGCGCGACGCGGTCTTCCCAGGCTGCCTCGTCGAGCTGAAGCTTGAGCGGCTCGGCAAGGGAGATGATGGGCTTCTCCTTGCTGAAGTCGTCGGCCTGGGGCGGGGTCTGGACCTGCTTGAGCGCGGCTTGCTTCTGGGCGTAGGCCGCGAGAGCCGCTTTGTAAGCCTGATCGGTGGCCATCCAGAGCGTAGAGCGGATGGCGATCGGGTCGTCACTCAGCGCCGAGAGCTGGATGTTGCCGTCGCCGCGTCCGCCAGAGCTGTCGGTCTTGTAGTCGCCGACGCGCACGGTAATGCGCGCGATGCGCTCGTGGGTGTGCTGTCCGCCCTCCGTGGCGCCGTACTCAGCCTTGGTCTCGAAGTTGTCGACATCCTCGATGCGGTACTGAATGAAGAAGGGCTTTTCGAAGTCCTTGAGCTGGAGCTGGGTCATGCTGCGATCCATCTCGGCGAGCATGGCATTGAGGACGGGGTCCTTCTCTGCGTCGGCGCGGGTGGGCTGCGCGGCCCGTGCGGATGGAACGGCGATGCAGAGGGCGAGGAACGCGGCGGTGGAGGCTATGCGGGCAAGTCGTGTGCGGTTCATTTGTCCTCCTTCATTCCGTTCGGAGTTGGGGACGCGGCCGGAGTTGCGTGGTCCTCTGAACCGGGGATAGGCAGAATGGGAGGCCGAGCGGTTCCCTGCGACTGCTTCTGGGTTTCGATCTGGCTCAGCAGCATGGCGGGAGCAACAGCGCTGACGGGAATGGTGCCAGACTCAGCGCCGCACTCGCCGTTGAAGACTTCACTCTTGTCGCTGGTGGCGGCGATGTTCTTCATTGCGGCGAGGGGAGTGCCGACGATGCTGACGCCGCGAACGAGTTCATCGGGGCGGCCGTCGACGTAAACGCGCCAGACCACGAGAGGAATCACCTGGAAGGCCTGCGGCGAGCTGCGCGTGGTGACGGCAAAGCCTGAAGAGATGTCTTCAAAGTAGAGGCCGAACATCTTGCCCTGCTCGAGAGCCTTGTCGATGAGCTGCTTGCGCAGTTGGGCGTCGGGGACGGTCTTGGTGGAAGTGACGATCAGGTTGCCCTGGCGGCCGGTAGGGACTTTGCCTGCCTGGGCGCGGCCGTGGCCGTTGGAGTTGGCGAAGCTGGCGATGGGGAGCCGCGACATGAGGAAGGTCTTGAGAACGCCGTCCTGGATGAGATCGACGCGGCGCGCCTTCTGGCCCTCGTCGTCGTAGTTGTAGCTGCCACTCAGCCAGGTGTCGCCGTACTTGGTGAGCGTGGGATCGTCGGCCACGGAAAGGAACGAAGGGAGAATTTCCTTGTCGATCTCTTTGGTGAAGGTCTGCCCTTCTTCGTCGCCGCGCTGGCGCTGGCCCTCGAGGCGATGACCGAGCACTTCGTGGAAGAAGACCGCGGCGGCACGGCCGCTGAGAATGGCGGGCCCGTTGAAGGGCTCGGTGAGCGGCGCCTTGCGGAGCGCTTCAAGGCTTTCGCCGAGCTTTCTGATGTCGGCTTCCATCTCTGCCTGCTGCGGCAGGCCGTCGATGGTCTCCGCTTCGTAGGTCTGCGCGCGGAAGAGGTCCATGCCGTCGTCCGCGCGGGTCATGGCAAAGACGACCAGTCGCGCCTGCAGGTGCGGCGCGACGATGCGTGAGCCTTCAGAGGAGGCGAAGTAATCGGTTTCGTTCTGGACGGAGAGGACGACGGTGTTCTGGTAGACGTCGGGGTAGGCGCGAAAGATCTTTGAAAGCGCGCTCACACGCTGCTGCCAGGCGGAGGTGTCGATGCGGACGGGTGGGGCAGGTTTGCCGATCGAGGTCTGTGGCGCCTCCTGGCTGAAGTCCGGGGACGTGTCCTCTTCCTTGGCGCGGACCTCGGCTTCGGTTTTGACGCGAAGGTAGTTGTCGAGCGCATTGCGATAGCCGGTGTTGGTGGCGAGCCAGAGCGAGCGCTGCAGAGCCTCGCGGTCGTCCGTGATGGGAAGTTGCATGCTGTGGACAGCAGAGCCGCGATGGGTTCCGTGCGTATTGTCGAGCTTGGGGCCGCCAAGGCGGACCTGCACATCGGCTTCGCGGATGTGGTTTGACGTGCTGTCGACGAGTGCTCCAAACTGGGCACGCACGTTGACGATGCTCGCATCGCTGATGGAGTAGCTGAGGAAGTACGGCGGCAGCTTTTGGTCGTCGGTTGTGCCTGTCTTGCCGAGCGACGTGAATGCGCGGTTCAGCTCGGTGGTCATGGCGTCGAGGACGACCGATGTGGCCTGCTGAGCGCGCGCCGGAATGGGCGCAGCCAAGACGAGGAGCCCGAGCGCGGCAGCGAGTACGGCAGATCGAACGGGTGATTGAGCGGGAGATTGACGGACGCAGGAAGCGATGAAGAGGGGGATTCGCGGTGAAGACTGAGCAAGAGGCATCTGTAACCTACATTGTCGCAGAATCGGGCCTTAGAGGGGAAAGCGGGGGAAGGGAAAGCGCGGGGTGGCGGGGGTGTGGCTGGGTCGCGCGCCGGGCCGGGCGCCAAATTGGGCGCTTGCTGAGCGTGGTGGGTCTGGCGATCTTGCTGGCTGGCGTGGCGGCGCGGGAGTGCGCGGGGCAGGCGCCGGGACCTGCGACCGGAGGGGAAAATGCAGGGGCCGGTGCGCAGGCCGGAAGCGCGGGGCCGTCGGCACCGGCACAGGCGGGCGCGACGCCGGCCGTTTCCGCACTGCGGAGCGGGATGGAGTCGCAGGCTTACACGCTGCCGCCGGAGAAGAGGGAGAAGGCGATTGCGCTGAGCCGCATCCGGAACACGCTGGAGATTACGGAGTCGGTCGTCTGGCTGGTGCTGATCTGGTTGTTTCTCGCTTCGCGGGCGGCGGCGTTTCTGGAGTGCCGCGCCATTCACCTGTCGCGGTACAGATGGGTGCAAGGGCTGATCTTTTTTGCGGGGCTACTTGTGCTGTCGATGCTGGCCGGCCTGCCGTTTGACATGATTGGGCACCAATCCAGCCGGGCCTTCGGGATCAGCGTGGAGGGGTGGGGACCGTGGTTTCTCGACCTGGGCAAGGCGCTGGGGCTGGAGATCCTGTTCGGGGCGCCGGTACTGCTGCTTTTCAACTGGATTGTGAGCCGTTGGCCGAAGCGGTATTGGTTTGGCATCTGGCTGGCGACGGTGCCGCTGCTGGTGCTCTCGGTGTTCGCATCGCCCTTTCTGGAGCCGATATTCGACAAGTTCGAGCCGCTCGAAAAGGAGCACGCGGGGCTGGTTGCGGATCTGGAAAAGCTGGTGGCGCGGACCGGAACACAGATTCCGCCGGAGCGGATGTTCCTGATGAAGGCGAGCGAGAAGACAAACGGCCTGAACGCGTATGTGAGCGGCATGGGCGCGACGAAGCGGATTGTGGTGTGGGATACGACGGCGGGACGGATTCCGAACGACGAGGTGCTGTTCATCTTTGGCCACGAGAGCGGCCACTACGTGCTGCATCATCTGCCCAAGCAGATGGCGGGGTTTGCGGTCTTCTTTTTCTTCCTATACTGGGGTTGCGCGGGGCTGGCGGGGTGGATGGCGCGGCGATACGGCGGGCGCTGGCTTCGACGGGGCGATGAGGCGACTCCAAACCCGCTGGCGACCAGGGCAGGATTCGTGATTCTGCTGTTTGCGATTTCGATTGCAAGCTTTGTGGCAACGCCGCTGACGAATGCGTTTGTGCGGCACTTTGAGCACGAGGCGGACGTTTATGGGCAGGAGGCGATTCACGGGCTGGTGCCTGACCCGCAGAAGACCGCGGTGGCAGCGTTCAATGCGCTAGGTGAGGCGTGGCTGGATGATCCGGACCCGAGCCCGCTGATCGAGTTCTGGCTTTATGACCACCCGAGCGTGAAGAACAGGGCGAAGTTCGCGGCTCACTACGATCCGTGGGCGAATGGCGGGAGGGGGAGATTCTTCGATCATTAGGGTATAGCCAAGCTTGGCCGTCGCGTCGCTCGGCGCAGCTACCGATTCCCTGAATCGCTGACGGGCGGAGAACTTGCCAAACGGCAGGAATTGGCTTGACAAACGCCCGGTAGTCGGATTTTCTAACAGGCAGGGAGAATCGTTCGCGTCTGCCTAGGTGGGCAAGAGCTCACGGAATACTGAGAAATTGGCGCGGGCCTTACGCAAGTAAAGACAGAGATTCACAGTCCGCAGGTTCCCCACACACAACTAAGAACATGAAATCAGAGAACTACACGGGCTCTAGCACCTTGGTGTTCTCCGTACAAAGGTGGTGCAGGGTATTTCGGCCTACATCCGGACGCCAAAAAAGCCGTAGCCAACTTCACCTTTGAGTTGTCTTGCACCAACGCTTGACTGGGAGAGATTCATGAAAAGACCTGCTATTCGTTGCTTCCTGCTTGCGACCGCCGCTTTTCTGTGGCTGCACGGTATTGACGCGCTTGCGCAAGCCGCGAATGTGCCGACGGTTGAAAAAATGGTGTTTCTCAAGTGCGGCACGATGGGGTTTAAGTTCCACCCCGGCCTCAAGGGCGAATGGGCACGTGCATCTTTGCCAGCATCGGGAGATTCGACAAAGGCTTCCGCCGATTCAGGCCGGGGCAGTGACAACGATGCCGGAGACATCTATATCAGCACGGGTTCCGCGGGGGAAACGACCATCACCTATGGGTTGAAGGATGGCAAAGGAAACCTGGTCGCTGTCCGAGTAAAGGTGGTAGTTAACTGCGCGGCTCCTCCGGGCCGGGAAGGCGATACAGACGGGCCTCAGCCATTTGTGTTGCCCAACACTGAGAAAGTTGTCGATGGACGGCTGCCGTTTGCGGAGCTTCCGAGAGCCGGACCTGGGGCGTTCACGCACCGTCTCACCGGGTGCCCAGCCTGCAAGGGGACTGCTGACAAACTCAACGCAGCTACGGATCTGCTTGCCGCGGCGCGGGAACATTTGATCGCGGATGAGATCGAACTTGTGAAGATCATCAACAGTTACCCGGAAACCATCGCGAATGAAAAAGAGCTCAACAGCGCCCTCAAAGAGATTGACGGTCAACAGACCATCGTCAACAACGATTTCAATGATCTCCGCCGCCAACAGAGGGATATTCGGGACCTGGCCAAGGAACTGAACGAGTGCGAAAAGAAATGCAACCCTCCCGCTGCGGTGACGACCCCAACGCAGCCTGAGCCGACACCGCCCAATAGGACCCCGACAGGTGGTACTTCACCGGATAGCGGTAGCAACACGACGACGCCGAAGCCTAAAGAGCCAAGCGAACTGCGGTCCATTGAGCCAGGACCGGGCACCGCCCCAGGAAAAGGGGAACAAGTGTTCGCGCCGCCGATCACCGGGCCGGGAGGCATGATCGTGGCCACTGTTGTGGATCCCAATGAATCAGGCCCGCACTCGGTGATTGTTGCCACGGTGGACGATAATGGCGGGCATCACTACCTCAAGACGGTCACCGACGACGCGGGGAGGGTGGCTTTCGCCGTGCCCGCGGGCGTGGCGGCATTCGACCTGTTTGAGCACTTTGACCCGCAGGGACAGCCCAGTGTGCCCGTGCATACGGTGGTGGGCGCGACAACGCACATGACCGGCTCCGTGCCGCTGCCCTCGAGCAGCATCCCAAGCGGTGGACCGGCGATTCTTGAAGGCAGTCCGGCCATCCAGCCTGGCGAGGCCGTGGCTTTGCATACGAGGGGCACCGATCCGCTGACGGCCAAGATGACGGTCGACGGAGAAGATTTGGATACCCTCGCAGAATCCGACAGGAGCGTGGTGGCAAGGCTTCCGGACAAGCTGCCCCTTGGCATGCATAAGATCCAGGTTACTTCCGACGGCAAAACATCGAACACGCTTCATGCCGTTGCAGTAACCGTGCAGGCCGATCCCGTGCCGCTGTTGCACGTGGGCCAAGTGAAGACCCTACAGGTTCACGTCGCAGGACTGCCCGCGGGGCAGAAGGCGACGATGCACTTTACCGTGGGCGGGGCGGCAACGGTGCGCGGCGGCGGAACTACTACCGATGTGCCAGTGAAGAACGGCACAGCTAAAGTAGAGGTTCAGGCGACGCGGTCCGGCCAGTTGGAGGTGGGGTACGATCTCGACGTACCAATGCCGGAAGACTAGAGAACGGCGGCTTTGGCCCGAAGTACGAGGTCGGTCAGCCACTGCGCCAATCCTAAGATGGTGACTGGATGGTGGAGGTGAAGATGGTTGAAACCGGAGAATCCTCAGAGTACCGACTGTCGCGGCTTCTGGACGATCCGGAGCCGCGCTGATGTATGCCGTCGCCTTCGATCTGACGGTGACGGACACTTAGGCGTACCACCCTAAGGGCGTCTCCCAGGCATATACCGAGATTTGCGCGATCCAGGGTGAACATGGATTTCGCCGTGTGCAGGAAAGCTTCTACGTTACGGGCGACGAAGACATGGCCGATCTTTTTCTGGCAATCCAGCCGTTGCGGGCACGGGAATGGTTCCCGAGGCCGGTTCGTGATATTCGCGCATTTCGAGTTGAACAGTGGCCGGATTTCGCGGCAATTGTGAAGAGAGCTGGAATCTGAAGCCGCTGATCAACACAGCGAAGCTTCCTAGCAAAGTCTCAGGATGGTTCTTCCCCCATTTTCCATGGTGATTGCATCGCCGGGTGGTCTGCTAGCTGTGTTGATGTGGCGGCTGCGCGGGTCAGGCACAGCGCGATGCGTGACTTTCGACCCGCCCAAACGCCAGCCTGAAATCCAGCGGCGATGCTCAACCGTACTGCATATACCTATGCGCGTGAGACTCACAGTTGCGGCGATGCTGTTGTGCCTGACGCTGAACGTGCAGGCCGCGAGCGGACAGAGCGTTCGCGCCGAAAGCGCTGAGCAACCCTCGACGCTCAAGTGGCAGCCGTGGTCGGATGCGGCCTTTGCGCAGGCACGGGCGGAGCACAAGTTTGTACTGCTCGATCTTGAGGCGGTGTGGTGCCACTGGTGCCATGTGATGGACGACGTTACGTACCGCGACCCCATCGTGATGCGGCTGCTGAACCAACGCTACATTCTGGTGAAGGTGGACCAGGATGCGCGGCCGGACATTTCGAATCGCTACCAGGACTGGGGCTGGCCGGCGACGATCGTTTTTGCGGCGGATGGGTCGGAGATTGTGAAGCGTCAGGGGTACATTCCGCCCCGGCCGATGTCGTCGATGTTGCAGGCGATCATTGACGATCCATCGCCGGGACCGAGCGTGGAAAAGGAAGCGGATTTCCATGCTGCTTCCGATGCGGCGATTGGGGACGAGCTGCTGAAGCGGATTTACCAGGCGTACGACAATCAATACGACAAAGAGGCATCGGGCTGGGGCTTTGGGCACAAGTACCTCGACGCCGACTCTGTGGAGCTGGCGCTGCAGCTTGGCGCGGAGGGGGATGCGGACTACGCAAAGCGCGCCACAGATACGCTCAACAATGCTGCTGCGCTGATTGATCCGGTTTGGGGCGGGATGTACCAGTACTCCGTGGATGGAGTGTGGTCGGAGCCGCATTTTGAGAAACTGATTTCGATTCAGGCTGACGCGCTGCGCGATTACTCGTTGGCCTTTGCGCAGACGCAGAACCCGGCGTTCCTGAAGGCTGCACAGGCGGTGAGTCGCTTTGTCGAGGAGTTTCTGACTTCGCCGGAGGATGGAGCGTTTTACGTGTCTCAGGATGCGGACCTGCACGACGGCGAAGAGAATGCGGCCTACTTCAAGCTGGCGGACAGCGAGCGGCGCAAGCAAGGCATTCCGCGCGTTGACAAGCATGAGTACGCGCGCGAGAACGGGCGTATGGTCAGCGCACTGGCCACTTACTATGCGGCGACTGGCGATGCGTTGGCGTTGACGCGGGCGAAGACGGCGGCGAAGTGGATAAAGGAGCATCGGGCGATTGCGGCCGGACAAGGCGGCCCGGTTGGCGGATATCGGCATGGCGAGAATGATGCGGCTGGGCCGTACCTGGCGGATACGCTTTGTATGGGGCAGGGGCTGCTCGATCTCTACATTGTGGATGGGGACCACGAAGACCTGCGGGGCGCAATTGCCGCGGAGAAGTTTATTGCTTCTGCGTTCAAGCCGGAGGGACCGGGAATGGGATTTGTCAGCTCGCGGACGCCGACCGACGCGGCCTACCGACCGCACCCGGATCGAGAGGAGAACATTGCGCTGGTGAGGTTCGCGTCAATGCTTGCTTTCATCACCGGCGACGAGCGGATTCACGCGACGGCGGCCGAGGCAATGCGTTATGTTGCGGCCGAGCAAGTGGCGTTGAAGCCACTTTCAGCGGGAGTGTTGCTGGCCAATGACGCGTTCAATGCGGCGCCGATCCACGTGACGATTGAGGGTTCGCCCGTGGACCCGGCTGCGATTGCCCTGCACAATGCCGCGCTGCGCAGCATTGTTTCCGATGAGCTGATTGAGATGCGCGATCCGGCCGATCCGTCGCCTTCGCCGACTTCGATCGAATACCCAAAGCTCGATCGGGCTGCGCTATTTTTGTGCACCGCGCGGGCCTGTTCTTCGCCGGTGTATCACGCAGATGATGTGCGGAAGAAGATTGAACGGGCGGTGGTGCAGGGCAGTCGACGAGCGGCGGGCAACGCTGGGGTTGAGGCTGGTCATTGAGGGCGCGACGTTTGCCGTAGGATTGAGTTGATGGTTCTTCCTCCTATTTCTTCCCTGATCGCATCGCTTTTCGGTCTGGCGGCTGTGACGGTGTGGCGGCTGCACGAGTCACGGCGGGCGGTGACGCTGAAGAAGATCATCATTCCGCCGCTGGGGATGGCGACGGGTTTTTCGATGTTTTTGGTGCCGGCGTTTCGGGTGCCGTGGGCGTGGGCTGCGGCGGCATTCGTGATTGGCGCGGTAGCGCTGTCGATTCCGTTGGTGATGACGACGCGGCTCGAGCGGCAGGGCGACGCCGTGATGATGAGGCGGTCGAACGCGTTTCTGGCAGTCTTGTTTGGGCTGGCGGCGGTGCGCTTCCTGGCGCGCGGGTACTTCGACACGATTCTTACCGTCGAGCAGAGCGCGGGAATCTTTTTCATTCTGGCGTTTGGCATGATTGTGCGCTGGAGGGGGAAGTTGCTGGTGGATTATCGCAGGCTGACGGAGGGGGCTTCGCTCGAGGCCACGGAGGGTTGATCCGTTCCTATCCATGGTTCAATGGTGATTCGGCGCGCCGGGGGCTCGATCGACCCGCTATTCGGGAGACGTCAGCCTTCTCCTACCGTTGAAGGACGAATACCTCAACGATCAAGATGGCAAAGAACAGGAAATTGAGACCGACTACGCTTTTATACTTAAAACGCATTTCAGGCGGGAGGCTTTTGAGAATGCGCTCGCGCCGGATTTCCTTTCGGATGCCGTAAGAGATGTCTTGAAAGTCGTTTACGCTTTCGGGTTGTCGGTCCAAGGCTTCGTCTGTCAGTTGGCGCCGGATTTTCGTCTCCCAGAACGCACAAGAGAGCCCTGCTGCGACGGTGGGGATATATAGCGCAATTTTTAACGCGAGCATCGGCTAGTGTCCTTCCAGAGCACAGGCTCCAATCCCTCCTGACAATATAGTCCGATGTGCATTGGCCTTTTGAACTGTGAATCCCGGACCCAGGGCCCCGGCGCCCGAGTTTCACCCCACGGAATACACAGTTTTCGATTGGGCGGTGCGCCTCGTACACTGACAGGGACAGGAGCGCGCTGACCATGGCCTATCCGACGAATTACCGCTATACCCGCGAACATGAATGGATTGAGCTCGATGGCCAAATCGGGACGATCGGGATTACGGATTATGCCCAGAACTCCCTGGGCGACATTGTGTATGTAGACGTGCCGAAGGTGGGGGATCCGGTGACGGCGAACCAGACTTTCGGATCGGTCGAGAGCGTGAAGGCGGTGAGCGATCTTTATTCGCCCGTGTCGGGAACCGTGACCGCGACCAACGAGGAGCTGAAGAACTCGCCGGACAAGATCAACGAAGCGCCGCACGAGACGTGGATCATCAAGGTGGAGCTGAGCGACAAGAGCGAGCTGGAGAAGCTACTGGACGCCGCGGGATACGAGGCGTTTATTGCCGAGGAAACGACGTAGCTGTCTGCGATCAGCCGTCGGCTATCAGTAGGTCTGCGCCGTGCACGCGGTTGAATTTGCCGTAACGATTCAATCTTCCTGTAGAGACAATGAAGTTTGCCAAACTGGTTTTCAGCTGATGGCTGAAAGCTGATGGCTGAAAGCTGAATCAATGCGCTACCTTCCAAAATCCGATGCCGAACGGGCACAGATGCTGGCCGAGATCGGGGCGAGCTCGATTGACGCGCTGTTTGAGGTGATTCCCGAGGAGTATCGGCTGACGGCGGACCTGAATGTTCCGCGGCAGCATGGCGAGTCGGAGATCATCGACTTCTTCAAGGCTGCGGCGGAGAAGAACTCGACTGCTTACACGAGCTTTCTTGGCGCGGGGGCTTATCGGCATTATCGGCCCGTGATTATTGATTCGCTTGTGCAGCGGGGTGAGTTTTTGACCAGCTACACGCCCTACCAGCCGGAGATTACGCAGGGAACGCTGCAGGCGATTTTTGAATTCCAGACGATGATTGCCGAGCTGACCGGCATGGATGTGGCGAACGCCAGCATGTACGACGGGTCAACCGGCGCGGCAGAGGCCGTGATGATGGCGGTGCGCGTGACGGGGCGTCACAAGGCCGTGGTGGCGTCGACGGTGCATCCGGAGTATCGCGAGGTACTGGCGACCTATGCAAAACATCAGGGGCTGCCAAGCACGCTGGTTGGCTATGACCGTGAGACGGGGCGCGTGGACCTGAAGGCGCTCGCAGGCGCGGTGACAGAAGAGACAGCGGCGGTGCTGGTGCAGAGCCCCAACTTTTTTGGAGTGATTGAGGATATTCCGGCAATTGCTGAGATTGCGCACAAGAAGGGCGCGCTGCTGATTGTGTCGATTGCCGAGGCGGTTTCGCTGGGCGTGGTGCGGCCGCCAATGGAAGCGGACATTGTGAGCATGGAGGCGCAGAGCTTTGGCGTGGCGCTGAGCTATGGCGGGCCGTACTGCGGAGTGATCGCGGCGAAGGAGCAGTATCTTCGCCAGATGCCGGGCCGGCTGGTGGGGCAGACGACGGACGCGAATGGTTTCCGCGGGTACGTGCTGACGCTGGCCACGCGCGAGCAGCACATAAGGCGCGAGAAAGCGACCTCGAATATCTGCACCAATCAGGCGCTGGTGGCGCTGATGGCGACGATCTTTCTGACCGTGTATGGGAAGGAAGGGATTCGCGAGCTGGCGGAGCACAACCTGGCGAAGGCGGCCTACGCGGCGGGTGCCTTGGGCGGGGTGTCCGGGGCGAAGGTGTTGTTCGCGGGTGCGCCACGGTTCCACGAGTTTGTGCTTGAGACGGACGAGGCGCCGGCGGCGTTGAGCGAGCGGCTGCTCAAGAACAAGATTGTTGGCGGAGTAGAGCTGAGCCGGTGGTATCCCGAGCTGAAGCACGCGACGTTGTGGTGCGCGACGGAAGTGATCACGAAGGAGCAGATCGATAAAGCGGCGAGGGTGTTGGCGGAATCGTAGACGCAGTGTGGGTGAGTTTGCGTTTGAGTGAGGGCGGGTCGAGGGAATGGCGGAATGACGCAGAGCGATGATTCATTGAAACCGCGGACACTGGGCAAGGTTCGGCCGCACCAGACGCAGAACGAAGGGCTGGTGTTTGAGAAGTCGTCGGCGGGGAAGCGCGCCTACAAATTGCCGCCGCTGGATGTGCCTGCGGTGAGCGCGAAGGATGCGCTGGGGGATGCCTTCCG
>CAYWSR010000128.1:0-13476 GCA_964460385.1 uncultured Occallatibacter sp. | reverse complement strand
CCGCCCTTTCACGGCGATAACACGGGTTCAAATCCCGTCGGGGACGCCAATCAAACAAATACCTTACAAAATTGACGCACTCTGTCTGGGTTCATTCCGGAACCACGAGGGTGACCAACCCGGCCTGGACTCCCTCACTGCGATCCTGCGGTTCCTGATATGTCGGCGCCTTCTGGATGCGAGGAAGCTCTTTCGGTTAGCTCTTGCCAAAAAACACAAGCGTTACTCCGATGGTCACTAGCAACACCCCCACCCAGCGCCGCCATGTCACCCGCTCACCCAGGAACGCGGCTCCTCCGAACGCCCCGGCCACATAGCTTAACGCGGTCACCGGAACGACAAAGCTCACGTTGTACATCGAGAGGGCCCCGAGCAGCGCGAAGAACGCGAACGCCATCATCGCCACGCCGGCCCACATCCAGGGCTGGCGGAGTGCGCGCAGCGTCACCCTGGCGATCTCCATTGGGTGAAAGCTCTGCGCCTCGCCCACGCGTTTCATTGCTCGCGAAACGCAGAGCTCGCCGCCGGTCCCCGCCGCAACAATGATCGTGAACAGAATAAAAACCAGCATCCTATCCGTTCCCGGCAGGCAGCTGGCTTGTCGTTTGAGCACCAGTCCGGCTCACCACAAAGACGCCCAAACAGATCACCGCGATTCCCGCCCAGCGCAATGCCGAAACCTTTTCGCCCAGCACCAGCCATCCCAAAAGGGCCACAACACCGTATGCCACGGACGATACAGGCTGCACAAAGCTATAGTCGGCCCACGACAACACCAGCATGTACGCGACAAAGAACGTGATGAGCGACAGAATTCCCAGCCAGATCGGAACGCTGGCGAACACCCTGAGGCCGGATTGAAGCAATTGCACGGGAGGCCAAAAGCTCACGGGGCTGGCCGCCTTCATTCCCATCCCGAGCAAGACGTTCCCCACGGGACCGGCCAGCACCATGACCAGAATCATCAAAAACGTCTTCAATTGAAGCGGCTTGTGCGCTGCCATACCCGACCCAGGGCCCTTATCGACAACCGGTTCAATGGACACCTTCCTATTGTATAGAATCAACTTCTTCGCAATTCGACCATGAATCATTCGGCGTAGCGAGGTCGGATTGGAAATGACAAATACTTCACCCTGACGGTAGTATCTCTTCGTCGCGAGAGCCGAGTTCAGGCCGTAAGCTGGTTGAGGGTGTTGTCCAGTTGATCTATTCCACAATGCGAACGGCACTCCTCGCGATTTCTGCGATCCCGTCCGTTTACTATTGCATCGCCATCTTCAGCAGTCTTCGGTATTTCCGTTTGTCGCGCCTCAAGCCGTCCAGCTTCCTGCCCCCCATCAGTAATCTCAAGCCTGTCTTCGGCCTCGATCCTGAGGCCTATGAGAACTTCGCAAGCTTTTGCCGCCAGGACTATCCCAACTACGAGATCCTGTTCTGTGTTGATGCAAGCGATACCGCGCTGCCCGTCCTCCAGAAGCTGAAGCACGACTTTCCCAAAACGCAAATCCGCATCTTGATTGGGTCCGGGCGCAAGGGAACCAATGATAAAGTCTCCAGGCTTGCCCGGCTGGTGGAGGAAGCCTCCTGCGAGCATTTGGTCATTAGCGATAGCGATGTGCGGGTTGAGCCGGATTACCTGCGCCGCCTCGTCGCCCCACTCGAAGATCCGCATGTCGGCGCAGTCACATGCTTCTATGTGCCTTCGAGCGAGACCACCTTTGTGCAGCGCCTGCAGGAAGTTGGCATGTTGTCCGACTTCTACCCGGGGATCCTTGTCGACTGGCAGCTCGAAGGAATCAAATTTGCCCTGGGGCCGACCATCTGCACCACGCGCCAGCGCCTTCAGGAGTTCGGCGGCTATCCCGTGCTTGAGAACCAGCCTGCCGACGATCTGCAGGTCGGCCGCCGGATCGCGGAGCGAGGGCACGAAGTTGTCTTGCTCAACTATTCAGTCTCCACGGTTCCCGATTACCATTCCGTGCGCGAACTGTTCTTCAAGCGCCTGCGCTGGATTACAGTTATGCGCCAGATGAGGCCATGGGGACATATGGGCCTGGTCTTTACGCTAGGCCTCCCTTGGTGCTTGCTTGCGGTTGCCACGCAGCCCACTGCCGTCGTGGTCGCCGCGTATCTCGGCGGATACTTCGTCTTCCGTTCGGTGTTGACCCTTCTGGTTGGTTCCGCAGGTCTTAAGCAGCGGGGCGTTTGGGCAAAACTACTTCTCATTCCCGCGTGGGATGGGGTCGCCACCATCATCTGGTTGACTAGCTTCACGCGCAGGTCGATCCGGTGGCGAGGCCAGGACTATCGGATCGTCAATGGAAACCTGGTTCCGGTTCGGCCGGCGACATCCGAAACAACAGCGAAAGTGTAGACGCGTACATTCCATTGGGAAGCACGCGCCCCTCCCTCGGTCATTTCTCCAGGCTCTTCGTCAGACCTTCCCGCACACTTCTCCGCGTCACGCGAACCGCGGGAGGGAGGCTTCGGCGCTGCTGTCTCCGGTTATCCGGGTACCTTCTCGGCCAGCAACTCAGGGCGGAGCGCATTCACCACGCGCCGCTCGTTGTTCCCTGCGCGCCAGTTCACCTGCGGAGTAAACATCGCAGGATCGATGCGGTCCCTGTAGCGAATCGCGACATTGATCAGCGAATTCACAAGAGAGTCCGAGAGTAGGTGGGGCTCGAGCCCAAGGTCGGCCAATTTTGAATGCTTGGCGTTGTAATAATGCGATTCAGCTTCGACCCGCGGATCGGGCAAATGGTCGATCTCGACATTGAGGCCAAGGTCGCGTCCTGCTTCCTTGATCAACCGTGCAAGCTCCAGCACCGAGAACTGCTCGGTGAATTGGTTGAAAACGCGGAACTCGCCCCAATCGGCAGGGTTGTTGCAGACGATCTCAATACATCGAACGGTATCGCGGATATCGAGAAAACCGCGCGTCTGGCCCCCCTTTCCATACACGGTGAGAGGAACGCCGATGGCCGCCTGTGCGCAGAATCGGTTCAGAACTGTCCCAAACACGTCGTCGTAGTCGAATCGGTTGATCAACGCTTCGTCCATCTCCACTTCGTCGGTGACCGTGCCATACACCACGCCTTGATTCAGATCGGTGGCGCGCAGTCCCCAGATCTTGCAGGCGAACATGATGTTGTGGCTGTCATGGACCTTGGACAGGTGGTAGAAGGAGCCTGGCTGTTTGGGAAAAGGCAACCTGTCCTTCCGGCCATTGTGCTCGATCGTGATGAATCCCTCTTCGATGTCGATGTTCGGCGTCCCGTATTCGCCCATAGTTCCCAACTTCACAATGTGACAGTCCGGCGCCAATTCACGGATTGCGAAAAGCAGATTCAGGTTGCCGACCACGTTGTTCACCTGCGTGAAAACGGCGTGCTTCCGGTCGATCATCGAGTAGGGAGCCGAGCGCTGTTCAGCAAAGTGAACGACCGCCTCCGGCTTGAACGTGCTGATCGTCGACGCAAGGAATTCGTAGTCGGTAATGTCGCCTACGAATGTCTCAATGGTTCGGCCGGTTAGCTCCTGCCAGACCATCAGTCGCTCGGGGAGGGGCCGGATCGGTGTCAGCGTTTGCACTCCAAGTTCAAAATCCCACTGGCGGCGCACAAAGTTGTCAATAATCGCGATCGAGTGCCCTTTGCTCGAAAGGTAGAGGGCCGTGGCCCAACCGCAGTAACCATCGCCACCAAGTATGGCAATTCTCATCTCTTCTCCCGGAAGATCCAGATTGAACAAACAATGAACAATAGTGGGTTAGACGCAGTTTTCAGCATCGGCGACACTCCCAAATCCAGGATTTCACGGCTGTTGTTGCAAGTCGTTATTATTCAATATGATAGAATCAGAATAGTACTGCTTATGCATATGGGTCGTTAGGTCTCATCCAGCGAGAACCCTCCTCGGACTCGTTGTCCTCTAGTCGACTAGGCCACAATGGTCAAATGTCCTTTTGAATTCGATCCACCCAGAGCTTCCAGGAGGACCTCTGGTCCGCGTTTCCTCCACCGCCCTCGCCGACCTCTGTGCTCTCGCCGAAGAGACCTCTCCGCACCAGTCCTGCGGCGTTCTTCCGCCGGCCACACAATCTCCGGAGCCGGTCCGTATGTGTTCGCGCTTAATTCGATATCAACCGTTATAGAATCGCCTCAAGGGTATTTGCCTGGGGCAAAAACTGAGTGTGCCGAGATGGGAATGTCATGCCTGAAATAGAGGTCCCGCTGCAGCGAACTGTGCCGGCGCCCGCGACCAGGAAGTCCAAGTGGGTTTTCTGGGCGATATTGCTCCTTCCTCTTCCGGCTCTACTTCCCCTTGCGGGCGCCCTGGTTGTTCCGTATCTCAATGGCATGGTGCCGACCGGGTTTATCGAATACGATATGCCCTCCTATTACGCGGAAGGCAGAGCCTACTTTGACCGTGGCTTTCATCTGGCTTATAGCAATCCATATGCCGGCTATAATTCCCCCGCCATCTATTTCCAGCCCCAGACCTTTCTCCTCGGGCTCCTGCACAAACTTGGGCTCGATCCCGGAGTTACCTTCAATCTTTTCGGACTGGCGGCGCTCTTCTTCGCGTCGGCCGTAGCCGTATTTTTTTACATCGAAGTCGTCGGAGTGCAGACGACCGCGAAGAAGATCGGACTGCTCTGCTTCTTTTGGGGCGGCGGCATCTTTACCTTGTGGGGCGTTGGGCGAGCCTTATTCAGGATGCACCGTTTCTCAGCTATTTGGGAGGTCGAGCCGACTTACGGCTGGTGGATGCTCAACTTTGGCCGCAACCTTGTGTACCCAACAGAGGCTCTCTACCACGGCTTATTTCTGCTTTCCCTCTTAGCGCTCATGCGCAGACGGCTAGCCCTCTCACTCGCTCTCGCAGCACTTCTGTGTATAAGTCACCCTTATACGGGCGTACCAATTGCCCTCACGCTGATTGCCTACTCCGGGGTTGAACTTGTGTTGCGAAGCGGTGCGGTGAACCTGAGGTTCATGATCGGCGCCATGGTGATCGGGGCTCTGCATATTGCTTACTACTTGGTCTGGCTCAATCGATTCACGGACCACCGGGCCGTGCAAAATCAAATCGCGAAAGCCTGGCTCTATCCACCAAAGGCCTTCGTCGGCGCGCTGATTTTGGTTGGGTGCCTGGCGATCTGGCGATTGGCCAGTTCTTCATTTAGGTGCCTGCGCGACTCTCGAGTCCGCCTTTTCTTAGTTTGGTTCGTGGTAGAGTTTGCGCTCACGCAGCACAATCTGGTGATGCGGCCTATTGAGCCCATTCACTTCGCCCACGGCTACGACTGGACTGCGCTTTTCTTCCTGGGCGCTCCGGTACTCATCGCAATCCTCGACTCCATCCTGAAGTTATCCAGGCCAATGGCTCGGTACGGCGCTCTGGCCCTGCTGTTGGGCCTATTTCTTTTGGATAATGCTGCCTGGCTCATCAAGATTGCGATACAGAACGAGTATGTCGTATCTCTGACGAAGAACGAAGCCGCCACGCTTAGTTGGCTTAGTCAGAACCTTAAACCTGGAGATTTGGTCGTTTGCCAGGATCAGCTGTTGAGTTATTTGGTTCCCACGTATTCACCTGCGCTCGCTTGGCAGGGCCACGAGCACAACACTCCTTGGATGGAACGCCGATACCATGAGATAGAGCAGGTGTTCAACCAAGGGAAGGCTCTGCCGGAATGGAGAAGGCATGGCGTCTTTTATGTTTCGCCGGCTGCGTGGAGGCCTCCCGCCGACCTCTCCTTGCAGCAGCGTTTCGGCAACGGCGACTTTGCCATTTGGGCCGCGCCCTAGCCGGCTTGGAGAATGAGCGAGCTGGATAAGTGGCTCCGAAACCCCATCTAGTGCTTTGCCTATAAGCCGCAGCTCATCCAGTCGTGTCTCGCGAAACCACCGCACGCACTGCAACGAGTGCTGCGCCCAACACGCCAAACGGCCTCGATGTCTGCAGCCGAATCTCCTCGACCGCGCCCACCGGCGTTGCGAGCCCGGATTCAAGCTTCGCCTTCAGCAGACTTCTCGCCGGTGTCACATAGTGAACGCCGACCAACTTGCCGTTGCGATTGCCATCGGCACTGGCGGTCCCAAACTGATCGGGGTCGAAGAGCGAACAGCGCGTTCGCCATGCGTGGTCGGCCCAGACCGTCTGCTCGAACCACCCGTGATACTTTTTGATCCGCGCAGGCCCCCATCGCTTGAAGAGATACTCCATGCGTTCGTAGTCGATGCGGGCGCGCTGCACCCAGAACAGCCCGGAGTTGAGCTGCCGTGGCACCCGAAGGGGCCCGAACGGCCAAAAGTCTCCCGGATGCGCGGCAAAGCTGTTGGCGTGATCCATCATGAAGGCACCTGCGGTCGCCTTCGTCAAATCTGACTCCTGCGCCGAATCCGGAAACAGTCCGCGAAAGCGCCTCTGGAACAGAACGTCCGTATCCGCGTAGCAGATGATCGGCTCGGGATGCGTCATCGTGGTGTCGAACAGCTTGAGCACGTGGGGCAGGTGGCGCCGCGCCTCTGCCATATGCGGAAAGCGCGCCAGCGCTTCGGCCAACTGCTCGTCGGCCGCCCGACGCCGCACCAGCACCGCGTCGGGAAAGGCTGCGGCAAACCCCGCGAAGGATTCCTCCGTCAGCGAACCGTCGTCGTGGATGATCAGCCGAACCGGCTCTTCACTGCAGGCGAGCAGCGACTTGAGGCACGGAATCGCAAACTTGAGATGCGCCTCGCAGGCAAGCGTGTGTACGAGCATGTGCGAATCTTATCAACTCCCCGTTGTCCGAGCGCGGCGTCTCAACCCTACACCCCGCACAGATTCACTTGCACACCTAGCTCGGCAAACATCGCCGCCTTCGCCGCCAGTGCCCGATCTGCCTTCTCCGCCGTCCCCGCATAGGCCACGTTCACGTGGTTCGCGTGGTGCCGCGCCATGAACTGGTCCCGCGTGATTCCGTGCAGCAGCGTATGCATGATCGGCCACTGCGACGTTGTCGCCTTCCAGCGCCGCTCGGTCTCCTCGGCCGGCAGCTCCACTGCGGTCGCGCGTCCCATGTCCGCGTGAACCGCACCGCCCTCCACAAATACCCGGCTCCATACCACGTGACCCGCCTTGCAGACGCCCTTCAGCGTTCCGCCGCCCAGCCTGAAGTACATCGGCGGCTGCCGTTCGCTGATCGCCTTTGCATAGCCCCCGTGAATGTGCGACGCCGGCACCGCGCCCGAAATCTGAAACACCCACACAAAGTCGTCGATGCCATCGCCCGTGTAGTGCTCGCCCCAGCGCACGTCATGGAGCGTCGTTGCCGGATCCATGTGCATCGCGCTCCACACGCGATTCGTCACCAGCGCATCCAGTCCCGCGCACTCGTCCACCTCGTTAAAGTGGGGCAGCGGCTTCTCCGCGTAAAGCTCGCGCCCGTCTTTCGCAAACACCGGCGGCCGTTCCACATTGTTCAGCAGCCCCTCTACCAGGTCCGACGCCGGCGTCATGTCCTTCAGCCCCTGCTGATACTGAATCCCGATCGCGTCGCACCCAAACTCCGCTGCAATCCGCATCGCGGCAATGTACATCTTGCACTGCGCTAAAATCTGCGCATCGGTCAGGTCCGTCTCCTCCACCGTTCCGGTCCTGAAGGTCATGCCGCGTGCGTCCAGCCAGTCGCGCACCTTCTGCGCCTCTTCGTCCGTCACATCGCGCATTCCCGCCACCAGCGCACTCTGGCTCAGCCGCTCCTTGTACACGCCCAGCGGGTTCAGCAGGTTGTCTTCGATGATGGCGTTGTACATCCCCATGCACCCTTCATCGAACACGCCCAGAATCGCCTTCTTCGCCAGCATCACCCGCGCCAACTGGGTTCCCAGTTCGCGTTCGGCCTGGGGCAGCGCGCCCAGGTCCAGCCCCCGCACGTGGCTCAGGTCGTGATCCACCCTGTGCACAGTCAGCCACTGCTGTAGCCCCCGCCGGAACATCTCGTCCTCAAACTCTTTGCTCCACAGCGTGCTGAACTTCACGCCCGCCTTCCATAGGCTGCCGTTAAGATTCAGCATCCCCACCAGTCCCGGCCATTGCCCACTCCAGTTCGCCACAGTCAGGATCGGTCCCTTGTGGCTCGCCAGCCCCGCCAGCACGTGGTTGCTGTACTGCCAAACCGCCTCGGCCACCACAATCGGCGCGTGCGAGTCGATTCCGGCAAACACGTCCATCCCCATCCGCTGGTTGAAGATGAACCCGTGCTTCAGCCTCTCGTCATAGGCGTGTGCCCGCCGCAGCGTGAACCCCTCCGCCTTGAAAGCCTCCGTCAGCTTGGCCTCCATCTGCGCCTGCGCCGGCCAGCACATCTCGTTCGCCGACTGCCTTAGATCGCCGCTTGCCACCAGCAAGACTTCATTCGCCCCTACGGGTGTGGGTGCTTCCAGCTCTGGAACGGAATAAGACGACATGGACTTGCTCCTTTTGCCTCTGTCTGGGCGCGTACGAATCCTACAACTCTCGCCCTCCCACGCGAAAGTCAGCCGCTCACCCATGTGGCCCTCCCTTTCTGCCCCGGCCACGGCAGAAGCGCCAATTTCGAAGTGTAGCTTCTTCCGGTTAGTCGGTGATGCAGGCAAAACAAGTCGGAAATTGCACAGATCACAGACCCCGTTTCGATGATGGTTGATATTGTTTGGTTTTGATCAGACGACAGCCGGAATCAGGCCTATCGTGTCTCCATGGGTGACCTTGATGCCCAATTTGTCCGCTAGGAGGCGAGATGCTAGGTTTGGGTTTGGTAGGAACAATTATTGTGATTGTGCTGATTGTGTGGCTCATCCGGCGCGCGTGATTCCGGCTGGGAATGCATCACTGAAAATCAATGGACCGGCAAGACCACCTTTGCGCATATCTGATTCATCTGGAGTTCTGTCCGTGTCGTCGCAAATCCGGAAATTGCCGTCCATTTCAAGCTGGATATCTGCCCTTGGCCCCGGCTTGGCAACTTATCTTGGCGCATGTGGACCTCAGCCCTCCACCGAACATCACCATTGTTGACCGAGGCCCTCAAAAACCTGTAAACTACCTTAGTTTGGCGATTCCTGCCTGATGCCACGAAGCGGATGCTCGCCCCGTTTTCCGGGCTTGAGCCTGCCGGTACCGCGGCACAGAAGTTTCCGACCGAGCCGTTTTGGCCTGTACCATCCATGGCCATAGATATTTTCATGAAGCGCTTCCGATCCTTTGCGGTCTGCGCTGGAGGGTTTATGTACGCGGTTATTCGCACCGGCGGTAAGCAGTACCGGGTCGCTCCCGGCGACGTTCTCAAGATTGAATCCATCACCTCCGGCGACAAGACCGTCGAGTTCAGTGATGTTCTCGCCGTCAGCGGCGAGCCCGGCACCGTGGCCAGGCCGGCCACCGCTAAGGTCACCGCCGAGATCCTCGGCGAGGGCCGCGGCGACAAGATCCTGGTGTTCCACCTTAAGCGCAAGAAGCAGTACAAGAAGCTGCAGGGACACCGCCAGAACTTTACCGAGGTACGCATCAAGGCCATCGAAGCTGACGGCGTCACCTACACCGCCGCACAGTAGCTTCCAGCTCTCAGCTCTCAGCTTTTTTCGCCAGGGCTACGCCAGGATGGGCGATCCACAATTAACTAGCTGGAGGCTAGCGGCTAGAAGCTAGAAGCTTAATTCAGAAGGGGATTCAGAAATGGCACATAAAAAGGGTGGAGGGAGCTCCACAAACGGTCGCGATTCCAACGCACAGCGCCTCGGCGTCAAGGCTGGAGACGGCCAACTCGTCACCGGCGGCTCCATCATCATGCGCCAGCGCGGAACCAGGATTAAGCCTGGCACCAATGTCGGCATCGGCTCCGACGACACGCTCTTCGCCAAGGTCACCGGGCGCGTCAAGTTCTCTGACCGCGGCGGCCGCGGCCGCTTCGCCTCCATCGAGCCCGTCGCCGCAGAATAAAAGCTCAATCATCTTGATCGACCCTGGGGGCGAAGGATGGTCAGGCTTTCACGAATTGCTCCGGAACTGCCGGTTACCAATCTGCAGGAGTCCCTCGTCTATTACGAGCGGAAACTCGGATTCCGGGCCGCGATGCTGATGCCCGATCGCGATTACGCAATTGTCGAGCGGGACGACATTGCGATTCATCTCTTCCAGGAAGATCCACCTAAGTCGTCGCCTGGGTCAATCCATATCTTCACCGAAGGCCTCGATGAGCTTCATGCCGAGCTTCAGGAGCGAGGCGCTTGTGTTTCCCAGGGGATCCTGAAAAAGCCCTGGGGAAATCGCGACTTTCGGGTCAACGACAACTCTGGGAACGAAATCAAGTTCACGGAACGGCCTTCAGTGATCCAGTAGATTCAAGGCTGGGCGCGCATCCTGTTTGAAACAAAAAGGCCGGAACCCATCTGGCTCCGGCCCTTGCACCCCTCCCCGTTTCTATTCCTGCTCTACAACTCCGACTGACGCCTCTTCAGATTCCGGCTCAGCACCTTCTCCACCACGTTCTCCACGTCGGTGAGGAAGAAGCTGTTTGCCTGCTGTGGCCCTGCAACCTGAGTACCAGGGTGGCCAAGCGCAGAAGCAATCTCATTCCAGCGATAGATCGTCGAGTTCACCGGTACCACAATCGGTTTGCGCACCGGTTCCGGCATCACGCAATAGGCAACCCACGTGCCCAGCGAAAGCAGGATTACCCCTTCATACGCAAACTGCAGCGGAGCGGTCAGCGACGCGAACCGCGAGATCAGGGACATCAACAAAAAGTCGTTCGAGGCCATCACTCCGAAGCCGAGCGCCAGCCCGAACGCCATATCGCGCACCGAAAGCCGCAAGGCATTCATGCTCAGGCAGAGGAACGCCAGCAGGCAGATCTCCAGCAGGCTCACTGAACGCATGAGCGCCATGGCCACATCCGTGATCGCTATCAGGCCCCGGTGCGAAAACGTCACTGTCGAAAACGTCACGATGATCGATACCAGCACCGCCCAGCGGAAAATCACGGTGCCGAACTTCAGCAGCCCGGGTACCGCCGAAAGCGCTGACCTGAAAATCTCAAGGCAGATGAAGTACAGGATCACCGCGCTGGCCAGGTACACGGCCCAGAACTCGAAGAAGTACACCTGTTCGCAAAGCAGTCGGAAATCCGCCGTCGCAACGATCCCACCCGCCTTGCCCAAGAGCAGCAGCGATGAAACAGGCGCCGACACCAGTCGGAGTGCCAGATAAGTGCCCATTGCCGGATAGCGGCGATGCAGGCCCCGTCTCCAGAACATGAACGCGATCCCGGCGACGAGCAGAAGCTCTACGCCTGTCATTGCCGTCATCGCGAGTTGAGAGGACATATCTGCACCCTTCAGCGTTTCTAAGAACATTCTCAGAATAGCGCCGATGCAACGCCCGCTCAATGAAAAACACCTGAATCACGATGCCACTTTTGGGCTATCGGACCCTACAGATGGGTTAGGGCTTTGGGGCGTCCGGCGGGGGCGGGCAGGTCGGCAGTCCCGGCGCGCACAGCGGAACCGGCTCGGTCACCGTTGCCGACTGGTGGCTTGCGAAGGGCTTAGGCGTTGAGGAGGAAACAGATGCGGCTGCAACCCCGGCGAAGGCAATCGAAAGTGCGAAGATGCGAATGGCGAGTCTCATGATTGGTAACCTCTTTCGGTAATCTCTCTATGCGTGGAATTGCTTCTCCAGCATGACGGATAGAATAGAGCATTTGTTTATTTAAGTCTAGTATTTTCATATAGTTATCTAACTAGTAATCAATGAGGTTACTGTGGTAATATACAACTTCGGTAATCTGTTAGGACCACCCTTTTCCCCCCTCGCCGACCCCTCTTTCTGTCCCCTCCCGCCGTGCTAAAATAGACCTAGGCAGTTTCTGCTAAAGCCCACGTCTTTCAAGCCTTTAGTCCCGGTCGGAAGTGTTGCGCCCGCTCTGCGGAGACCCTCGGTACAGGCCTGAAAACGAGCCTCATCGCGATTGGAAACCTATGGCGACTGAAGTACCCCCCGAACTCCCCATCCCTGGCGAAAACGGCAATAACGGCAACTACACCGGCGAAAACATCAAGATCCTCGAAGGCCTTGAGGCGGTTCGCCTGCGTCCGGCTATGTACATTGGTTCGACCGGCGATATGGGCCTGCATCACTTGGTCTATGAAGTGGTGGACAATTCCGTTGACGAGGCGCTGGCCGGATATGCGAAGAAGGTTGACGTCACCATCCACGTCGACAACTCCATCACCGTGGTGGACGACGGTCGCGGCATCCCGGTCGACATGATGGACACGCCCGACGGCAAGAGGATGCCGGCGGTCCAAGTGGTGCTCACCAAGCTTCACGCCGGAGGCAAGTTTGACGCATCCAATTACAAAGTCTCAGGCGGCCTTCACGGAGTCGGCGTCAGTTGCGTCAACGCTCTAAGCCAGGAGTTCAACGTCGAAATCTGGCGCGACGGACACACCTGGGAGATGGACTTCAGCTGCGGCGCGCCCACCAGCGAACTGCGTCAGGCCGGAACAAGCAAACGCCGCGGCACGCGCGTTCACTTCCTGCCCGACAGGACCATCTTCACGGTCACCGAGTTCAACTACGACACCCTGGCCCAGCGCCTGCGTGAGCTTGCCTTCCTCAACAAGGGCCTCGAGATCACCCTCACCGACGAGCGCACCGCCGACGCCAAGACCGGCGAAGCCCGCCGCACTGAATTCAAATATGCGGGCGGCATCGCCGAGTTCGTCAAGCACCTCAACCGCGGCAAGCAGGTGCTCCATGACAAGCCCATCGTCATGGAAGCGCTCCGCGACGGCGTCGATATCGACATCGCCCTCCAGTACAACGACGGCTACTCTGAATCCGTCTTCAGCTTCGCCAACAACATCAACACCGTCGATGGCGGCTCGCATCTCTCCGGCTTCCGTACTTCGCTCACCCGCACCATCAACGCCGTCGGACAATCCCTGGGCCTCTTCAAAGACATGAAAGAGAACCTCAGCGGCGACGACGTCCGCGAGGGCCTGGTCGCCGTGGTCAGCGTCAAGCTATCGCAGCCCCAGTTCGAAGGCCAAACCAAGGGCAAGCTCAACTCCGACATCGCTGGCATCGTCCAGGCCTTCGTCAACGAGCGCCTCGGCATGTTCCTTGAGCAGAATCCGCCCATCGCAAAGCGCATCATCAATAAGGCCATTGAGGCCGCACGCGCCCGCGAAGCCGCGCGCAAGGCCCGCGACCTCACCCGCCGCAAGGGCGCTCTCGATGGTGGCGGCCTGCCCGGCAAGCTCGCCGATTGCAGCGAGCGCAACCCCGACCGCTGCGAGCTCTACCTCGTCGAGGGCGAAAGTGCAGGCGGAACCGCCAAGCAAGGCCGCGATCGCCGATTCCAGGCCATCCTCCCCCTCAAGGGCAAGATCCTCAACGTCGAAAAGGCCCGCTACGACAAGATGCTCGGCCACGAGG
>CAYWSR010000127.1:0-13605 GCA_964460385.1 uncultured Occallatibacter sp. | reverse complement strand
CTTGCCGAAGTAAATACTGGCTCCGCCGCCAAACCCAATGTAATCGCCGTTCAAAGCCGCGCTCGCGCTGCCGCTCCCTACCCCGGTAACCGTCACCGTCGCATTTGCGCTCAACCGCGCGTAGCCAAACGCAGCCACCGCATAGGGCACGACAATCTTTGAACTCGCAAAGTTGAAGCGCGCCCCTCCACCGAATTGCTGATAGTCCCCGCTGCCCGAAGCCGACGCGCCCGAAACGCTCTCGGAAACTGAACCCATCGGCAAGTAAAGGTACTCGCCAAACACCGTAACACTGGGCGTGAGGTTCGCCCCGGCTGAGCCGCCAAAGTTGATGTGCTTGTTGCCGTCAACGCCAGTCAGGTTGCTCCATCCAACCGTTCCCGCAACTTCTCCGGAGCCGGCCACAACGCCCTGCGCGCGGACAGGGCAAGAGCTAACCAGTAAGGCGACGGCAAGAACAGTATAAAAAGCAAGAGAGCTCCTATTGATTCGCTGCATCATGATCTCCAAATCCTTTCATTGTTGTTTGCTGGCACTTCCCCTTGGAATTTCCAGCTCCCCTTCCTTGCGCCTGTCATCGCCCCTGCACTCGTTACCGCTAACAAGGCTGCGAATGCGGAAAACTTACCCCTGAAAGCAGGTGCCCGCGTTCTTTCCGTCATGCCGGCGGATTCCAGGTGCGCATCCTCTGGTTTGTTTTGCCGCGGGACCGGCATAAGCACCGACGCCCCAGGGACTCCCCTCCTCACTGTCGCGAATGAAGTTTCTGCAAGTCGTAGTCACCACAAAACTAACACACATGCATGCTGATTCTCTGTGCGTGGAGTTAGTTGATATGAATTATCTATTGAATTGGTCGACACCTGCGAATTGAAGTGATGTAGATCACTTCCGTCAGGACTCCGCTGACTTGTGCTGTTTCCCGATCCAGCCAAGCACGACTGAACTGTCGAGATAAGTCAGGGAAACCGTTGCGTCGGCACCCAGGTACCGATCTGACCAGGGACGAATGGGAGGACCTTGCATTTGAATGAGGTAACATGAATTTGCCTCGGGAACATCCTCCATGAATGCTTTCAGTAAGCTCACGATCACGCGCCGCCGGTTTGTCCGAAACGTTTCGGCAACTTCGCTGGGATTGACGCTCGAGCCCGGCCTGCGGAAGCTCGCCGCTCAAGGAATCCATGATGTCTACTCCAATCCCATCATGGGCGGAGATCATCCGGATGCAAGCCCGATACGAGTAGGCTCCGATTTTTTCCTGACTCACTCCAGCTTCGACTACGCGCCCGGATTGCTGATCTGGCATTCCCTCGATCTGATCAATTGGCGGCCCGTGGCCGCAGCTCTGCACCGGTACTACGGCGGCGTATGGGCGCCCTACCTGTGCGAATACAACGAGCATTTTTACATCTACTTTCCCGCCAACAACCGGATATTCGTCGTCCACGCCCCAAACCCCACCGGCCCGTGGAGCGAGCCGGTCGATCTCGGGATTTCCGCAATCGACCCGGCGCATATAGCCGAGAACGGACGCCGGTTCCTCTATACAAACGGGGGGCAGATGGCCGAGCTTACAGCTGACGGTCTCGCAGTGAAGTCCCCGCCTCGCGCGGTTTTCGAGCCTTGGCCTGTGCCGTTCACCACGCGTATGGAATGTACCTGTCTCGAAGCCCCCAAACTGCTTGAGCACAATGGCTATTTCTACTTGAATGTGGCCGAAGGCGGCACAGGCGGCCCCGCTACCAGCCATTCTGTGATCAGTGCTCGAAGCCGCCACGCCGAGGGTCCGTGGGAGTTCTCCCCATACAACCCGGTCGTGCACACGCAGTCGCGCGACGATCGCTGGTTGAGTCTGGGTCACGGCCGCCTCGTCGATACGCCGGACGGCAAGTGGTACATGACGGTGCATAGCTATGAAAACGGCTATCGCACGCTTGGGCGTCAACTGCTTCTGCTTCCCATTGAGTGGACGGCCGACGGATGGTTTCGAGTGCAGCCGGAGATCGCCGCGGACTCAGAGATTCCGATGCCCGTCCCTGGCAAGAGCCAGGAGGCGTTTTTCGACCCATCGGACCGATTCGACAGTCCGGATTTGGGCCTTCAGTGGGGCTTTTGGCACGAATACGATCCGGCTCACTTCGAGACAGGGAAAGGATTCTTGCGGCTGGCGGCCCTAGGCAAAACCCTCGGCGACACATCCGTTCTTACCGCGCCTGTGGGTGGTCACTCGTACACCGTCGAAGTCGATGTTGAGATTGAGCCGGGATGCGAAGCGGGCCTCCTTCTCTTCTACGATCCGGGGCACGCTACGGGCATCACGCTGGGACCCCGAGGGTTGAGCATACGGCTTGGCAATGGGTTTACTCCCACACATCCCCTGGACCAGTCAAATCTCGCCCAGGCAAAGCGCGCGACATTTCGTATCGTCAACGATCGCCAGGAAATCGATTTCTACTTCCGCTTCCCAGGTCAACCTTGGCAGCGCACACAGGAATCCGCCGAGATCTCGGGAATGCACCACAATATCCTGGGCGGTTTTCTCGATGTAAGGCCGGCCATCTCCGCCTGGGGCACAGGCTATGCCACCTTCCGCAATTTTCAATACTGGCCCCGGATCTCTGTGCCCGCATAAAGCCTGGACGCTGATCGAGGACAAGGGAGAAGGCCAGTTCGCGAACGGCCGCACCCTCAATCCCGCTCCAGGTACCAAGGGATGTTGAGCACCACGATGCGCCGGTTGCCGCGCAGGAGCAGCATGACTTTGAGCAGATCGGCGCGGCGGTTGTGCAGCAGATTCTCCCACCAGTGATGCACCACCAACTCCGGTATCATCACGCACACCTTGTGATAACTCGACTCCTGCTCCACCTTGAGAACGTAATCGACAATGGGCGTCAGGATATAGCGAAACGGCGATTGCAGGATCTCGAGTTTGGGAACACACTTTCCCGCCGCTCGCAATGGAGCTGCCACATCTTTCTCCCAGCAATCGCAAATGGGGTCCGGCTTATCGCCGATCTGTACATGCACGCAACGAATATCGTTTGTCATGCCCAAAGCAAACGAGAGCGCCTTTTCCGTGAGACGGTTCCAGCAGTCGACGGGCAAGACCACGATGGGCTCGGTAATTTCCGCGGGCACGATGGGGCGGTCAAGCGCGGTTTCGCCGTCCACGCCCACGTAATGCCGCTTGACGGCGTGCATCAGCAGAACCATCGCCGCAACCAGCAGTGCGGTAATCCATGCCCCTTCAACAAATTTGGCCACCAGCACCACCACGGTGGTGATGCCCGTGGCGACCGCGCCCAGGCCGTTGACAAACATTTTCAGCCGGGAGTTGCCCTGCCGCTTCCAGTGCATCACCATGCCGGCCTGCGACAGCGTGAAGGCCATGAATGCGCCGATGGCAAAGAGAGGAATCAGACGGTCGGTAACGCCGCCGAAGATAGTCAGCAGGATTGCAGTCAGCCCGACCAGGACATAAATGCCCCAGGAGTAAAGCAGCCGGCGGCCGCGCAGCATGAAGACGTGCGGCATATAGTCGTCGAGGGCGATGACGCGGGTGAGGCGCGGAAAGTCGGCGAAGGCCGTGTTAGCCGAGAGCGCCAGCACCAGCAACACCGAGCCAATCGTGATGTAGTAGAAGGCCCCGTGTCCCATCACGGCGCGCGTGAGCATTGAGAGTACGCTCTCGTAGCCTGGGCCGCTGGGGTCGGTAGCGGCGACGCCGTAGGCCCGGCACAAGAAGGCGATCCCGGCCAGCAGCACGGCCAGCAGGACAATGATGATAGTCAGAGTGATCTTGGCGTTCTTGCGCGTGTCGTCGCGAAAGGCCATCACGCCGTTGCTCACCGCTTCTACGCCGGTCATGGCCGTGCAGCCGGATGAGAAGACTTTCAGCAGCAGCCACAGGCTCACCATCGCGGTGGCCGGGGGCAGAGCTGGCAGCGCTGTTACCGGGTGAGGATGCCCGCCGGTGTGCATCACCTGCCACACGCCGGCTGCGATCACGATCAGCAGCGTGCCCGTGAATAGGTAGGTGGGAATCATGAACGCCACGCCGGTGTCATGGACGCCGCGCATGTTGACGAGGGTCAGGATCGCCAGCACTCCGAGGCACAGTGGCAGGGTGTGCGGCTGCAACGAAGGTGCGGCGGAGATGAGCGCGCCCACCCCCGCCGAGATGCCCACGGCGGCCGTCAGGGTGTAGTCGATCATCAAGGCCGCTGCGGCCAGCAGCCCCGCTCCCTCGCCCAGGTTCTCGCTGGCAACGGTGTAAGAGCCGCCGCCGTGAGGATAGGCGTCGATCGTCTGGCGATAACTGAAGTAAACGATGGTCAGCAGGACCACAATTGCCGCGATCACCGGCACAATGTAGTGCACGCCCAACAGGCCCAACGGAATCAGCAGCGTGAGCGCTGCCTCGGGCCCGTATGCGGCGGAGCTCAGAGCATCCAGGCCGAAGACCGGAATGCCGGCGACGGGGCCAATGTGCTCGGCGCGCTCCTCGCTGGTGGCGAGTGGCCGCCCAAAGAGCAAAGTCATTACGTTTCCGGGTAAGGCCATGAGGAATTGTCCGGGGGGCCGGGGCTTAGGGAGGCGAGGGCCGCAGAAAGCATTCTCTCATGGGAGGGAAACGCCATCCGGGCCAATTCTGGCTTCCACCGCCGCCAAACGCTTGCCTGCCAGCTGTCAGGAACGCTGGCGGGCCTCCGACCCCGGCCTCCTTCGTCTCTAATCACTAACCCCTAAACCCTAAACCCTGTTTTTTCGCCCTAACCGGTCCCGTTAAAACGCGGTCTAATGGTCGCATGGGCAGGAACGACCACGACACGATCCGTGCAGTTCTATCTGGAGACAAGGATGCCTATGGCGCACTGGTAACGCGCCATAGCCAGACTCTTCTCCGGGTTGCCTATCGCATTACCGGCAACGAAGCCGACGCGGAAGACGTGGTGCAGGAAGCGTTCCTGAGCGGCTATCGAAAGCTGGAGGGTTTTGAATCGAAGTCAAGCTTTGGCACCTGGATCTACCGAATCGCTGTGAACTGCGCGCTCGATAAGGTCAACGGCCGCAAAAAGTACGACGAGGTCCGGGTAGCCGGGCACTATGACCCGGGCGAAGAAGAAATTCAAATAGCGGATGGTGCGGCCGGCCCCGACCGGCTGGTGCTGAGCGGCGAGATAGGTGCCCTGGAGACCCAGGCCCTGCGTAGCCTGACTGCAACTGAAAGAACCGCATTCATTCTGAGGCACATGGAAGGCTGCACCTCGGCTGAGATCGCCGGCGTGCTTGGCATGGACGCGAACGGAGCCAAGCAGGCGGTCTATCGCGCGGTACAGAAACTTCGGCGCAGGTTGGCGCCACTAAGGGTTGGAATATGAAGCACCTTTCGGACGATGAACTCGTGGATTTCTATTACGGCGAACCGGCCGGGGAGCAGAGCGGGGCCGGTCATAGAGGCGAGCTGGGCGACGCCCGGCGGCACATCGAATCGTGTGTTGATTGCCGCGATACCTTTGCCGCACTCAAGAGCGACCTCGATGCGGTGCCGGCGATTGATCCGCCTGCGCGTGGTGAAGATTACGGCCAGGCGGTCTGGCAGTCCATTGCGCCGCGGTTGACGAGGTATGAGCCGCGCCGGTTCCAGTGGCCGCTCCTGAGTGTCGGCATGCGCATTGGCATGGGGTTGGGCTTTGCCGCAGCCTGCGCCCTGCTCGTCGCCGGCGGGTTCTTCGCTGGCAGTCTCTGGCAGAGCAAACATCAGCAGCAAGTGGTCGCGCGAAGCACGGCGCCCGCCCCGGGTTCCCACACCGGCGCGTCGGCCCAACCCCGCGTCGTGGTCGTAGTCCTCAGCGACCACCTCGACCGCTCGGAGCGATTCCTTGTCGAGCTCAAGCATGCCGACCTGGACAACAGCGGAAGCGGGACTCCTCTGCGCGATGAAGCCAGGAGTCTGCTCGCCGCAAACCGGCTCTGCCGCAAAAAAGTAGCCTCGGATGAAGATCCCGCACTTACCACGGCTTTGGACCATCTGGATCGCCTGCTGGCTGAGGCGGCCAATGCTCCAGGTCGCTTGAATGGAGCCGCGCTTGTCAGGCTGCAAAACGAGATGAACGCCGACGGCGTGCTCTTTGAGGTTCGCGTTTTGCGCTCACGGAATACCGACCAGGATGCGTCCGGAAGCGATCGCCCGAACGGAGGAACGATATGAAGACATTCCCTGGAATGCTCCGTGCGTTGCTTCGGGCCACAGCCTTGCTCTCGATGAGCGGCTCTGCCCTCGCGATGTCCGCCCAGTCTGTTGGTCAGTCCTTTGCCGGCGCTGCTCCGTCGGGCCTTTTGGCAGGCGACGCATCCATGGCGGGCTCTTCGTCGGACCAGCCGTCTTCGAACACCCCGCCGGCAGCAAAGGCACCGGAGACCAGCCAGTTTGACCAGGGCATCCAGGCAATTAACCAGAGCCGATGGGCCGATGCCGCACGGCTGTTCTCCGCGGTATCCGCCTTGCATGGCGAGCACGCCGAAGCAGCGCTCTATTGGAAGGCCTATGCGGAAAGCTTCCTGTCGCAGTCGAAGCTTTCGCTCGCGGCGTGCGGGGAGCTGAGGAGCAGCTATCCAAAGAGCCGCTGGATCGACGACTGCAAAGCGTTGGAGATCGAGATTAACGCCCGGACGGGCAAGCATGTGCAGATCAAGCCAGATGATAGCGACGATGTAAAGCTGCTGGCGATCAACGCGATGATGCGCCAGAACGAGCCTCGCGCCCTCGACGAGATCGCGATGATCCTCAACGGCGACACCTCGCAGAAGCTGAAGGATGGCGCGCTCTTCATCCTCAGCGAACACCACGACGCTGTAACTTATCCGCAGATCGCCCGCATAAGCTACACAGAAGGCGATGTGCGCATTGCGCGCGGCGCAAAGGACGCGGATTGGGAGCAGGCTCGCGCCGACCTCCCGCTTGAAACCGGTTTCACCCTCACAACCGGCAACGGCCGCGCTGAGATTGAACTGGAGAACGCCTCCACGCTCTATCTCGCCGAGAACTCCGTCCTCGTCTTCAACGTACTTGAGACGGTCGTTGGCAAACCCCTCACAAAAGTCGCACTCCTGGCCGGCACGGTCACGCTGCACGTTCGTCCGTTTATCAGCGGCGAGATGTTTGACCTGCGCACTCCCAGCGATCACATCGTCGTCACGTATGGGCAGGATGCCCATCTGCGCATCACCAGCTACATGGACGCGATGACCATGACCGCACTGGAGAATGGCGCGGTGCAGCTTCGCGGCCTTTCGAGCAGCGCCGAAAGGCAGCTCAAAGCCGGAGCAACAGTGGTCTTTCATGAAGGCCAGCTCCTTGACAACCCTCCCGCTCAGGATCCGGCCTCGTTCGCCGCCTGGGATAAGTGGGTGGCCAACCGCTACGGCGCGCGTGTTCAAGCGGTGGCCGATGTAATGAAAGCGTCAGGCCTCACGGAGCCGATCCCCGGCATAGCCGACCTCGCAAACCAGGGCAGATTCTTTGACTGCGCGCCCTACGGCACCTGCTGGGAACCGGCCTCCTTCGCCGAACCGCAGACGGAGGCTGGCGAATACTCTGGCGCTCCCGCAACGCGCGCGCTCGCATCCGCAGCCCCACCATCGGCCGGCACGGACTCGAAGCCCGGAACGTCTCCGCAGGCATCGCGAGACGCGACGCCCCTCGGTCCCAACGAGACCGTCATCACGCGCGTCGCAACCAACGGCTTTCCCTGCCTGCCTGAGACTGTCCGATATCGCCTGGCGCGAAACATGACCACCGGCGCAGAACGCGTGATCGACATGCAGCCCCTTGAAAGCCGCGTCCCCTGGGACTTTGCCGTCTGCCACGCGGGAAGCTGGATCCGGCTCAATCATCACTATGCATGGGTGGTCGGTCATCGCCGCCATCACCATCCGCCCGTCATGTGGGTCAAGAGTGGCAAAACGGTTGCCTTCGTGCCGCTCCATCCGCACGATGTGGCCAACCACCTTCCCATCAATCACGTCCACGAGGTCTTCGTGGTCAACGCCCATGACCGCGCGCTGGTGCAGCCAGTCCACCTGAACGCAGAGCACCCCGTCGAATTCCTCGCGCTTCCGCCGAAAGAATTTCGCGAGGGATACCTTCCGCCGCTGGCGGGCGCTGACGAGCCGCATCCCGTTGGCCATGTGCTCAGACCGGAGCCCCTGGCAAAAGGCTCCATCGCCCACGCCCCGTCCATCCCTCTTCACTTCGACAGCAAGACGCAGAGATTCACCATGTCCAAAACGGTCACCACGGGCGGAAGGACCGTCACCACAAACGTGCCGGTCAGCAACCGTTCCGGCGATCTGCAAAGCCATTCCGGCAGCGGCTGGAGTCATGATTCGACCGGTGGATACCGCGGCAGCAGCGGCTACTCCGGCGGAGGCGCGCACGGCGGCTATAGCAGCGGCAGTTCCAGTTCCGGCGGAGGCGGCTCGCACTTGAGCGGCGGAGGAGGCAGCAGTTCCTCGTCTTCGAGCAGCAGTTCGTCCAGCTCAAGCGTGTCCAGCTCGAGCTCGTCCAGTTCTTCCGGCAGTTCCGGCAGCAGCTCAGGCGGCTCACACAAATAAGCCAATCCGGCAGTCAGTGGGTCTGATACCACGCCCCAAAACAGAATCGGGCCGCCTCGCATCAGCGAAGCGGCCCGAGTTGCTTTCCTGGTCTGTGCCGGAGCTACTTGGCGGCGACCAGCGGCTGGGTGCTGAGCGTGCCGTTGGCGTAGCCCTTGGCGATCTCGGTGATCGGAATCGGCGAGTAGTCGCCGGCGTGGCCGGCCTGGCCGAACTGCGTCATGCGCAGCGCCACAACCTTCTTCATGGCCTCGCGTGCGGGCTTCAGGTAGTCGCGCGGGTCAAACTTCTCCGGCGTCTCGGCGAAGACCTTGCGGATGGCGCCGGTGATGGCCAGGCGGTTGTCGGTGTCGACGTTGATCTTGCGCACGCCGTTGCGGATGCCGAGCTGAATCTCCTCAACCGGCACGCCCCAGGTCTCTTTCAGCTTGCCGCCATACTGATTGATCACGTCCTGCAGGTCCTTGGGAACGGACGAACTGCCGTGCATCACCAGGTGGGTGTGGGGCAGGCGCTTGTGGATGGCGATGAGCACGTCCATCTTGAGCACCGAGCCGTCGGGCTTCTTGGTGAACTTGTAAGCGCCGTGGCTGGTGCCGATCGCGATGGCCAGGGCGTCGACGCCAGTCTTCTCGGCGAACTCAACTGCCTGGTCGGGGTCGGTGATGTGGTCCAGGCCTGATCCGCCCGCGCCGTGTCCGTCTTCCACGCCGCCCAGCACGCCGATCTCGCCTTCCACCGTGACTCCACGCTCGTGGGCGTAGTCAACCACGCGCCGCGTAACTTCCACGTTCTCTTCAAAACTGCTCGGGGTCTTGCCGTCTTCCTTGAGCGAGCCATCCATCATCACTGAGGTGTATCCAAGCTGGATGGCGCTCTTGCAGGTCTCAAAGCTGTTGCCATGGTCCTGGTGCATGGCGATGGGGATCTCGGGGTTGAGTTCGGCCGCCGCCTGAATGAGCTTGAAGAGGTAAAGATCCTCGGCGAATTGGCGCGCGCCGCGGCTGGCCTGAACGATGACCGGCGACTTGGTTTCCTTGGCCGCCATCATGATGGCCTGGATCTGTTCCATATCGTTGACGTTGAATGCGCCGACGCCGTAACCGCCCTTGGCGGCCTCGTCGAGGAGCTGCCGCATGGAGACTAGAGGCATGGTAAATTCTCCTTCATGGAATGCGGCAAAACCGGAAATGCCGCTTGTTTCTGTTGCAAATGCCGTTGTTCTTACTACGAGCCGGGCTCCGGCCGTGCGGGGCGGGCGCAGTTGCAAGAGAGGATGAGAACGCTCAATCGGCCTCTCCGGCGGCTGGAACTGCAATCGTCCTTATGGTAGCAGAAGGTCGCAAGCGAAAAGTGTGCGGCCGAACACAGAACCGGCGTCAGCCCTCGACGTATACCACACTGGGAAGGCCCAAAAGGGGATGCAAAAGCTGTGGGCCACCTTCGCGGGCTGCTCTGGATTGTGAAAGAAGATACGATCTCGAGCGATCCCCGGACCAGCAGCTCACGTCTAAAAAATTAGGACATCCCAAGGATCGGTTGCTGCCCGCTCCCTTCAACGGCCGGAAAGGAATGTGATTTGAAGACGCGCTTGTTCTCTAGGCTCTTTGCTTCCCTTCTTTTGCCGCTTATGGGGCTATCCGGCTCCGTCGCCGGTGCAGCGGGAACGTTTGCCATCGCGGCTACCAACGCGACCATGCCGAGGACTGGAAACGCCCAGAGCCAATACACCGTAACCGGCATCCCGGAGGCGGGCGCGGTCGTCATCGGTTGCGCCAGCGCCGGACCAGTTGACCCGGCAATCAAAGCGCCATTCTGCTTTGCAGGCCTGCCGGCGCAAATCCCGGTCCAGCCGGGTCAGACTGTAACCGGCACGGTCAACTTTCTTCCCCCGGGAACGGCAGTACCCGGAGTTGCCACTGCCGGGCTGCTGGCTTTCGGAGCGCTTTCGTCCGGCTTGGGCCTGCGCCGCAGGACGAGACTCTTCCGAGTTTCAGCGCTGGCCGTACTCGGGCTCGCCGGAGCGGTGGGATTGACCGGACTGATCGGCTGCGCCAACGGTGCCTTCAACGGAATGACCCCGGGCATCTACCAATACACCGTCAGCGCCGCGTTCACGCCGACCGCCCCAGGCCCCCTCACGGTTCTGGCGACCACAACGGTCTCCGTGACCGTGCCGTGACCTGGGCGGTTGCCCCACCTTCGGTCGTTGCCGCGCCGGACGGTCGAGGAAGCTGAGCTGGATGCGATCCCAGCTGTGCCGTTTTGCAGAACCCGCATGCGCCGCTATGCAAGACCCCACGCGCTCTATGCAAGAATGGTGCGGTGAATCCCGCGGCTCTCCCAACCGTCGGTAGCTGGTACCTGGTGGCCTGTGCCGCCGGGGCGGTGCTGCTGCTCCTCATCTTGATCGCACGCGTGCGTCTGCACCCGGCGCTTGCGCTCGCCGTTGCCGCGGTGGGCCTGGGCGTGGCAGCGGGCATGCCGCTTAAGCAGATTCCGCTCTCGTTCACCACGGGCGTCGGCAACCTGATGGGACACATTGCGATTGTTCTCGGCCTCGGCGCGGTGCTGGGACGGCTGCTCGCCTCATCTGGTGGCGCAGCGGCGCTGGGCAAAACTTTGGTCGAGGGCTGCGGGCCCAAGGGGTTACCGTGGGCGTTGCTGGTTGTGGGCATCGTGGTGGGGATGCCGGTGTTTTTCGAGGTGGGCCTGGTGCTGCTGATGCCGATTGTGGCGGAGTCGGCGCGGCGAAGCGGGCGGCCGCCAATCCTGGTGGGCATGCCACTGCTGGCGGGGCTCTCGATTGTGCATGGCACGCTGCCACCGCACCCCGCCGCGATGCTGGCAGCGACGCAGTACCACGCCGACCTGGGTAAGACGATTCTGCTGGGCCTGTGCGCGGGGTTGCCTGCGGCGGTGGTGGCAGGGCCGGTGCTGGGATGGCTGATGGTGCGGCGGTGGGAAAAGACCAAGGGCAAATCGACGCTGATCCCAGCCAATGAGGAGACCCTGTTTACGGCGACGGCAGACGACCAGAGCGCGTCTGAAGGCGTCCCAATGGAAAAGGCCCCGCCGTCGGCCGGGCCGGTCCGCGCGGCTGCAGCCATCCTCTTGCCGATCGCATTGATCTTTGCTGGCAGCTGGGCCGATTCGCTCACCCGCCCAGGCAGCTTGGCCAACCAGATTCTGCGTCTCGTAGGAAGTCCGGATTTTGCGCTTCTGATTGCCGTGCTGGTGGCTCTGGTCACGCTCGGCTCGCGCATTCAGACCGGCCAGCATCACGGCCGGGAGCTTCTGCGCAAGCTCACCACCGAGTCCTTTGAGCCCATCGCCAACGTGCTGGTGATTCTGGCCGCGGCGGGCGGGCTGAGCGGCATTCTGCGCGACTCGGGCGCGGCGCAGGCAACTATTGGATTGGCTCTGGGCGCCCACATGCCGCCGCTGGTGCTGGCGTGGATGCTGGCCGCCGTGGTGCGAGTGGCCATGGGCTCGGCAACGGTGGCCATGGCCGTGGCCTCTGCGGTGCTGGTTCCGCTGGCAGGCCAGGCCGGCGTGAGCCCCGAGCTGCTGGTGCTGGCCACGGGCACCGGCTCGCTGATCCTCTCGCACGTCAACGATCCCGGCTTCTGGATGATCGAGTCGTTCTTCAAGCTCGAGGTCAAGGGCACCCTGGCCACCTGGTCGGTGATGGAGACGGTGCTGTCCGTGACCGGTCTGGGAACCGTGCTGCTGCTCGGGGCGATGCTGCGGTAAACACCGCCGACAGCCGCCGATCTCACTTACGTTTCGCAGCGGCCTCCTCCAGCGGCCGCAAGTAATCTTCCATTTCGGTCCTGCCCACATGATGGGCCCAGCCGGCTGGAGCCGCCTTCCACAGAACATCCTTGATATCGGCGCGCGCTCCGCGTTCGACCAGGAGCTTCACTAGTTCCAGGGTCCCGTACCCGGCTGCCTGATGCAGCGGCGTGCAGTGCGAGTGGCCGCCGACCGGGTTGTAGCGGTTCGGGTCTTCGCCGGCATCGAGCAGGATGCGGACGATCTCGACGCGGCAATACTGCGCGGCAATGGCAAGCGCCAGGTGGCGCTCCTCCGCACTCGCCCCTGTTAGCATCCGCTTGAACTCCCCAGCATCGCCAAGAGCCGCGATGGGCAGATCGACCTTTGCCCCGCGACGGATGAGAGCCTGGACCGCTTGCAGACTCCCGTGCAGCGCCGCCGCGTGGATCGCGCTGCCGGGGTCCGCGCCCCACTCGCAGAGCAGGTCAATCAGCGGAATCTGCTTGCCGCTCGCCTCCGGCACGCTTCCGGTCGCCACCAGCGCCAGCGTTACATTGAGGGCCTCCTGGTCAACGCTGGGCTTCGGACCCGCCTCAAGAATCACTTCGGTCACGGCGACAATATTCTCCGGCATGTTGTTGTGGCGGATTGGATTCTCCGCGATGAACTCCAGCAGCGAAGGATTGTGAAAATAGTTCATGCCTTCGAAGACGACGTGCTGGCGAGCCAGGCCCGGATGCTGCCTGAGATGCGCGCGCAAGCCGTCCGCATCGCCTGCGTCAATCAGATCGACAGCCCGGCGAACGTCGGGGTCCGCGAGGCGCTCATGATGGGGCAGGTCCAATCGATCGGCGGGGACTGGCTTTTCGATGCGCCGTTTGAGGCGCGTCCAACTGAGGAACCCATGCTCGCGGGCGATGGTGAGCTGCGCGTCGCTCAGCTTGAACTCAGCGGCAAAGAGGTCGGCATCAGCAAACCCCGAAAATCGGGGATGGAATTCGCGGATAAGCTGCGCTGCCGCCAAAGTGCGCGCGGCGTGCGCCTTCCTCAGGTCTTTGGCCTGATGTTTGAGATGGTCAAGGTTGGGGTGGGACGGGAGTTGTCTTACCGGCATGACGAACTTCCTTTCGTATGCCCCGGTCCGCATAGTGTGGGCAGAAAGTCAGTTCGCAAAAGCCAAGTTGTACGTGCCAGGTGGACTTC
>CAYWSR010000126.1:0-13632 GCA_964460385.1 uncultured Occallatibacter sp. | reverse complement strand
CTCTGCCTGGCGTGTGTCCTCGGCTTGCTTCTGCAGGGCCACAATCACCGGCGCGGCGCTCACACTCCGTTGCCGCTGGTGGAATCGCTCGACCTCGCCGGCAATGAGCGTCTCAGCATCGCCTGCCTGACGGCTTCGTTCGGCAAGATGCGCTGCTGCCACGGCCTGCAGGTCGTCGATGTCATAGACGAAGATGCCCTCAAGCTTGCCCATCGCGGCGTCGACGTCGCGCGGGACGGCGATATCGATGAAGAACATGGGGCGGTTCTTGCGGCGCTGCATGAACCGCTGCCCGTGCTCTTTGCGAAAGATGGGGTGCGGCGCTCCGGTAGAGCTGATGACGATGTCGGCATCAATGGCCGCGTCGTACATTTCTTCGTACGGAATCACTCTTCCTTGAAAGGCCTCGGCCATGCGCTCCGCGCGCGCCTGCGTCCGGTTGGTGACCAGGATGGTTCCCGCGCCCTGCTGCACCAGATGGCGGGCGGCGAGCTCGCTCATCTTGCCGGCGCCGACGAGGAAGACCGTTCGGCCCTGCAGGTTGCCGAAGATCTTGCGGGCGAGGTCAACGGCGACCGAGGCGATGGAGACTGAACTTGAGCCGATCTCGGTTCCAGAACGAACCTTCTTGGCTGCGGCAAAAGCGCTCTGCAGCAAGTGTTCGAGCTGCCCGGCCACAGTGCCCGAGGCGCGCGCGACTGCAAAGGCTTCCTTCACCTGGCCAAGAATCTGCGGCTCGCCCACCACCATGGAGTCGAGGCTTGCTGCGACGCGGAAGAGGTGACGAACAGCTTCCTGGTCACGCTGCTCATAGATGTGAGGGGCGAGCAGTTCGCGGTCCAGGCCGAACTGGCGGTGCAGGAACTCGGTGATGTCGGTTTGGGGACCGTCGACGGCGGCCAGCAATTCCACGCGGTTGCATGTGGAGACGATCATGCACTCATGAACGCCGGGAAGCGCGGCCAGCGCGCGGGTAGTCTCGGCCAGGTCCTCGCGCGAGATTGCAATCTTCTCCCGCAGCTCGATGGGCGCGGTCTTGTAGTTGACTCCAACCAAGGTCAGACTCATGGCGCACCAAACCCGTGGACATGGCTGAAGAGGTTGGCGGTCCACACCACCATCATGACGATAAAAACTATGCCGGAGAGATAGGCTGCCCTGCGCCCGCGGAGCCCGGCGGTCCTCCGAACCAGCAACAGCAGTACGTAAATGGCCCAGCTGACAAAGGCCGCGATGATCTTTGGATCGAGAAAGTAGGCGGCGCCGAGGGAAGTTTCCTGAACCAGCACCGCGCCAATAAGCAGCCCAACCGTCATGCACGGAAAGCCAAACTCCAGCATCGACTCGGAGATGCGCTCAAGAGTGTCGAGTGGCGGCAGCCAGTCGAGCGGGGCCCACCAGGAATCGGTGCCGGAAGCCATGCGATGGGCGGGCTTGCTCTTGATTCGGCGTTCCTGAACGAGATAGAGGACGGAGGCGAGCAAGCTGAACCCGAGGGCCGCATAGGCAAGCAGAAGGGCGGCTATGTGGGCGATCAGCCAGCTGGTGCGCACCCCCTCAGAGGGGAAGGCGTAACGATCGGGGCCGAGAGCCGGGACAAAAACCATGAAGAATGTGACCGGCAGGGCGAAGAGGCCGAGGGGGATAGCATCGTAAAGCCACCAGACAAGGAAGAAGAGCGCGGCCACGGTAAGGCCCAGCATCGACTCGACCTCGCGAAATCCCATCGGAACCCAGCGGTGGGCCTGGAGCAGCATCTCGACCACGGAAACGAAGTGAAAGAAGAAAGCCAGGCCGCCGAAGTGGACGCACCATTGCCGCCATCGCCCGGCTCGACGTGCAGGGTCGCTCGAGAGCACGGCGGGAAAGATGGTGATGCTCGCCGCCGCGTAGAGAATTGCCGCAACCCGTAGCCAGAGCAGATACATAACGAATTTCACCTTATAGGCGGAACCCTTCAGTATACTGTGATCCAAATCACTCAAAACAGCGAGAGAGAGGCAGGGACCAAGGATCAGGGATCGGGCGCAAGGCTCCCGTGGGAAAGAGCTTAGGCCCCAGGCCCGTCGAATTCCACGTTTGACTTCCTGTTTCGATCGCCGCCTATTGGATTCCAGCCTTCATCGCAGCGAGACCGGCCTGCGAGACCTGGAAGTCCTGTTCGCCCGTTGCTCCGCTGAAGGCCACAATCACCCATCCGCCCTTGACCTTCTCGATTGCTCCTCCCTGCCAGCAGAACTCGGCAACCATGGCCTTGCACGGCGCCGTACCGCTGTTCACATGAGTGCGGGCCATCTCCCCGGACTTGGCGTAGGCAATGCCCAGCATGTTGTTACCCCGGCCATCGGTGGCGGCGGGATCGGTCATGCGTCCCACGACAGCCATCTTCGAGGTCCACTCTTCGATAGTCTCTCCGGGCGCAAAGCTGGCCACGGCAACGCCAGTAACTTTCAACTCGGCTGCCTTGGCCTTCATAGCGGTGAGGGCTGTTTGCTCAAGCGCATCGAGCTTCTTGGCCGACATGGGCTTGAGCGTCTTTTGGCCGAGGGATGTGAGGGTGCAGAGGGCGAGAATCGCGGCGAGGGCGACGTACGCCCGGCTCAGTTGAATCTTCATCTTGTAGTTCTCCCTATTTCGGTGTACCCGGCATAGCAGGCCCAGGTCCCCGGAGAATTCTACCGGCCAAGCGGCGGGGCTGTCCGGGGCCAAGCTTGAGCCATGCCGTCGCGATAGTCTTAAAGGCAACGTGATTCGAGAAGACAACCAGTCCGCGGCTCAGTCGGTTGGCTCGCTGGAGGGTGTTCCGCAGCCTCCTCCGCCCGACTTGGCGATGGCCGAGTTGACCCCCTTCATGCGCCAGTGGACGGCGGCCAAGCGGGAGAATCCCGATGCGCTGCTCTTCTTCCGCATGGGGGACTTCTACGAGCTCTTCTACGATGATGCGGTGACGGTGAGCCGGGAGCTGCAACTGACCCTGACGGCCCGCGACCGCGAGCGCTCACAGCCCATGTGCGGCGTGCCATATCACGCGGTGGACCAGTACCTGACGCGCCTCCTGCGTAAGGGATATCGCATTGCCATCTGCGACCAGATGGAGGACCCCAAATTAACAAAGAAGATAGTCCGGCGCGAGGTGACCCGTGTGCTCACCCCCGGCACCGCGCTCGACAACGGGCTGGGGCAGGAACAGAACAACTTTCTCGCGGCGTTCTATCCTGCAGGCTCGGAGCGAGAACCCATCTTTGCGGTCGCGCTGCTCGATCTTTCGACGGGCGAGTTCCGGACTGCGGAGTTCGTAGGGCAGGATGGAAGCCAGAAGGCAGCCGACGAGATTCTAAAGGCCGGGTCGAGCGAGGTGCTCTATCCGGCGAGCGCTGCCCTGGCTGCGGCGCTGGAGCGGCTGCCGACGCGCACGCAGGTGGAGGACTGGGTCTGGACCCGCGATTTTGCGGTGCCCCTTGTAGAGCGGCAGATGAATGTGCGCAGCCTGGAAGGCTTCGGGCTGAGCAACCATCCTGCCGCTGCGATTGCCGCGGGCGCCGTGATTCACTACGTGCGCACCACGCAGAAAAACGAAGCCCTGCATGTGGACAGCCTGCGCTTTGAAGAGCATGCAACCGCGCTCCAACTCGACCAGGTGACCGCGCGCAACCTTGAGCTTATTGAGCCGCTGTTCACCGGACAAGATGAGCGCGTCACGCTCTTCCACACGCTCGATGCCTGCCAGACGCCGATGGGCAAGCGTCTGCTGCGTTCGACAATCCTGCGGCCCCTGATGGATGCCGAGGTGCTTGAGGCCCGCTATGAGGCCGTTGCGGAAGCAGTCTCCGGGCTGATGAAGCGTGAGGAGATTCGGCGCGCGTTTAGCGGGATACTCGATCTGGAGCGCCTGCTCGCGCGCCTTTCGCTCGACTCCGCTGGCCCGCGCGATCTGCGGGCGCTGGCAGCGAGCCTTGCCCGGCTGCCTGAGTTGCATCAGGCGCTTGCGGCAATGGAGTCGCCGCTGTGGCAGGCAATTACGCAAAGGCTGGATCAGCTCGAAGAGATCGCAAAACTGATCGAGGGGACGATCGTTGCAGAGCCGCCACTCACTCTGGTCGATGGCGGCGCGATTGCGTCAGGCGTGGATGCCGAGCTCGATGAGTTGCGGCAGATCTCGTCGACGGGCAGGCAGTCGATTGCGGCCATCGAAGAGCGCGAGCGCCAGCGCACCGGCATCGGCTCGCTCAAGGTGCGCTACAACTCGGTCTTCGGCTATTACATCGAGATCACCAAGTCCAACCTGGCGCTGGCGCCGGCCGACTACGAGCGCAAGCAGACGCTGGTGAATGCGGAGCGGTTCACGACGCCGGAACTGAAGGAATACGAGCGCAAGATCCTCACCGCGCACGAAAGATCGATTGAGATCGAGAAGCGCATCTTTGTGGAGTTGCGCCGGACCGTGCTTGCGGCTACCGGCCGCATCCGGCGAAGTTCGGCCGCAGTTGCCGAGGCGGATCTGCTGGCTAACTTTGCCCACCTGGCTGCGCTGCGCCGTTATGTTCGGCCAACCATCGACCCGGAACCCGTGCTGGAGGCGGTCGCGGCGCGGCATCCGGTGATCGAGCAGTGGATGGAGGAGACGCGCGAGGGCCGGTTCATAGCGAACGACGTTTATTTGAACGCGGCTGCGGACGCGAGCGAATTCGGGGGTCCGAGCCTGTTGCTGATTACCGGCCCCAACATGGGCGGCAAGAGCACGTATCTGCGCCAGGCGGCAATGCTGGTTTTGCTGGCACAGATGGGCAGCTTTGTGTCGGCGGAGCGGATGCGCTACGGCCTTGTTGATCGCATCTACACGCGCATTGGCGCCAGCGACAACGTGGCCCGCGGGCGATCAACCTTCATGGTGGAGATGACGGAAACGGCGACCATCTTGAATACGGCCACGAGCCGCTCTCTGATTTTGCTCGACGAGATGGGCCGAGGCACAGCAACGTTTGATGGGCTGTCGCTCGCCTGGGCAACGGTGGAGTTTCTGCATGCGGAGATCGGCGCACGCAGCCTGTTTGCCACGCACTACCATGAGCTGACGATGCTGGCGGAGAAGCTGCCCAGGGTGCGCAATCTGCGCGTGGGAGTGAAGGAAGCTGCGAGCGGCATCGTTTTTCTCCACACAATCGAGCCAGGCGCTGCCAGCAAGAGCTACGGCATTGAAGTGGCGCGGCTGGCTGGATTGCCTGCGAGCGTAATTGAGCGGGCGCGGCGCGTGCTGCGGCAGCACGAAAAGGCCGAACGGCAGTCGGTGCAAGTGGAGACGGCCGATCCTCTGCAGTTGACGATCTTCACGCCGCTCTCGCAGCGCATCGTCGACCGCATTGAAGCGACGGACGTCAATTCCCTGACCCCGCTCCAGGCGCTGAACCTGATTGAAGAGCTGAAGCAAGAGTTGAGACCGGATCTCAAGGAGAAGGCATGACGCAGAGTCTGCGCAGGGCAGCAGGAAGCGCGATGGTGGTGGGGATCTCCGGCACCGAGCTGACCGCGCTTGAGCGGGCCTGGCTCAAGCTGATTCGACCTGCGGGCGTGATCCTGTTTCAGCGGAGCATCGACAATGCCGCACAAACGCGCGCGTTGCTGGCGCAGGCCACGGAACTATGCTCGCCGCACAGTCTGCGTTGCGTCGACGTGGAAGGTGGAACCGTGGACCGGTTGCGCGATGCGCTCGCGCCCATGCCCTCGGCGCTATCGGTGTTTAATGCTGCCCTGGCTACTGGCAAGCCGGCCCTGATGCGTGAGCATGGGGAGTTGGTAGCGCGCGGTGTGAAGGCCTTCGGTTTCAATACGACGCTGGCGCCGGTTCTGGACCTTGCGCTGCCTGCTTCCGCGCAGGTGATGGGGACGCGCGTTGGCTCCGCTGATCCGAGGGCGGTGGCTGCTTATTGCGGACACTTTCTCTCTGGGCTCGCGGCACACAAAGTCATGGGCTGCGGAAAGCATTTCCCTGGGCTCGGTGGAGGCTCGCTCGATTCGCATCTGGAGACGCCGTCGATTGACCGCACGATGGCTGAGCTGACCAACGACGATCTCTACCCTTACTGCGAACTGCGTGATCGGCTGCCGATGATCATGGTGAGTCATGCCGCGTATCCCCGGACGCCGAGCGGCAACCGTCCTGCGTCGGTATCGTCCTATTGGGTTACGACAATTCTGCGCAAGCGCATCGGCTATCGCGGGCTCACCTTCTCTGACGATCTCGAGATGGGCGGCGTGCTCAAGTTTCTTCCTATTGAGGGGGCAGCGATCGAAGCAATCCGTGCGGGGATGGACTTGATTGAGATTTGCCACAGTCCGGAGCTGATCTTGCGCGCGTATGAGGCGCTGATCGCCGAATCGGAACGTTCGGCAGCGTTTCGGACGGTGCTGCTCAACCGGACACGACTGTCGGCACGGCTGCGTGCACAGCATTTCTCGCGGCCCACGCCGCCGCCTCTTTCGGCAAAGCAATTCTCCGCGCTCAGGGACGAGGTCAAGCGGTTTGCCGCAACCATCGCCGCCGGACAGCCCAGGCCAGAGGGCGGACAGTTATGACCCAGGGGGGAATCACGCCGCGATCGATGACAGTGGCGGGCATCATGAGCGGAACCTCGGCCGACGGGATTGACGTTGCGATTGTGCGGATTACTGCCCCAAAAGCTGCTGCGGCTTCGCCAAAACTGAAACTTCTTTCACATCATGGCATCCGGTTTCCGCGCTCTCTCCGGTCGGCAGTGCTCGCGGCCATGAACGCAAGGTCCACCTCGACCGCCGAGCTTGCGCGGCTCGGCTGGCGGCTGGGCATTGCGTACAGCGAGGCGGTGGCCGAAGCGTTGAAGAAGCATCCGGGGCAATTGGACCTCGTCGGCTGCCACGGTCAGACGCTCTATCATCAGCCGCGCCCCGAAATGTATGCGGGGCGACGCTTCGCATGCACTTGGCAGGCAGGCGAAGCGCAGGTGCTCGCCCTCGCGCTTGGTGTCCCGGTGGTTTCAAACTTCCGTCCCGCCGACATGCTGGCCGGGGGACAGGGCGCGCCGCTGGTTCCACTGCTGGACTACACGCTCTTCGCCCATCCTCGCCGTGCGCGCGTGCTGCAGAACATTGGCGGCATCGCGAACCTCACGGCGATTCCCGCATCGGGCGAGCCGTCAAGCGTGATCGCGTTCGACAGCGGTCCGGGCAACATGTTGATTGACGCGATGGCGCTGGAACTGTTGAAGCAGCCCTATGACCGCAACGGTGCGGCCGCAGCGCGAGGAGCCGTGATTCCGCCCGTGCTGGCGTCGGTGCTGCGGAATCCGTACTTCCGCCGCCCTCCCCCGCGCACTGCCGGGCGCGAGCAGTTTGGACGCGAGTATACGGCGAAGTTCCTGAACGAGTGTCGCAAGCACAGCAGGAAGCCCGAAGACGCGCTTGTCACAGCAACTGCTCTCACTGCCGAGACGATCTCCGGAAGCTACCGCGAGTTCGTCCATTCGGCGCTGACAAAAAACAATCCGGAAGGGATCGACTACATCGTCTCCGGCGGGGGCGTGCACAACGCGACTCTCATGGGGATGCTCAAGAAGCGGCTTGAGCCCCTAGGCTGCAGGCTTGACTCGAGCCAGGCGTTTGGAATGCCCACGGAGGCCAAAGAAGCCGCGGCGTTTGCCCTGCTGGCCTGGCAAACAATCCATCATCTGCCGGGGAATCTTCCTTCCGCGACGGGTGCGGCTTATCCGGTGGTTCTGGGACAGATCACCTACGCGGGGCAGGTTTCTCATGCGTAGGCTGCTGGCTCTGGCTGCGCTGATTGCGCTGATCGGGTGCGGCTCCGCTCCCCGCGATCCCGGCACCGTTGTCTTCCTGATTGAGAGCAGTCCAGCTAATCTTGATCCACGCATCGGGCTCGACGTGCAGTCGCAGCGGATCGATGGTCTCCTGTTCGACGGACTTGTGGCCCGCGATGCCAGCTTCCAATTCACGCCGGCGCTGGCCGAAAGCTGGGAGCAACCCGACCCCCTGACGCTCATCTTTCACCTGCGGCGTGGCGTGCACTTTCACGATGGCAGGTCGCTGACGGCGCAGGATGTGAAGTGGACGATTGAGTCGATGATCGACAGCAAGCATTCGAGCATTGTTTCGCCGAAGGCGAAGTCCTATGCCGCCATCGCCACGATCGCTACTCCCGACGACTACATCGTGATCTTGCATTTGAAGCAGCCGGATAATTTTCTGCTTACGAATCTCTCCACGGGCGCCTTTGGCATCATTCCTCAGGGGAGCGGCAGCGATTTCTGGCAACATCCGATCGGAAGCGGCCCTTTTCGGTTTGTCAGCCAGCAGATCGACCAGAACGTGATTCTGGAGCGCAATCCAGCTAGTTGGTCGGTGACACCACGAATTCCCCGGGTGCGATTTGCTGTTGTCCCGGACGCGATTACCGAGTCGTTGGAGCTCGAGAAGGGCTCCGGCGACGTGGCTATCAATTCCCTGCCGATGGACTCGCTGCCGATTCTCGCCGCGCGGCCGAATCTGGCCATCGAAGAGGTGCCGGGAACAGAGGTGCAGTACCTCGGGCTCAACCTGCGCGACCCGCTGCTTAAAGATGTGCGCGTGCGCCAGGCCATCGCCTGTGCCATCAACCGCGAACTAATTATCCGAACCCTGCAGCTCGGTAGGGCTCAGCCTGCGGACAGCCTGCTGCCGGCTTCGCACTGGGCATGGACGGGCGACGTCCCAAAATACCCGTACGATCCGGCGAAGGCTGCACAACTGCTCGATCAGGCGGGCTACCCGGCAGGCGCAAGCGGCATTCGTTTCCATCTCACCATGAAGACGAGCACGGACGAAAGCGCACGGCTGCTTGCGGCCGTCCTTCAACAGCAATTGGGCACGGTCGGCATCGCACTCGACATCCGGAGTTATGAGGCCGCTACGTTTCTTTCCGATGTGCGCAACGGCGCCTTCCAGGTTTATTCGCTGCGCTGGATTGGCGGCAACGAGCAGCCGGATATCTTCAGCTATGTCTTCTCCACGGCGAGCTTTTCACCCAAGGGCGCGAATCGTAGCCACTACTCAAACCCGAGGCTCGATTCCCTGCTCGACGATGCGGCCGCGAGCGCGGATGCCGCTCGCCGAAAAGTTGACTACCAGGAAGCGCAGCAGATTCTAGCGCGCGACCTGCCCGCCATCAATCTTTGGTACCGCGATACCGTGGTCGTGCATAGCCGACGGCTGACGGGCGTGACCCCTTCGCCGTCTGGCGGCTACACATTTCTTGAAACTGCGGGTCTCGAGACCGATGAGTTGAATAACTGAACCCAAACCCCAAAAACCAAAACTCAAGACCGAGCTCAATCTCCGGCTTCCGATTTCAACGTCTGCATCTAAGGTCAGGGAGCTTTCGGCCGAGCCTTCCAAGGCCCGGCGGACCTTAAGGCCGGGTTAAGTCTGATCAGCGCAAGCTGAAGACCCAGCGATGTTTATGCGCATTCTGGGACATTTTGCGGGAATCCCTCTCCGGGATGCGTTCAACCTTCAACCTTTTGCCCGGATGGCTCGTCTACCCGATGTAGAAGCAGCCATTATGGGCCCTGCGGCCGGCGGTCGAAGCCGGTGGAGAAATTGACGATGATAAGCAAGATCAGGATCCGGTTTTCCCAAATTGCCCTGCTTGCGGCGATGGCCGTGGGGTCGGCGGCAGCGGTGGTCGTCTCTGCTCAGGTGCCTGCGCAGTTTCTCGGCACTGTGACCGGCATCAGTGGAACGACGATCACAGTGAAGACGGACGCGGGCGATACGCGCCAGGTGGATGTACCGGCCGAGGCATCGCTGAAGCGCATTGCACCTGGGCAAAAGGACCTGAGCACCGCAGCGGACATGACGTTCGCCGAGATTGCCACCGGCGATCGCGTGTTGGTCAAGGTCGATCCGAGTGCAAAGGGCCCGAACGCCGTGGCGCTGCGCATTGTTGCCATCAAGCAGGCCGATGTGGCTGCCAAGCAGGCGAAGGAACGCGAAGACTGGGCACGTCGCAGCGTCGGCGGACTGGTGAAGAGCGTTGACCCGTCGTCCGGCGTCATTCAGGTGACGAGCGGGACGGGCGCCACGGCCAAGACCATCACGGTGAATACGTCGAAGACGACAATTCTCAAGCGCTATGCGCCGGCATCGGTAAGCTACGACGCAGCCACGCTCGCCCCCATCGATGCGATTCATCCGGGGGACCAGCTGAAAGCGCGCGGCGCGAAGAGCGCGGATGGAAACCAGATCGCGGCCGAGGAAGTGGTTTCTGGGACATTCCGCAATATCTCTGGAGCAATCAGCTCGATTGATCCGGCATCCGCCACGTTTACGCTCAAGGATCTTGCAACGAAGAAGACTGTGACGATTCACGTTCCAAAGGATGCCCAAATGCGCAGGCTGCCCGACATGATGGCACGCATGCTGGCGGCGCGGCTCTCGGGAGCATCGGCAAACGGTGCGGGCGCTCGGTCCGCCTATGCACCGGGGGCGGGCGCGGCGCCAGGCTCCGGAGTGGGTTCAGGGCCTGGCTTGGCTCCGGGTTCCGCATCGGGAGCACCAAGAAGCGGCGGCGGGCAAGGTGCAGGCCAGGGCGGTGGAGGACAATGGGCCGGCCAGGGTGGCGGCGGCGGCGATCCGAATCAAATGCTCACCCGGCTGCCTCCCATCCAGGTTGCCGACTTGAAAAAGGGAGATGCAGTGATGCTCGTGGCTACGGATGGCACCACGGATTTCACGGTCATCACGCTGCTTGCGGGCGTTGAGCCGCTGCTCGAAGCTCCCGCAGCCAGCCAGGCTCTGCTGAACAACTGGAGCATGGGCTCAGGCGCGCCGGATGCCGGCATGGCGCAGTAATCGTGCGAACTCATCGAATTCATCTCAGCGAGGGACTCGTGTACCTAGGAACGAAACGGTTTCATATTTCCATCCTTGCCCTGGCACTTTCTATCGCCAGCGTGGCTGCGCTCGGCCAGCAGACAGCGCCGGCTTTGCAGACTCCCGCACCCTCAGCCGCGGCTTCGGCGGCGGCCACGGGCACGTTGCGCGGAAAAATTGCCGACCAAACCGGCGCCCTGATTCCTGGAGCGGCGGTAACGATTACCAACGCAGCCGGCGTTCCAGTGAAAACCACAACAGCAGACGCATTGGGAGCCTATTCCGTAAGCGGTCTTGCGGCCGGCGGGTACGTGGTGCAGGCAACCTACCAGGGGTTCGCGCAGTTTATTTCTCCAACGATTCAGCTGGCGGCGGGTCAGTCCAAGCGTGTGGACATCTCGATGGCCGTCGAGGTCGCGCAGCAGCAGGTTGTGGTCACCGACGATGCGCCGACGGTGAGCACCGACGCAGACAGCAATGCGAGCGCCATTGTGCTGAAGGGCAAGGACCTTGATGCCCTGTCGGATGATCCCGATGAATTGTCGAATGAGTTGACCGCTTTGGCAGGCCCTTCGGCAGGCCCCAATGGCGGACAGATTTACATCGATGGGTTCACCGGCGGAACACTTCCTCCCAAGTCGGCGATCCGCGAAATTCGCATCAATCAGAACCCGTTCTCGGCCGAGTTCGACCACATCGGCTACGGCCGCATTGAGATCTTGACCAAGCCCGGTACCGATACATTGCATGGCCGCGGATTCGTCCAGGGCAACGACAGCGCCTTCAACACACAGAATCCGTTTGCTCCGCCGCCGGCCTATCACAGCATCCAGTACAACGGCACCATTAGTGGAGCAATCAACAAGAAGGCTTCATTCTTCCTGAGCGTGGAAGGCCGCAACAGTCCGGATGCGAGCATCTACTCGGTGGAAATTCCAGTGTTGGATACAGCGACCGGGCTGTATACGATTCCGACCAATCCCGCAACAGGCCAGCCTGTGCCAACCACGGGCGCGCTAAGCAGCACGGCTAATCGTGTGGAGGTTTCGCCGCGCCTTGATCTGCAGCTGGGACAAAAAAACACCTTGACCGTGCGCTACCAATATGAATACGGCACTTCGAGCGGGAGCATCGGATCGACATCGCTGCCGACCCAGTCGAGCTCTTCAAGCACGAGCGAACACTCGGTGCAACTGATGGATTCACAGATTATCAATGATCACTTCGTAAATGAGACTCGATTCCAATACCGGCTGGCACCAACGGTGACCACTCCAGTGAGCATGGCGCCGACGATCAGCGTCCCCAGCTACTTCACGGGCGGCGGCAGCAGCGCCCAGTACTCCTCCGACCGCAACACGCACATCGAGTTGCAGAACATCAGCACTATTTCGGCGGGTGCGCAAGCGATCAAGATTGGGACATGGCTGCGTGACAACCGCGACGCGAACACCTCGCAGGGCGGATTCAACGGGTCCTTCAGCTTTCCGACGATTGCCGCGTATGTGGACACGCTGAACGGCCTGGCGATGGGGCAAACGATCGCGCAGATCGCGGCGAACTGCACCGACCCTCAGGGCTGCACCCCAAGCAAACTCACGTATTCAGCGCCCGGAAGTTCGGGCCGGTCGAGCTATCTTGGAAATGTCTTCGATGCGGCGGTCTTTTTCCAGGACGATTGGAAGGTCAACCAGTTCCTGACGCTCTCCGGAGGCCTCCGCTGGGAGGGGCAGAATCACATAGCTGACCACAGCGACTGGGCTCCGCGCGCAGCCTTTGCTTACGCGTTGGACGGACACAAGAAGGGTACGACGGCCAAGACGGTCCTCCGTGGCGGGTTCGGCATCTTCTACGACCGATTCGGCATTTCAAGCCTGATGGGACTTGAGCGCTACGGAATCGGACCCAACGGGCAGATTGGGCCCAACGCCGAAGTGCAGACCGTCGTCACCGATCCGACCTGCTTCAGCGCGACCAGCCTTACGGCCGCGTTGAACACCCCTGGCTCGAATTGCACCGCGGCCTCGGCGAACCCGCCGCAGGTTCAGCAGCTCGATCCGACTTATCATTCTCCGTATAACGAGCAGGTAGGCACGAGCCTCGAGCGGCAGCTCACCAAGACGACAACGCTGACGTTCACCTACCTGTACACGAATGGCGTGCACCAGATGGCAACCCGCGACTCGAATGCCTATGAGCCGCTGCCGGGTACGACCTTCTACAACAGCACGACCGGACCGAGATCGAACTCCGCTGTTGGACCTGTGGATGAGATTTACCCTGAAGCAGTATTCAAGCAGAACCAGTTGATTTTGAACCTCAACGCGCGTCTTAAGCCGACGCTGAGCATTATGGGCTTCTATACGGCGAATTTTGCGGATGGCGACACGGGAACGGCCTCGAACTCCTACAACCTGAGGCAGGACTATGGGCGCGCTGCGTTCGTCCGGCGCAACATGGTCTTCCTGATGGGCAACTACACCGGTCCCTGGGGCATCACCTTCAACCCGTTCCTGATTGCACAGGCTGGCCGGCCCTTCAACGTGACCACGCAAGCGGACCTCACCGGCGACAACTTCTTCAACGATCGTCCCGCGTATGCGGCGAGCCCGAGCTCATGCGGCTCCGGCTCGTCTGAATTCGTCACGACCTCGTTTGGCTGCCTCGACGTGAACCCGCAATCCGGAGAGGCGCTGCTTTCCGCTAACATCGGCAACAGCCCTGCCTCGGTTG
>CAYWSR010000125.1:10839-13645 GCA_964460385.1 uncultured Occallatibacter sp. | reverse complement strand
GCAGCAGCACGAAAATCGCGCCGATAAACCCGTGCTCTTCCCCAAATGCGGCAAAGATGAAGTCAGCATGAGGAATCGGCAGGAAGTCACCCTGCGTCTGACTGCCTTTGGCTGCTCCTTTGCCCCAAATTCCGCCCGAGCCCACCGCAATCAGCGACTGCCGTATCTGGTAGCCAGCCCCCTTGGGGTCGCTGTTGGGGTCGATAAAGCTGGTGAGTCGTGCTTTCTGGAACGGTTTAAGCACTTTGCCGCTGCCCAGAACTCCGCCTACCAGCGCAATGCCGCAGACAGTGAGAATCAGCGCCTGGCGCAGGTTGATGCCGCCCAGGAAAAGCCCGGCAATGAGAATCGGCATGTACGTGAGGCACGTTCCAAGGTCTGGCTGGATCAGCACCAACACCATCGGCGCGCCAACCATCGCGAATGCCTTGAAGATGTCGCGCCAGGTCAGCGTCCGCCCGCCAAGGTTGGCAAAATACCGTGCCACCGCGAGAATCAGGATCAGCTTCACCCACTCCGAAGGCTGAAAGAGCATGGGGCCGACCTTGATCCAGCGCCTGCCGCCTAGCGCCTTGTGGCCGAACAGTTTCGTCGCCACCAGCAACAGCATGAAGACGCCGTAGAACCAGGGAACCAAGTCGAGCATGCGGTGATAGTCGATCTTGGCGAAGACAAACATTGCCGCCAGGCCGCCGGCAATGTAGAGCATCTGTTTGGTATGGAAACCCAAGTACTTTGTGTGCAGCGTTGCGGAATAGATCTCCAGAACCGAGAGCGCGCAGAGCAGCAGCACCGCGGCCAGCAGCGTCCAATCGAAATCTCGAAAGGTGAGGAATCTGCGCATGGGCATGGGCTATTGTCCGCCCCGCAGAGCACTTGCCTCGGCCGAAGAGACAGCCTGTTCGCCCGGCTTGACCGTCTGCTCTTTGCCTCGCGGCTTCGCCTGCGGCAACCCACGTCTCACCGCTGGCGGCTTCGCCGCGTCAGCCGCCACAACATCCCCATGATCAACATAGAAATGTCCCGCCTGCAGCCGGGTCGAGGCGGTCGAATCGGCATTCGTCCCCTTGCCTGACGGCGGCAAAGGCTCAGTCCATATGGCTCCCACTTCTGTTGGAGCAGGCTGCTTTGAGGGCACCAGATTGTTTGCAATCCGCCGCTGCTTCTCCACGTAGGCTGCCACGACCCTGGCGCCGATCCGCGCGGGGTAGTAGCTGAAGCCGCCGTTCTGCCAAAGGACGGCGACCACCAGTTCCGGGTTGTGCGTTGGCGTAACGCCCACAAACCAGACATTCGGATTGGTGACGCGGCCCTTGTTGGTCTTGTCCAGAGCCTCATGGCTCATCACCTGGGCGGTTCCGGTCTTGCCGCCAAAATCGATCCCTGGCAAGCCGTCTGCGCCCGCGGTGTGGTACAAGCCGGGCTGGGTTACCTGGTACATGCCGTCGGTGATAATGGTCCAGTTTTCTGGGTCGATGGGAAGATTTGCCTCGCCCGATCCTGGAAAGTCTTCCAGCAGAGACTTGCGAACATCGGCCGGAAGCTGGTCGGGAAACACCACATGCGGTCTTACCATGTGGCCGCCGGATGCGATACCGCCGATGATTCGCGCCAGTTGGATCGGCGTTGCCTCCACGGCTCCCTGTCCGATTGACACGTCGAGCGTTTCGTCCGGATACCAGCGGTTGTGGTAGTTCTTCATCTTCCACTGCGCACTGGGCATCAGGCCGGCCTGCTCACCGGGAAGATCGATGCCGGTCTTCTGTCCGTAGCCGAAGGCCGTCGCGTACTTCGCAATCCGGTCGATTCCCAGCTTGTCGCCTAACTGGTAGTAGTAGGTGTCGCAGGAGAAGGGAATCGCGTTATGAATATCGACGGCGCCGTGATGTTCGTCGCAGTGGTGGAAGAATCCGTAGGGTCCCCAGCCCCCGGTGCAGTTCACTTTGAGGTTCTGTGCGATCCCTTCTTGGAGTCCGGCCACTGACATCAAGATTTTGAATGTTGAGCCGGGCGCGAGCTGGGCCTGGATTGCCTTGTTCAGCAATGGATGATCTGGGTCGGTGATCAGCTTGTTCCAATCCGTGCGGTTGATGCGGATCGAGAAGGCATTCGGGTCGAAGCTGGGGCGGGAAACCAGCGCCAGAATCTCTCCGTTGCGCGGATCCATCGCCACAATCGCGCCGTTGCGGTCGCCCAGCGCGAGCTCGGCTGCGCGCTGCAGGTCGTTGTCGATGGTCAGCTTCAGATCCGTCCCCGGCGTCGCGTGCTGTGCTCCCAGATAACCGACCTCGCGGCCATGGCTGTCCACAATCACGTCGCGGGAGCCGTCTTGCCCCCGCAACAGCTTGTCGTAGGTCTCCTCCACGCCGGCCTTTCCCACCACGTCGCCCGGGTTGTACCACGCGTAGCGGCTCTGGTTCAGGTCTTCTTCGCTTACCTCGCCCACATACCCAATGATGTGCGAAGCAAATCCGTCGCGAGGATAGAGCCGCCGCTCCACATCAAAAGTCACCAGTTCGGGCAACTCGTTGCGATGCGACTCGATGAATGCGTCCTCGTCGGCGGTTACATCCTGCTTGATTGGGATTGATTGGTACGCCGGGGCTGTGCGGTAGTGGCGCAGCGTCGCGCGCAGTTGGTCGACGTCCAGGTGCAGTCCGCGCGCAATCAGTGGCAGATCCGCGTCGACGTTCTTGCTCTGCTCCTTTACCAGGTAGCATGAGATCGAAGGATAATTGTCGACGATGATCCGCCCCTCGCGGTCAAAGAGCTTTCCGCGCGGCGCCGGTACGGAATCCTTGCGGAT
>CAYWSR010000125.1:0-10829 GCA_964460385.1 uncultured Occallatibacter sp. | reverse complement strand
ATACGGTTCTGCTCCGCTTGGAGCCGATAGTCCTCCGCACGCAGCACTTGCAGCCGCCACAGCCCGGCCGCCAGCGCCAGCATCATCAGCAGAATGCCGTACTGAACCACCGCCGCCTTGACACTGGACAGCTTCTCGCCGCGAGTGAATCTCACTGAATCCATCGTGATCTGAGCCCTAGCATAACTCCAATTCAGTTTCTGCGTTGAACTTGAATGCTGCCTGGTTTTGAGTTCATTCTCCGCGGTTCAAACAGCCTTTCATCGACCCTCGATCTTGTTCGCTCAGCGACTCTAGTCCCTGATCTGCAGACGATCCAAAAGAGGAAATGTAAGGATGGCGATGATCGAATTGCCGATGGCCTTGAAAAGCTCGTTCAGCCAGCTCCATTCCAACTCCATGCCCAGCAGGAACCGGGTTACAAACACATAAAGTACGCTTGCCAGGATCGAGAGCAGAAAGATAAACAGCAACCGCACGGTGAAGTTGTCCACATCGATGCGCACGCCGACCGACGCCGCCAGAAACCCGGCCACCGTCTTGGCAATGCCGTTGACCCCGATCGCATGGTTCGAAAGTGCATCCTCAAACAGGCCCATCGAGGCGCCCATGAAGGTTCCCTGGATAGGGCTGCGCCTTCCCAGCGCGAAATATACGGTCACCACCAGCGGCAGATCGAACCACGCAAACCTGCCAAGGACACGCGGGAGCCACGCTTGCAGGACGAGCGCCACCAGCGGCACCAGCCCGTAAACGAGGCTTGGGTAGCGGCGGATCTCCAGATCACGGCGGAAGCTGGCGCTGAGCACGGCCATCAGGGGTTCCTCCGCGGCGGGTCGGGCGGGGTGCCGGCTTGCCCGGCATTGCCGTGGGCCGGCGATGCGGCCTTGGCTGCTGGCTTCGTATTGGGCTTGGCGCTGCTCGGGGCTTGACTGGGATGTTCCTTATCTGGAGCAGCCTTCGGCGTCTCCTGCTGTTGCGAAGCGGAATCCGTTCCGGTCGGGCCGGTTGCTGTGCCCGGCGTAAACCTGTCGGGGTGCAATGCCCGCGGGGGATTCGTCACGATGTTCGGATTAGATGAATCATGCAGCGGCTGCTGATCTTGCGGCAGATTTGGATCGATCAAACCGGGCAGGTGCTCGGCCATGATCTGGGAAGCCTTTTGCTGCTCCATGGCTTGTTGTTCGCGGATCTGCTGATCGCGGATGGCTGCTGCTTCCGTCCCTTTCAGTGCTTCGCTGGTGGCAATGTCCTGTTGCTCTTCGGGCGAGAACCGCGGCTCGGTCGAGGTCACCACCAGTACCTCATCCAGCCGGTCCAGATGGGCGGCCGGCTTCACCATGATGAAGATGAATCCATCCCTCTCCGGATCGCGCACGACCTTTTCCACCACGCCCACCGGCATTCCCCGAGGGAAGATCTGGTCGCCCCCTGCGGTCAACACCTTTTCTCCGGGCTGAATGCGGTTATCCGCCAAAATGCCGACAATCTGCAACTGGCCGGCTGCGTTTCCGCGCAGGATACCCCGAATCCGCGTTGTCTCCAAAATTACGCCTGCGCCACTGGTCGGGTCGTTGATCGCCAGCACCTGCGCAGAGCGCGGAAAGACGTCGCGGATCTTTCCCACAATGCCGTCCGGTGTGATCACCGCCATATCCCGGCCCAGGCCGCCGTTCGAACCTTTGTCGATGTAGAACACCCGCGACAGGTCGCTGCCGCTTGAGCCAAACGCCTGCGCTGCGACCGTCTTGTAGATGTATTTCTCCTGAAAGCTGATTAACCCCTGCAGCCGCTGACCCTGGCGCGCGTCTTCCAGCAGCGCGGCCTGCTCCAGCTGAAGCCGGTCGATGGTCTTCTGCAGGTCCTGGTTCTGCTCCCGCACGTGGCGGAGATCGATGTAGTTCTGCCAAAGCCCGCCGACGCCCAGCTTGGAGCTGTGAATTGCCTCCTCCGCGGGAGAAACCAGCGCATTCGCCCAAAGACGGATCAGCCGGACGCCCGGACCGTCACCCGGGTCAAGTGTGGTTCGCCCATCGCCCATCCGCCTCACCTGCACGGCAAGCCCGATCATCTGCGCCAGCAGGACTGCCAGCAGCACCACCAGGTTCCGATAGCGGACAAAGAACGATTCCATAACAGCCAGGGTTCAGGGTCGAGGGTTCAGGGTTTAGGGTCCGCAAACGACGCCGCCAAAAGGTCCGGTGAGACTTCCCGGCAGCATCCACCGGCGAATCGCCCTGACGAGGAGTCTGGTTCGGCAGAAAAAACGTCGACGTCCGAAACCGCTCCCTGACCCCTAAACCCTGAACCCCAACCCCTATCTTTAATCAATCTTGATCTTGCGCAGCAGGCGGAAGTCCGAGAGCATCTTGCCGGTGCCCAAAACAACCGAGGCCAGGGGATCATCCGCCACTGAAACAGGCAGCCCGGTCTCCTCTCGGATTCTCTTGTCCAGGTTCTTGATCAGGGCTCCGCCCCCGGTTAGCACAATGCCCCGGTCGCTGATGTCGGCCGAGAGTTCCGGCGGGGTCCGCTCCAGAGCCACGCGAATCGCGTTCATGATGACGGCGATGGACTCTCCCAGCGCTTCGCGAATTTCGCTGTCATCGATCGCAATGGTCTTGGGAACACCTTCAATCAGGTTCCGCCCCTTGATCTCCATCGTCAGCGGCTTGTCCAGCGGGAAGGCCGAGCCGATCTCGATCTTCACCGCCTCCGCCGTGCGCTCGCCGATCAGCAGGTTGTACTTGCGCTTCAGATAGTTGGTGATCGCTTCGTCCATCTGGTTTCCAGCCATGCGCACCGAGCGCGAATAGACGATGCCGGAGAGCGAGATGACTGCGATGTCCGTGGTGCCGCCGCCGATGTCGACCACCATGTTGCCCCCGGGCTCGGTGATCGGCAGCCCCGCGCCGATCGCGGCCACCATCGCCTGCTCCACTAGGTACACTTCGCTCGCCTTTGCTCTGTAGGCCGAGTCCTCCACCGCGCGCTTTTCCACCTGGGTAATTTCAGAGGGAACACCGATGACGATTCGCGGATGCACCAGCATCTTCCGGTTGTGTGCCTTCTGAATAAAGTAGTTCAGCATCTTCTCAGTGACTTTGAAGTCGGCGATCACGCCGTCCTTCATGGGCTTGATCGCCACGATGTTGCCCGGCGTCCTGCCCAGCATCTCCTTGGCTTCCTTGCCCACCGCTTCCACTTCGCCGGTGTTCTTGTTAATGGCCACAATAGAGGGCTCGTTCACCACAATGCCCTTGCCGGCTGCATAAACGAGCGTGTTGGCGGTTCCCAGATCGATGGCCAGATCACTGGAAAACATGCTAAAAAGCGAGCGCAGTCCGTGCGATCGCGAGGAGCGCGAAGGATAACCGTTCAAAGACATTGGGAAATTGAATCTACCTCAGGATTCATTGTACGGCCACCGGGCGATGCTGCAAAAAAAGCCCCGAAAGCCCTTTAATGAGAGCGCCGAAGTAGTAAACGATGCGGTAAACTCAGCTGTTTCCCCGGTGCGTGCAGTTGCGCGGAGCCGCTTCAATCGCACCCGGTATTCGCCGGGTTTTGCCGGGATTTCAAAGGATTCACGTGTCGATCCCCACGTATCACAATCTGATTGGCGGCTAGTGGCTGCCTGCTGTCTTCGTGGACTACTCCGACAAGCTGCAAAGAGCGCAGATCGACAACGCGAACTAAATCGACTCCACGCCCTCCATCTTCGTCCTCACTTCTGTTCCCAGGCTCTCCATGTCGGGATAGGGGTCGCCCCGTTCGATTGTCGGCAGCTCTTCAAGAAGCTCTGCATAGGGCGTAACCTCCACGCCATGGAACGATGGAAAGCCCATTGAGTCTGCTAGGCGGCAGGAGACGTTTACGAGCGCTGCCATGTCCCATGGATCGGATTTCTCTCGTAGGCAGTGATGGTGCGCTACGATCGACTCGAAAGCCACGGGCAGCTTCCAACTCGCCACTAGTTCGGCGCCCACCTCGCAGTGGTCATAGCCAAAGGCCTCGCGTTCCAGCAGCAGAATGCTCGACGACGGCCCTTTGTGCTTGGCGAGAAGGAATACATACTCTTTCGGCTCGAGCACTGCCAGCGCAAGGCGGCCCAGGTCGTGAAGGACGGCTCCTGTGAACGCCAGGTCCTTGTCCAGATCGGTCTGCGGAGCAAGTATCTCGGCGATCAGACCGCACGCCAGGTTATGCCTCCACATGTCTCGCATCACCGGCCGGCTCATCGCGTCGCCCAAAAACGATCGCATCGCCACAGTCAGCGCAATGCCCTGCAGATTCTTGGTCCCCAGCCGCGCCACAGCCTGCGCGATGCTCACTGCCGGCACGCGCGGCGCGTACCATAGGGAGTTTGCGATCCGCAGCACTTCGCTCGAAAACGCCGGGTCAGACGAGATCAGCGAGCTTACCTGCGTAAACGGTGTGTCCTCGTTGTTCACCAGTTTCATTACGCGAATCGCAATCTGCGAGAAAGGGCAAAGGCTGAAAAAGGCCCATGGAGCCTGTAGGTTCTTTTCCGAATCCACTGCGTGAACAGGCATCATCTGAGTCACCTTTCCGTCGGCCGCCCGTCGGCCCCTGAACAGAAACCAATGCAGAGTGCGCATCATTTGCTCTTGGCTTTCCCGCGTGCGGGCTTGGAAGTGCGGGCGGAAACTAGCCAGCAGCCCTTCTGGTTTAAATCGGCTGCGTCGCCGCCTTTCGAGGAGAATGTCCGAATTCTGTACACCGCGGCCGAACTAGCTGTTCCGCTTTCGGAAGCACTCCGGCGAAAATCGTTTTGAGCCCGGTCCGTTCAGTTCTGAATTGGTCGTCTTTCAGAGTTGGTCGCGGTTCATGGTTGGTCGCCCTCCAGGACGTCTCTCAACGCGAAGCTGGTTTCCAGGCGCGTCACGCCCGGGAGCCGCGAGAGCTCTCTCTGGTGCAGCCGTCCATAGTCGTCGATGCCGGAGACACGAACCACCAGCATGTAGTCGAAATGCCCGGCCATTAGATGGCAGCTGGCGATGCCCTTGCAGCGTCGAACCGCGGTCTCAAACGCTGCCAGCACAGCAGCCGACTGCCGCTCCAGCGAGACGCGGATGAACACTGTCATCCGTTTGCCCAGCAGCCGGTCGTCCACCAGTGCGCGATAACCCCGAATCGCCCCCGCCGCCTCCATCGCCTGAATCCGCCGCGAGGCCGCCGATGCAGACAATCCAACCGCCTCGCCCACCTCGAAGTTCGTTGCCCGTCCGTTGTGTTCGAGATGGCGAAGGATCGCTTCGTCCAGCTCGTCCAGCGCGCCCGCTCCGTCCGCCTCCGTCACTGGTTCGCCCTGTTTCATACTGTCTGCGCTCACGTTGTGCGCCTTGCCGCTATTTCGATCACGTTTCGTGCTCATCGCTGCCTTATATCACAAACTTTGCAAACATTGGAATCGCCTTGCGCCGTACGATCATTCCAGTTGAAAGCGATGTTCGCCCGGCGCCCAGCAGCCCTCCCCAGCTTCAATCCGGCGCCGGGCCTCCCGCCGATGCCTTTGCTCTCCTGTCCCACGCTTCCCACCTGCAGCATCGAGCCAAGAGCGGACCGGGCGGGGATCGGTATCGGACGGGGATCGGCATCAAATCAGGAGCGGCATCCAATCCTGTTTAGCAGAGGCAGCGATGATTGTTGGCGTCCCCAAGGAAATCAAAGACAACGAAGCCCGCGTGGGCGTGACCCCAGCCGGGGCAAAAGCCCTTGTCGAAGCCGGTAACACCGTTCTCGTGGAGAAACAGGCCGGCGCGCAGTCGGGCTTTGACGACGCAGAGTACCAGAACGCCGGCGCCGAGATTGTCGGCGATTCCGGCTACGTCTGGGGCAAGTCCGAGATGGTTGTTAAGGTCAAGGAACCGATCCTGAGCGAGTACGTCTATTTTCGCGAAGGGCTCGTCCTCTTCACCTATCTGCACCTAGCCCCGCTTCCTGAACTCACCGAAGAGCTGCTGCGCAAAAAGGTCATTGGCCTTGCGTATGAGACGGTTCGCGATCGCGAGGGAACTCTGCCGCTGCTCACGCCCATGAGCGAGGTCGCGGGCCGCATGAGCGTCCAGGTTGGCGCTACCTACCTGGAAAAAGAGCGCGGCGGCCGCGGCATCCTGCTGGGCGGCGTTCCCGGCGTGCCCCCGGCGCAGGTCTGCATCATCGGCGGCGGCATCGTGGGCACCAACGCCGCGCGCATAGCCCTCGGCTTCGGCGCAAAAACCACAATCATCGACGTCAACCTCAACCGCCTGCGCGAACTCGAGGATATCTTCGGCGGCCGCCTCTACACCCTCGCCTCGAACAGCTACAACCTCGGGAACGCCACCCGGGAAGCCGACCTGGTTATCGGCGGAGTGCTCATCCCCGGCGCAACGGCGCCCAAAATCGTCACCCGCGCCATGGTCAGGGCGATGAAGAAGGGCGCGGTCATCGTCGATGTGGCCATCGATCAGGGGGGGTGTGTCGAAACCGCCCGGCCAACTTCGCACTCCAAGCCCAGCTTCGTTGAGGAGGGCGTGGTCCACTACTGCGTCACCAATATGCCCGGAGCCGTGCCCCACACCTCCACGCTCGCGCTCACCAACTCCACATTCCCTTATCTTCTGCGGCTTGCCAACCTCGGCCCGCGTGAGGCTCTGAAGCGCGATCCCGGCCTGGCGGAAGGGCTCAACACCTGGCTGGGCGTGCTTGCGCATCGCGGTGTTGCCGAGAGCCAGCACAAAGAGTGGACACCGGCGGCCAATCTGATCGCCTAGAACGCCGCTTCACCGCTGCAGGATGTCGATTGGCTGTGTGAAGTCCGTCACGCGCAGATGCTTTGCCAGTGCCGGGTGTTGCCGCTGAAGGGCAAGATACATCTCCCACGCAATGCGCCGGTAGCTGAAGTGCCCGGCCGGCGCGGAACGCAACTCCGAGATGTATTGCGCTTCGGCAAAGTCCATCTTGAAGAGGCTCCGGATCCGCGTCCCAAGCGGCAGCAGATACAGCGCAGACTGTTCCGCTTCCGGCGCCTTGCTCCTTGCAATCTCGTTGCTCGCCGCGTGCGCCTTCTTGAGCGCCCATTCAAACTCCGCCCGGACGCCGGCCTCTTCGAGCAGATTCACGCCCGGTCCCAAATCGCCGCTTTCAGGAATCTCGCACCCATGAGCAGTCGTCAGGGGCTGAATGATCTGCGTGCACCTGCGGTGTCGATGCATGTCGCGGAAGCCGCCAATGTCCATCAGGAAGTCAAAGCGCAGTGCCGCGCCTGCATGGAAGGCACGAAACGCCTCATCATGCCGCTCGCGGTGCCGCAGTCCCAGCTCGACGATCTCGTTGACGCGCGCTTCCGGCAGCCCGGCTACCACGTCGCGCGTCTGCCGGAAGGAGTGCTGCCCGGCCGAGTAGATCAGCGTCGCAGCCAACTCCACTTCCAGGCTCTCGGTCCGCTCCACGAGGTCCACCACGGGAGCCGTGGCAATCGGCACCGCACCAAGAAGCTCACGCGCAGCTTGGCTCAGCTCCGCCTGCGTCTTCATCAGATATTCGTTCGGATGTGCGTACTTGACCAGTGTGGGCGCTGTCTTCACTTCCCGGAGGAATAACTGCGCGGCCTCGCCGGCCAGGTCGTGATCCGTCCCTGAGAGCTTCTGAACAAATGCGCTCGCAGCCTGGGCGTTCACGTTCCAGGCCGGCCCCGTGGCTGCCTCCCGTAGCTTCACGCCCAAGTCGCGAATCTCGGCCATGGGGTGCGAAAGCAGCCGCGAAACCTGCGTCTCCAGCGTGCGTGCATTCACAATCTGCCCGAGCGAAGTATTTGTCGCGAGTGGCAGCAGATAGCGCGCCACATCGAATGCACGCGCCTTCAGGGTTCGTTCGTACGCCTCCGGCTTCATCGTGTCGGGCCGGGTCACGCGCCGCCGAAGCGCCTCATGCACCGCTGCCGTGGTCTGCTGATAAGTCGCGAACAGGCTTTGCACAGTCTCCGCATACAGCCCGGCCAATGCCGCGTCGTCGCCAAATTCCGGCAGGTACCAGCCCGACTTGAGGAAGTTTTGGTAGCGGGTCGAGCGCTCCTGGCCGTCCCAGCGCTGTTCGTCCACCAGCACCATTGCGGCCAGCAGGCTCAACCGCTCCACCGCGAACGCAATATGTGCCAAATCGGCAATCGACCGGTGGCCATACTCAAAATAGAACGTGTTGAGGAACTGCTCGGCACGTTGGGAACTGATCTCGGTGAGCGATTCGCGCATCGAAAGAGCAGAACGGGAGTACTTGGCCATGGCGTAGGCAAGCACCTCGGGGTCGGCGCCATGGACGGCAAATACGTCTGTACTATTGCGCGCCCCAAGGGGGAGAAAACTTTCACTGGACATGGACAGTCGCTCGCGACCAGAATACGGCATAAGAGCGGTTTTCCCGCGTGCTGGGTCGTGGCGGCAGATGTTCACTGCGGATTTTCCTGTTGAAATCCGTTCCAGCCAGCCCCGGACCCGGTTCACCGGAGGAAACTGCCGATTGCGGCTGGAGAATCCCGCTGGAAGGAGGACAGTTCAGGCCATCTTCAACCGCTCCGGAGCTCATTCAGGCTGGTGCGGCGCCCAGCAGAACCTCAACTTCAGCTCCCCAGGGACGCGCGAATCGCTATCAGGAGCAAACGGGACATGCAGGAATTTCTGATTCGCACCTACCATCGGCCAAGGCCCCTGCCTGCCGGCCGCTGGCGCATGACGCAGCGCTGGAACGACCTGCTCTTTGCGCATTGGCCCGTCCCTGCGTCTCTCATGGATGCTGTCCTGCCTGGCGGGCTCGAGGCCGACACCTATCAGGGGTCTGCCTGGCTCGGCGTCGTTCCGTTCTGGCTCGACCGCATCAAGCTGCGTGGCGTTCCACCGGTGCCGGGAACGCAGAACTTTCCCGACCTGAACGTCCGCACATACGTCCGCGACCGTGAGACCGGCGACCCGGGCCTCTATTTCTTCAGCCTCGATGCCAGTAACCTGTTCGCCGTCGCCGTTGCTCGAGCGTTCTTCCACCTGCCTTGCCACTGGGCCGAGATGCACATCGACCAGCGGACCGACCGCGAGTTTGCCTTCTACAGCCGCAGGCGCTTCTCGAAGAAGCAGGTGATCTTTCAGGCGCGCTATCGCGGGCTCGGACCCACTCGCAAGTTGGCCGAAGCTCGCGCCGGCTCGCTTGAGCACTTCCTCATGGAGCGTTCGTGTCTCTTCACCCTCAATCGAGTTGGCCAACCGGTCCGCGCGAATCTCCATCATGTCCCCTGGCCCCTGGAAGAAGCCGAGGCCGAAATCGACCGCAACGATATGGCCGAATCCATCGGCATCAAGCTGCCTGACCAGGCGCCTGTCCTCCACTACTCCCGCCGTTTGGCCCTCTACATCTGGCCGACGGAGTTGCTCAGGCCCGTGCTGGCGCCCCGCCCGGTCACCGTGGCCGCCACGCCATCCGGGTAGATCGCGACCGGCGGAAGTCGCTTCGCGCTCCTGGCAGCGCTCAGCCCACGTCCAACTGCGATCCTTCACGACAAATTCACCCTGTGACGCCAACCTATAATGGACAACGGCAATGAGCAGGTGTGTGGCGGCGCCCGCAATTCGAGAGGACTGAATGGGAAATCTGCAGGGTCGCATTGCGCTCGTAAGCGGCGCATCGCAGGGAATTGGACGGGCATGTGCGCTGGAGCTGGCGCGGGCAGGCGCGACCGTGGCGCTGGCCGCCCGCAACGAGGCAAAGCTCGCCGAGGTAGTGTCCGAAATTGAGACAGCCGGGGGCCAGGCTGCGGCCTTCGTGCTTGACGTTGCCTCTGGAGAGTCCATCAAGGCCGGTGCTAAAGCCGTGCTCGATCGATTCGGAAAAGTTGAGATTCTGGTGAACAACGCCGGCATCACCCGCGATGGCCTGATGATGGCCATGAAGCGCGCCGACTGGGACGATGTGCTGGGCACCAACTTGACCGGCGCGTTTCTGCTCACGCAGGCCGTGCTGCGTCCCATGCTGAAGAACCGGGGGGGCCGGATCATCAATATCTCCAGCGTGGTGGGCCGCACCGGCCAGGGCGGCCAGGTGAACTACGCGGCCAGCAAGGCCGGCCTGATCGGGATGACGCGGTCGCTGGCTCGCGAAGTGGCCTCCCGCGGAATCACCGTGAATGCCGTGGCGCCGGGCTACATTGAGACGCCCATGACCGCGGTGCTGGACGAGAAGCTGCGCACAGCGATGCTGGCTACCATTCCGCTCGGCCGCGCAGGAACCGACCTGGAAATTGCGCAGTCGGTGGCCTTTCTGGCCTCGGACGCGGCGGGATACATTACCGGGCACGTGCTCGACGTAAACGGCGGCATGTTCATGGGCTGAAGCGCCGGGCGCACTGGCTCCGCCGCCAAACCGGCAGGGGATCGTTTCATAAATTGTGGCCAATGCCAGCGATAAACCGGCTACCGGGAGGCCAGATCTTCCTCCGGCAGCAACTCGTACGACACGAATGCCACCTTCTTGCTGTCCGGCGACCAGGACGGAACGTTCGCGGTTCCCTGGCCTCCGAAGAGCTTGGCCAGGACAGTGATCTTCTTGTCCTTGAGCGACATGAGCTTCAGTTCCACATCCTTGTTCGGCGGATGGCCGGTGACGCTCTTGTCGTAGGAGAGATAGACCATCCACTGGCCGTCGGGTGAGACATGCGGGAACCAATCGTTGCTCTCGCTGAAAGTCACTTGTTCCTGGTTTGAGCCGTCGGGCTTCATGCGCCAAATCTGCATCTGGCCGGTGCGATTGGAGTTGAAGTAGATCCGTGCGCCGTCGGGTGAGTA
>CAYWSR010000124.1:0-13803 GCA_964460385.1 uncultured Occallatibacter sp. | reverse complement strand
GACGTGGTGATCGTGGATCCGGCGAGCGGAAAGATTGCGAGGCGATTTGACCTGGCGGAGAACGCGACGGTTCCATCGACGTATCCGATCGACCTGGCGGTGACGGCGGATGGGAAAAGGGCGTTTGTGGCGCTGTGGAACGCTTCGGAGGTGGTGGAGCTCGACCTGGTGAAGGGCACTGTGGGGCGGAGGGTGGCGCTGCTGAAGCCGGCCGATCCGGTGAAACCGGGGAGCCATCCGTGCGCGCTGAAGTTCAGCCCCGACGGGAAGACGCTGTATGTGGCGCTGGCGAATCGGGATGCTGTGGCGGCGGTGGCTGTAGCGACGATGGCGGTGAAGGGATATTTCGATACGCGGCTGCCGCACCAGACCTACTTTGGCGCGGAGCCAGAGGCTCTGGCGGTGAATGGGGATGGGTCGCGCCTCTATGTGGGGAACGCGATCAGCGATTCGATAGCGGTGTTCGATACGAGGAAGCTGACGGTGAAGACGGCGCGCCGGGGGATGGCCGAGCCGATGGGGTTTGTGCCGACCGAGTGGATGCCGACGGCGATGGCGTTTCTACCGACGGGTGGGCCTGGGGGCGGAAAACTTTACGTGGCGACGGCGAAGGGACACGGCACGGGACCGAACAACATGCCGCAGGCGGTGACGGGGCCGGATATGCCGGTGCGGATGCGGCGGTCGAGGACTTACATTGCCACGTTGCTGCATGGATCGCTGGCGACGCTCGATGCAGGGGAGATTGAAAAGAATCTGCCGGCGTGGACAGAGAACGTGATTGAGTCGAACCGGATGAAGGCGGCGGCCGAGACGTTGCCGTTTGCGCAGAGTGGAAAGAGCCCGATTAAGCATGTGATTTACATCATTCGGGAAAATCGCACATACGATCAGTTGCTTGGCGACCTGAAGAAGGACGGCAAGCGGGTGGGCAACGGTGACGAGAGCCTGACGATGTATGGCGAGGCGGTGACGCCGAATCTGCACAAGCTGGCTCTGCAATTTGGGGTGCTGGATAACTTCTTCGATTCGGGCGAGGTTTCGGGTGATGGGCATGTGTGGTCGACGGCTGCCATCGGGACGGATTACCTGGAGAAGACCTGGCAGCAGAACTATCGCGGCGGTCAGCGGACGTATGACTGGGAAGGCATGGTGGCGGATGGGTATCCGCTGCAGCAGAAGATCGCGGATGTGGCGGAGCCGGCGAGCGGCTACCTGTGGGGCGACCTGGCCAAACATGGCAAGAGCTACTACCACTTTGGGGAGTACATTTCGACGACGTTCTGTGACGAGGTGAAGACTGCGAATCCTCAGGCGGGGCCGATCGTGCAGGGGGCGAGCTGTGCGCGGAAGGCGATTGCTCCGGGCGAGCCGATTCCTGAGGAGTGGGGCGGCGGGGTGAACAAGTGGCCGTGGGCGATTCCGTTGATTTCGTCGAATGTGGCGACCAAGCCGGAGCTGGTGGGACACTTTGCGGAGGAGGCGCCGGACTTTGACCTGATGGTGCCGGACCAGGTGCGGGTGGAGATATTTCTTAGGCACCTGAAGGGGTGGATTAGGGATTTGGCGAGGGGCAAGGACACGATGCCGAACTTTGTGATGCTGCGGCTGGGCAACGATCACACGGCAGGGACACGGCCGGGGGGGCCGATGCCGAAGGCCTCGGTTGCTGACAACGATCTGGCGGTGGGAAGGGCCGTGGAGGCGATTTCGCATTCGGCTTTTTGGGATTCGACGGCGTTCTTCATCCTGGAGGACGATGCGCAGGACGGCGCCGACCACGTGGATGCGCACCGGAGCATTGGGCTGGTGGTGAGCAAGTACGCGCCGCGGGAGGCCTATGGCGGGGTGTTTGTGGACAGCCGGTTCTATTCGACGGTGAGCGTGGTGCGGACGATGGAGACGCTGCTTGGGCTGCCGCCGATGAACAACAACGATGCGTTTGCATCGCTGATTTCGCCGGTTTTCTCGGGTCCGGGGAATCAGCCGGCGTTTACGGCGGATACCACGAACCGCGACAACGGGCTGATCTACACGGCGAACGCGAAGACAGCACCGGGCGCGAAGGAGAGCGCGAAGATGGACTTCAGGCATGCGGACCGCGCGGACGCGGGGAAGCTGAACGTGATTTTGTGGCAGGACGCGATGGGGAATAAGCCGGTGCCGGCGATGCTGAAGGAGAAACGGAAGAAGACGAAGGATGGAGATGACGATTAGTGCCGGAGAGGCTGTGTCCGCGAAGGGCGTTCGAGATCGGAAGAGGTGCGGGCGATTGTGCGTCCGATTTTCGGAGGGACTACCGCGCTTCGATGATCCAAGTGGCGCGGCTTTATTCGTAGCTCTTCGAGAGAAGAGCCGCTCAGTTAGCTGACGTAGCTAGACAGGCTGGTGCTGATGTTGTTGAAGGCACTGTTCACTGCCGCGGCGGCTGACTTGGTGCCTGCAATCCAAGAGAACGCCAACAGTGAGGTCATCAAGAAATATTCCACCATATCCTGGCCTTCCTCTCGGGTTGCCAGATCCTGGAGTCTGATGTAGAGCTTGAGAAGCATCGTGTTCATGTTCGCCGTCCCTCACCTTGGATTCATTTAGCACTGCTGCCCTGTGAATTCAATGTACGGCGACTGCGGCGGGCGTTAAATCCCTAAATGGTGCGGTTCGAATCCCCTGCCGGTTTCGCGAACAGGTTACTTGCCGGGTTACCTGTCATTCAGTTCGGCGAGCCAAGATCAAATCCGAGGCTTGGAGGGATTCCCCGCAATGCCACCAGGAGGCAAATAGGAGGTTGTGAGTGGGGACCCGGCGATACTGAAGTAAAGGCGGCACAAGACGAAGGATGAGGGATACAGCTCGCGCCGGCCAGGCAGGTTGCATGAAGGGCGGACTCGGTAGGCAAACGGCAGGTAGAGTGTATGTCTGAGTCTCCAGCTGCTTCGCGCTAGTTCATTGATTCCATATAGTTTAAATTGCAGCCGACTCTCTCGCGGAAGAGTGGCCCTGTTAGCTGACGTAGAGTGACAGGGAAGTGCTGATGGAATAGAAAGCGGAGAGAAGTGCCGCGGCGGCTGACTTGGTGCCGGCAATCCAAGAAAACGCCAACAGTGAGGTCATCAAGAAGTATTCCACCATGTCCTGGCCTTCTTCCTGGGTCGCCAGGTCCTGCAGTCGGATGTAGAGCTTGAGAAGCATCGTGTTCATGTTGGCCGTGCTCACTTTCATCGCATTTCGTTTTCCTAACCCTAAATTGGAGTGTAGGATGCCTGCTTTTGGGATTGAATACCCAATTGGTGGGATACGGGTTACCTGGGGTGCCCGGGCGGGACGGAGTGAATAGACTGGTTGCATGACGAAGCGGATTGGAGTGCACCTGGGGACGGCGGGCGGGGCGTCGAACGCCGTGGAGCGGGCACGAGAGATTGGGGCGAACACATTTCAGATCTTCTCTTCGAGTCCGCGGATGTGGAGGGCGCCGAAGGTGGATCCGGCGCAGGCGGCGCGGATGCGCGCGCTGCGAGGGAAGCTCGATGTTGGGCCGCTGGTGATTCATACAAGCTACCTGGTGAACGTCTGCAGCCAGACGGAGGATGTGCGGCGGAAGAGCGTGGAGGCGTTTCGCGGGGAGATTGAGAGGGCGCTGGCATGGGGCGCTGAGTACCTGGTGCTGCATCCGGGATCGTGGAAAGGATTGACGCGGGACGAGGGGCTGAAGCTGGCGGCAGAGTCGATTACGAAGGCGATTGAAGGGTTGGAGTGGCAGGGAACTCCGTTCAGCATCCTTATCGAGAATACGGCTGGAGCCGAATTTTCGCTGGGTGGGAGCTTTGAACAGGTGGCGGAACTGGTGGCGCGGCTGAGGGCGACGGCGCCGGTGGGGGTATGCCTGGATACGTGCCACACGCATGTAGCCGGGTATGACCTGGTGACGGCGGAGGGATACGAGCAGACGGTGATGCTGGCGGCGGCGACAGTGGGTCTGGATGCGGTGAAGGTGTGGCACTGCAACGATGCGAAGGCCGAGCGGGGCTCGAAGCTGGACCGGCATGAGCACATCGGGCAGGGGACGATGGGTGTGGAGGCGTTCCGGCGGTTGCTGAACGATGCGCGGTGGGGGCATTGCGCGTTCATCGCGGAGACGCCGGTGGATGAGCCGGGTGACGAGGAGCGGAATGTGCGGGTGCTGAGGAGTTTGGTGGCTGGCTGACTCATTCTTCGTAGATTTCGCGCCGGTGGCCGACCTGGAGAACGAGCACGACCACCCGATCATCTTCAATGCGGCAAATGAGGCGGTAGTCGTCCACGGGATAGCGCCAAAGCCCGGCGAGGTTGCGGCGCAGAGGTTTGCCGAAACGGCGGGGATCCCCGGGGCCGGCGATGCGGTTGCGCAGGTAATTCAGGATGGCTTGCTGGATGCCGGAGTCCAATTTGCGCAGCTCGCGGCGGGCGCGGTCGTCGAACTCGACTGTCCAGTTTTTTGGATGGGCCGTCTCAGCCTTTGAGGTCAAGGCCCTTCTCCAGGTCGTCTAGCGACCAGCGTTTGGACGGATGCTCCAGGCGATAGAGGGCGGTGTAGGTGTCTTCAATCTCGTCGAGATGAGCGTTGAGGGCTTCCCGGACATAGAAGCTCTTGGGTCGGCCGGTGAGGGCGGCAAGCTTTTCCAGGCGCGATTCCATTTCGTCGGGGATGCGAACTGCGAGCATGAGAGCCTCGGGGCGTAAACTTTGTATGACAAGTATAGCACAAGTGGCCTTTGGGTAGCTGTTTTGCTTCGCGTAGAAGGGAGGGCTTATGCCTTGAAGAACAGTTCTAAGGTTCCGTTTACACTTGAAGGGTTATGGCGGAAGAGATCGAACAACGTTACGACCCGGCGGTGATTGAGCCGAAGTGGCAGCAGCGGTGGGCGGCGGACCCCGGTCTGTATGCGGCAGAGCCCGCGGATTGCGGCAAACCGAAGTATTACGTGCTGGAGATGCTGCCGTACCCGAGCGGCGCGCTGCACATGGGGCACGTGCGCAACTACTCCATCGGGGATGCTCTGGCGCGGCAGATGTGGATGCGCGGCTACAACGTCCTGCACCCGATGGGGTGGGATGCTTTTGGGCTGCCGGCGGAGAATGCGGCGCTCAAGAACAACACACCGCCCAGGGAGTGGACGCTCGCGAATATCGCGGCGATGAAGCGGCAGTTTCTGCGGCTGGGGATGGGTTTCGACTGGGCCACGGAAATAACGACGTGCATGCCGGAGTACTACCGGTGGAACCAGTGGTTCTTTCTGAAGATGTATGAGAAGGGGCTGGCATACCGGAAGAAGAGCAAGGTGAACTGGTGCCCGGAGTGCGCAACGGTTCTGGCCAATGAGCAGGTGGTGGATGGGTGCTGCTGGCGGCACGAAGAGACGATCGTGGAGCAGCGCGACCTGGTGCAGTGGTTTTTGCGGATTACGGCGTATGCCGAGGAACTGCTTGACGACCTGGAGAAGCTGGATGGTTGGCCGGAGAAGGTGCGCACGATGCAGCGCAACTGGATCGGGCGGAGCGAAGGGACGGAAGTCGACTTTTTCCTTTCGGAAACAGTCGACCAGGGACCAGGTACTGAGGGACTAGGGACTAGGGACGAGGGAACAGAGACGCGGATTCGCGTGTTTACGACGCGGGTGGACACGATCTTTGGGGCGACGAGCGTGCAGCTTGCGCCGCAGCACGCGCTGGTGGCGCAGCTGACGGCGGACAATCCCGCGCTGAAGGCACAGGTGGATGAGCTGATCGAGCAGCAGAAGAAAGCGCGCGAGGCCGGGGACCTGGGAGCGATCGAAAAGCACGGGGTTCCGACGGGGCGCGTGGCGATCAATCCGTATAACGGGCAGCCGGTGCCGATCTGGGTGGCCAACTACATTCTGGCCGACTACGGAACGGGAGCGATCATGAGCGTTCCTGCGCACGATGAGCGCGATTTTGAGTTTGCGACGAAGTATGGGCTGGAGATAAGGCAGGTGATTGCGCCGGTGGCGGAGGGCGCAGCCTCGGAGGGTCAGGCCGCGGATCGTGCGGAAGAGGCGGTGCTGCCGTTTGTGTCTGAGGACGGCGTGTTGATCAACTCGGGCGAATTTGACGGGCTGAAGTGCACAGATGCGCAGATTCTGCTGCAGTCGGTGGCCAGCAGCAAGGGGTTTGGCGAGGCCAAGGTGACGTTCCGGTTGAAGGACTGGGGCGTGAGCCGGCAGAGATATTGGGGCACGCCGATTCCGATGATTCATTGCGAGAAAGACGGAATTGTGCCGGTGCCAGAGGAGCAACTGCCGGTGCTGCTGCCCGATGTGGTGGAGATTACGCAGCAAGGCGGATCGCCGCTGGGACGCGTGGCGGAGTTTGTGAACGTGACGTGCCCGAAGTGCGGCGGACCGGCCAAGCGCGAGACCGACACGATGGACACGTTTGTGGACTCGAGCTGGTACTTCTATCGCTATCCCGATGCAAAGAACGCGACGGCGCCGTTCGACAGCAAGATCGTGAAGTACTGGTTCCCGATCGACCAGTACATTGGCGGGGTGGAACACGCGATTCTGCATCTGATCTATTCGCGCTTCTGGACGAAGGTGATGCGCGACCTTGGATTGATTACCAACGATGAGCCGGTGGCCAGGCTGTTTACGCAGGGCATGGTGATCAAGGACGGGGCGAAGATGTCGAAGTCGAAGGGCAACGTGGTGTCGCCGGACGAGATGGTGGCGCGGTACGGGGCGGATTCGGCGCGGATGTACTCGCTGTTTGCCTCGCCGCCGGACAGGGATCTGGACTGGCAGGAGGATGGAGTCGCGGGCGTGAGCCGGTTCCTGGCGCGCGTGTGGCGGCTGGTGACGAGGTATTCGGCTGTGGCGCGAGCGGGGCGCGAGGATTCCCAATCCCAGGTCTCAGAATCGAGACCTGGGGCACCCAGGGATCAGGTTTCGGGGCTGTCGTTGAAGCTGCTGCGGAAGATGCACCAGACGATAGCGAAGATTACGCAGGACTTCGAAGGGCGATGGCACTTCAATACGTGCGTTTCCGCGATTATGGAGCTGGTGAACGAGATCCAGGGGGGGGATGCGCAATTGGCCGCGGGCGCTGTGGAGGCGCATGTGATTAAGGAACTGCTGCGGACGGTGGTGCTGCTGCTTGCGCCGTTTGCGCCGTATCTGGCCGCGGAGCTGTGGGAGGAATTGGGCGAAGAGGGAGCGCTGCTGCGTGCGGACTGGCCGGTGAGCGATCCAGAATTAGCGAAGGAAGACGAGCTGGAAATCCCGGTGCAGGTGAGCGGCAAGCTGGTGACCGTGGTCAAGGTGGCCGCGGATGCGGACGGCGCGGCGATGGAGGCCGCAGCGCGCGCGAACGAGAAGGTGCAGGGGCGGATCGCAGGCAAGACCGTGGTGAAGGCGATTGTTGTGCCGGGCAAGCTGGTCAACCTGGTTGTGAAGTAGGGTGGCCGAGAAGATGGCGCAGCCAATACGGGGGACGCAATCGCTGGTGGGGCAGATGGGCTGGGTGTTTGATCGTCCGCTGCTGACGGCGCTGGAGGTGGGCTGGCGCTGGCTGGTGGGGCTGCCGCTGCTGGCGGTCTGCTGGATTGAGGCGCGGCGCACCCTGACGGAGCTGCCGCTGGAGTCGGCGGGGCTGACGGGGATCGATCTGCAAAACCCATGGGTAGCAACTGTGCAGTTGAATCATGCATGGGGGCTGTACAAGCCGGAGGCGGCGGCCATGCTCGGCTGGCTTGTTCCTGTGGCAGCTGCGGCGTGGGTGATGATCTCCGGGCTGGGGCGGAGTGTGGTGCTTTGGCGGCTGGTTTCGGCGAGCGGGCAACGGGTGCGGATGCGGCCGATAGGAATGATGGTGCTGCAAGCGGCGTGGCTGGTTGTGATTGGCGCGATGGTGGGCGCGTGGGCCTGGGCGATGGAGTGGGCGGGCGCGACGCACATTGTGGCGAGTAATATGGCGGGCGGCGAGCCGGACCTGGTGGGCTTTTCGATGTGGGCGATTTTTCTGTCGCTGGGGTTTTATACGGCGTGGGCGCTGGTGAGCTGGCCGGTGGGGATTGCGCCGGTGCTGATGGTGATAGAGGAATGCAGCCCAGTTCAGGCGCTGGGGCGCAGCGTGCGGCTGGGGAAGGCCTTCACCAGCAAAGTGGTGGAGATCAACCTAGTGATGGGGATTGTGACGCTGGCGCTGATTGTACTGGCGATGGTGTTGTCAGCTGCGCCGCTGCCGTTCAGCGATCAACTCGGGCCAGATTCGCTGCATGTTTTGTGGGCGATCGCGGCGGTGGCGTACTTGATCGCGAGCGATTATTTCCAGGTGGTGCGGCTAAAGAGCTTTGTGGAGTTCTGGCGGGAGTTTCGGGGGTCGGCCATCGAGGACTCTGACCGTATAGTTTTGTGATCTGCGATGGAGTCTGTCGTATCCCCCCTAGCGACAAAAACAAAGGCGTCGCGTGGGTGGGGCACCCACGCAGCGGGCGAAAGAGGATCAGTGGCGGGCGGCCTCTTCGGCGAGGTAAGCGGGCGAGAGCGTGTGTTTGCTGGTGGCGAGGGTGAGGAGCGTGGGGTAGAACTGTACGAAAGTTGTGTCGACGGCGGCGTGCTGCTGGTGGCATGTGTAGCAGGCGCCTGCGGGGGGAAAGAGGCTGCCGTCGTTTCCGTCGTCGAAGCTGAAGAAGGCCCATCCTCCAGGGAACTGCCCGGCGGGGAAGCGCTGCGTGTCTTTGATGTGCACTTCAAGGCCCATGCGTTCAGTGGATTGATAGTGGCCGGAATGATTGATGGAGCCCTCGCTGCTGGCACCGCGGACCTCGAGGACGAGGATGGTCCTGTCGGGCCATGTGCCGGTGGAGAGGAAGCTGCGGTAGGCTTCGGGGTTGACGAAGACGTTGTCGAACATGGAGTGGCCGGCAGCCTGATCGGCGCGGGGACTGTAGTTCATGTCGATGCCTGTGGAAAGGTAGATCCACTCGCGGTAGTTGGCGGGAAGCTGAAGCTGGCCCTTGGCGTTGTAGACCGGCTGGTTGTCCTGAGCGGCCTGGACCTTGAGCGGAGCGGGGGGCGCGACCCAGACGAGGGCGAGGGCAGACAAAGCAAGAGCGGCGAGAAGGAAGGGAAGCTTTCGTTTAGGCAAGGGGACCTCTGGGCAGGTGTACGCAGGCGGGGAGGAGAAAGTTCGCTGCACGAATCCTAGGAATGCAGGACGCAGATTCAAGTGGGCGTCTCCCAACTTCCTTCAAAAGCAACCGCAGAATCTTCGACTCACCACCCCCAGGCTGAAGAGTACGCCTGGGGGCCCCGTTCCCCACCCCAGCGACTAAGACCTGTCGCCGGGGACCCCGGATCGCTCAGGATGACAGCAGCTATTTTGTTGTGAAGTTCCAGGACAGACGCTAGAACACTCTCAGACGGATGACGAAGTATTTCTTGGGATCTTCGCGGATGGCCTTGACCAGCTGTTGGGACTGGTCCATGGTCTGGTCGATGTGGTCGTAGAGGGAGCGATTGACGACCAGCTGACCGAGGGTGCCTTTGCCCTGCTGCAAGCCGTTGAGGATGTCGTCAAGACGCGAGACTGTATCGTCGAGACGCTTGGCGAAGGCTTCGTCCTTGGCGAGTTTGCCGAGGGAGCCCTTGCCGGCGTTGATGTCGGCAACGATCTTGTTTGTGTTTTCGACGGTGGCATTCAGGTTGTTGTAGAGGGTCTCGTCTTTGAGCAGCTTGCCGGCGGTCCCTTTTCCATTGTTGAGGTCGGCGACGATCTGGTTGAGGCTGTCGACAGCGGCATTGGCGCGCGTATAGAGGGTGTCGTCGGCCACCAGCTTGCCGAGCGAGCCCTTGCCCTGGGCCATGTCTTCCGTGATGACGTCGAGGTTGTCGGCGATCTTGCTGATCTTGTTGTAGAGGCCGGGGTCGTTGATGAATTTTCCGGCGGTGCCGTGCTCGGAGTTGAGCGTGTCGACCAGAGCGCTGACCTTATGCAAGAGAGTGGTGAGGCTATCAAGGGAGATGTCGCTGGTGCGAATGAGATCCTGAATGCTGGGTGCGCCGGCGGAGCGGAGCTCGGCGTTCTCGGTCGGCTGCGGTCCCTTTGCGTTCTCAGAACTTATGTCGACGTAGCTGTCGCCGAGGACACCTGCCTGGGCGATGGCGGCCGTTGAGTCTGTGTGCAGGGCGTAGAGATACTCCGGGTCGATCTGCATGGTGGCTTCGACGGGATTGGGGTTACGCTCGGGGACGATGCGGATCTTGCTGACGTTGCCGATGGTGACGCCTTCCAGAGTGACGGGGGCGCCGACCTTGATGCCAGCGGCGTTGAGAAAGTAGGAGCGGAGCTTGGTCTTGTGGGCGAAGGGCCCTCCGGTGGAGCCGGTCATGAGGAAGATGAGTCCGACGAGCACCGCGACGGCTACGAGGACCAACGCACCGACTCGTAACTGTGACCACTGGATGTCTTTGCGGCTTGGCACGGGCTCCCCTTGTGGCAACGGGCTGGAAGTCTTCGCCTTGAGGATACCAGAAGGCCCATTGCATGGGGCAAGAGCTCGTTATTCGCTCGCAGGGGATTCTTGCCCGAGGGTAGCTGGTCCGCGGTCAATCTTCGAGGACGACGCTGGCCTGGGCAAGCGTTGCGGTGTGGGTGAGGGAGAGGGCGGCGCGAGCGACGCCAAGGCGCGCGGCGATTTGGGCGGCACGGCCATGGAAGCGGAGGGTTGGCCGGCCCGAGAGTTCGCGGACAACCTCGAGCTCGAGCCAGGAGACGCCGAAGCTGATGCCGGTGCCGAGGGCCTTGGCGCCGGCTTCCTTGGCGGCGAAACGGGCTGCAAAACTCTCAGCAGATTTGCGCTTGCGGAGGCAATAGGCCTGTTCTCCGGAGGTATAGACACGATTGAGGAAGCGCGGCCCGTATCGCTCGATGGAGCGATGGATGCGGACAATCTCAACGAGGTCGATTCCAGTTCCGACGATCATGCTTTCAAGCTACATGATCGTGGAAGAGCGGGGACCGGGATTCTGCGCAGCAGGTTTATGTTGCGAGGGGACAATGAGGAGGGCGCAGCGGTGCTCCAATTACCTTCAAGACGGGTGGGGAGCCGCGGATTGAGTTTGGATGTTTCAAAGACGGGCAGGCGCCGTGCGAGAGCTGCACAAAGTTATGCTGCGCGGACAGTTACCGATAAGGGCGCTGTGAGGCAAGTGATGCCGGACCGGGATGGGACGCCAATCATCAGCATTCCATGGGCCATGCAAATGAAGGCCGTCAGCATGGAAGAGCCCTCGCGGCTTGTGCCAGTTCTGACGGGCGCGATTCTCGGCTGCGGAGGATGGGTGCTGAGCCGCGGCGCCAACGATACGGGCACGGTGAACATGCTGTTTGAGTTTGAACGGCATGCGTGTGTGGACATCTACAGCGTGCTGATCGCGGCCGGTTTGGAGCTGAGCCAGAGCGGACACATCCGATTCACAGAGCTGTGCCAGTGCACGCGGAACCATCAGCGGGAATGCGGCGGGGAGATTGCGAGCATCGATCTGGAGATCCAGACGTATCCGCGCGAGATGGTGCACGCGGCGCACTCGCCGAAGATTGCGTAAGCGCTGTTGGATGAGGTGCGATCGGGCTCAACCGGCTTCGACGAGGCCGTACCAGCGCTGCCATTGCTCTTGAGATGAGCGCGGATCTGGGCGCGCTTGGGCTCAGTGGCTTCAGCCTTTCGCGCGCAAGCCAAACACACTTCGGTCGAAAACCTGAAGCCCGCGGGATGGCAGACCCGGCACTACTTGTGGGGAGAAGGGGAGTCGGTTTTCTCCGGCAGGGGCTTGCGGTTGCGCTGCTCAAGGCCATCCACGTACCTCTTCGGCAGGAGATCCTTGCGGGGGGCCGGTTTGCAGACGCCGTGGATGGTCTTGCTGGATAGGTAGTAGGTGCCGGAGAGCGGGTAGCGGCAGTACCTGTTCTGGGGCAGGTCGGGGCCTTCGGCGCCAGAGATGGGTTCGGGGCTTTTGGGTGCGGGCGTGGCCGTCCAGGGGGACCAACCGGAGTTGGGGTCAAGATCGGCGTCGTTGAACTCGCAGATGCAGGTATCGTCGCCGCCGGCGGGGGTGGCACACTCCTTCGCCCATTTGGGTTTCGGGCGGAGCGCGTTGGCTATCTGGTCAGCCGTTGGGGTCTTGCACATGTTGGGCTTGGCGGGATCGAGGTGGTCCATGAATACGCTTCCGACGAGTGGCCTGCCGGCGGTAATTCCGCTCACGTTCACATCGAAAATCTCTACGCTGCATTCGCCTGAACACGCCATGAGGTTCCTCCTGTAGTGCACATTCCTGAGGCCCAGATCGGGGGGACGCGGAAATCGTATCAGATGAGAGGGGGCCTTGCGGAAAGAATTCCCAGCTGCGTTTTTCAATCGAAAAACACGCCAAAGTCCTTGTTTCGTGCGTCAACCGGCTTCGACGAGGCCGTACCAGCGCTGCCATTTGTTCCTGAGGTGGGCGCGGATGCACGCTCGCTCGGCCTCGGTGGCTTCGGTGGGATCGGAAGCGAATCGGGCGGCTTCGAGCTTGGCGAGTTCGAGAACTTCGCGATCGCGCAGGAGGTTGACCACGCGAAACTCCGGCAGGCCGGCCTGGCGCGTCCCGAAGAACTCGCCGGGACCGCGCATGGCGAGGTCGAGCTCGGCGAGCTCGAAGCCGTCCTGGGTTCGGACCATGGCGTTAAGGCGCTCCTCGCCCAGCGGAGAGATGCGCGGGCCGGTCATTAGAATGCAGTAACTCTTTTGCGCGCCTCGGCCAACGCGGCCACGCAGCTGGTGGAGCTGGGCGAGACCAAAGCGCTCGGCGTGTTCGACCACCATCACGGTCGCGTTGGGCACGTCGACGCCGACTTCGATGACGGTGGTGGCGATGAGAACGTCGATTTCGCCGCGCTGGAAGCGGCGCATGATGATCTCTTTTTCGTCGGGGTCGAGGCGGCCGTGGAGCAGGCCGATGCGGAGGCCGGAGAGCGGACCGGTACGGAGTGTCTCGTACATTTCGACGGCAGACTTGAGGCCGGACTTGGCGGTGGGACTGGCTTCGAGCTTCGCGTTTGGGAAAAGGTCTGGAGTCTTGCCCTTGCGGGTGGACTTTTTGGCGGAAGTTGGTGGGGCGGGTTGAATCCCAGCTTCGGAGTCGGGATCGTGGGAGAAGTCGAGCTCGGGCTGGTCGTCTTTTGAGCCCTCAATGACGGGGTAGACGATGTAGGCCTGGCGGCCGAGGGTGACCTGTTTGCGGACGAACTCCCAGACCTTGTCGCTCTCTTCGCCGGGGACACGGCGGGTGACGATGGGGGTGCGGCCGGGAGGCAGTTCGTCGAGGATGCTGACGTCGAGGTCGCCGTAGAGAGAGAGGGCGAGGGTGCGCGGGATGGGCGTGGCGGTCATGACGAGGACGTCGGGTTCGGCGTCCTCGGAACCGTCGGGGCGCGGTTTCTTCATCAGCTTGAAGCGCTGGAGAACGCCGAAGCGGTGCTGTTCGTCGACGATGACTAGGCCGAGGCGATCGAACTCGACTTTTTCTTCGATGAGGGCATGGGTACCGATGATGAGCTGGGCGTTGCCGCGGTTGATTTCGCGGCGGACCTGGCGCTTGCGGTCGTCGTCGAGCGAGCCGGTGAGGAGCACGATGCGGGGGTGGCGGCTGGAGCGCTCAAGCAGCTTGCGCGCGGCGAGGTAGTGCTGCGTGGCGAGGATTTCGGTGGGGGCCATGAGCGCGGCCTGGAAGCCGTTTTCGAGGGCGACGAGCATGGCCTGGAGCGCGA
>CAYWSR010000123.1:0-13819 GCA_964460385.1 uncultured Occallatibacter sp. | reverse complement strand
GGGCGACGCCGGGGGTGATGCGGATCGAGCCCTTCTCCATCATGGATTCGGTGCCCCAGAGCGAGACGAGGATGCAGGGCGCACCGGTTTCTTTCGCGAGATAGAACGGGCCCTTTTTGAAGGGCAGCATGCGGCCGTCGGGCGAGCGTGTGCCCTCGACGAAGGTCGTGATGTGGACGCCTGATTCGAGGACGCGGCGGGCGGCGGCGACGCTCTCCTGCGCGTGGATGGAGCTGCCGGAGCGGTCGACGGGGATGAAGCCACCGAGCTTGAAGCCATAGCCGAGGACGGGGATGCGGGTGAGGGCGCGCTTGATGAAGGCGGCGGTGCGGCCGGGGATAAAGGGAAGGATCGCGGGTGGATCGAGATTGGAGACGTGGTTGGCCATGAAGATGCAGGCCGTGTCGAGAGGTATGTTCTCGAGGCCTGTCGCAACTACGCGGATGCCGCCGAGGCGGTACGCGGTGCGGACGATGGCCATGGAGGCCTTGTAGAGCGGCAGGACGTTACCGGTGACAAGCGCCCAGGGAATGAAGATGAGGGCTGCAGGAGCGCCGAGCAGGAGGATGGTGAAAAAGAGCGTGAGGGAGGCGAGCATGAGGGCTTGAATAGATGATAAATGGGGTATGGGGTCTCGGGTGTGGGGGTGCTGGGTCCCGGGTCTCGGGTGTGGGGAACAGAGAACATCGACTAGCTGGGGAAGCGGGCCGAGAGCGCGGCGGGGAGCTTCGAGTAGATGCCGTCGAAGCCGCCGTTGGAGAGGATAGCGACGACGTCGCCGGGGGCGAGCTGGGGCGTGATGGCGCGGACGATGGAGTCGGCGTCGGGCCAAAGCTCTGCCTTCACGCCCTTGGCCTTGGCGGATTCGGTGGGCGCGCCTGCGGCAAGGGTGCTGGAGGCGGGCGAGTTTGAGTCGTTGAGGGCGTTGATGATGTCTTCGGGATGCAGGCGCTCGGCGTCGGGGATGCGCTGCTGCTGGTAGACGCCGGCGAGGACGACGCGGTCGGCGAGGCGCAGACTGGCGACGAGGTCGGCTTCGAGGACCTTGCGGCGGAGGGTGTTGGAGCGCGGCTCAAGGACTGCCCACAGGCGGGATGAGGGGTAGACAGCGCGAAGCGCGCGGAGGGTTTCGCGGATCGCGGTGGGGTGGTGGGCGAAGTCGTCGATGAGGGTGATGCCACCGATGCGGGCGCGGACTTCGAGGCGGCGTTTGACGCTTTTGAAGGAAGAAAGCGCGGCGAGGATGGCGTCTTTGGGGATGCCCTGGCCGAAGGCGAGGGCGGCGGCGGCGGTAGCGTTAAGGGCGTTGTGCTCGCCGGCGAGGGGAAGCTCGAGGGAGGCCCAGGGAGTGTTGCCGCAGTCGAGATCCCAGCGGGTGAGGCCATCTTCATGGCGGAGGTTGCTCATGCGCCAATGGGCGGCGGGCGAGAAGCCGTAACGCTGGACGGGGCAGAGCGCGGGTTCGAGACATTCGGTGACGTTGGGGTTGGCGTCGTAGGCGACGATGAGGCCGCGGCGGGGGACGAGATTGACGAGGCGCTTGAAGACGGACTTGACGGCGGCGAGGTCGGCGTAGATGTCGGCGTGGTCGAACTCGACGGAAGTGAGGATGAGCGCGTCGGGGAAGTAGTGGAGGAACTTGGGGCCCTTGTCGAAGAAGGCTGTGTCGTACTCGTCGCCCTCGACGATGAAGGTTCGAGTGGGGCGGAGCTGGAAGCTGGTGGAGAAGTTCTCGGCGACACCGCCAATGAGGAAGGATGGTTCGAGCGCGGGGTTTGCAACGGAGGCGCGCTGGTAGATCCAGGCGAGCATGCTGGTGGTGGTGGTTTTGCCGTGGGTTCCGGCGACGACGAGCGAGTCGCGGCCCCTCGGAGCCGGTTTACGGAGGAACTCTTCGCGGAGGAGCGCGGCCATGGAGGCGAAGGGGATGCGCTGGTCGAGGACGTATTCGATCTCGGGGTTGCCGCGGGAGAGCGCGTTGCCGATGACAACGAGGTCGGGGCGCGGGGAAAGGTTGGCTTCGGCGTAGGGTTCGAGGATGGGGATGTTGAGCGAGCTGAGCAGATCGCTCATGGGCGGGTAGGCGGCCTTGTCGGAGCCGGTGATGCGATGGCCCTGCAACTGAAGGAGTCCGGCGAGCGAGGCCATGGCGGTCCCGCAGATGCCGATGAGGTGGATGTGGCGAGGGCTGGAGGCCGATTGCCCAGTGAACGGTTCCATATATGCGCTAGCTCCAGACCGCGGGTTCGAGGATTTCGAGGCGGGGTTCGCCCACAGTGCGGAGTTCGGCTTCGACACCAAAGGTGAGGGTGACGTTGGGCCCGGTGACGTGTCCGCTCTGGAGGCCGAAGGCAACCGGGACATCGAGATCGTCGAGCACGCTGAGGATTGCCTCCTCAAGCAATTCGGGGGCGGTTGAGGCGCCGCAGTTGAGCATTTCGCCGAAGATGATGGCAGAGACGCCGTCGAGCTTGCCGGCGTGACGCAATTGCCAGAGCATGCGGTCGATCTGGTGAGGCTTTGCGCCGGTGTCTTCGATGAAGAGGAGCTTGCCTTCGGTTCTGGGCTCCCATTGAGTGCCGAGGAGAGTGACGAGGATGCTGAGGCAACCGCCATAGAGGGTTCCGCGAACAACGCCGCGGGAGGGGACGCTCTTGAGGACGCGGAGTCCTTCGGCGGGGCCGACGGCGTAGGGCTGGCCGGCGAGCGCGGCGAGCAGGCTGGGCATGTGGACGCCGTCTTCGCGGTCGAAGTCGGCGGCGACCATGGGGCCATGGAAGGCGGGAAGGCCGAGCTGATCGAGAAGACGGAGCTGGACGGCGGTGAGATCGCTGTAGCCGAGGAAAGGCTTCGGGTTTTTGCGAATGAGCCCGAGATTGAGGCCGGAAAGGAGGTAGTTGGAGCCGTAGCCCCCGCGGATGGCGGCGATGAGTGAGGTGTTGGGGTTGGTGAATGCGCCGTGAAGGTCCTCGAGGCGATGGCCGGCCGTTCCGGCGAAGAAGAGGGGTCCGCGCTCAAGGGAGTGGGGTCCGAGGCGCGGCTCGAAGCCGAGGTCGCAGAGGCGGTTGAGCCCTTCCTCGATTCGATCCTCATTGGCATAGGAGGCGGGCGAGAGCACGGAGATTCCAGCGCCGGAATGCGCCGCAGGGGGGCGAAGGAGGGGGATGGATTGGGTCATGCAGGCCAGGCTTCTCCGCGGGCAATGAGGCTGGCAGGACCGGTGAGATAAAGCTCGGATCCGGGGCCACGCCAGTTGACGGTTTGGACGCCGCCAAGGGCGACGACGGTGAGGGGCGAGGTGCAGTCGTGAAGGGCAATGGAAGCAGCGGCGGTGGCAGACGTGCCTGTGCCGGAAGAGGTGGTGGGGCCAACGCCGCGCTCAAAGATGCGAATCTCGGTGCGTGAGGGCGAGACGATGCGGACGAACTCGACGTTGGTCTGGTAGTGGAAGTCGGGATGGAAGCAGATCTGCTGGCCGATGCTTTGCCAGGCCTGGTTATCGACTTTGAATTCGGTGTTGTCGACGAGGATGACGAAGTGGGGATTGCCGGTGGAGACCTCGATGCCGGGAACCTGCACACCGCCGGGAATGGTGACGGTGCGCCTGCTGAGTCGAGGAATGCCCATGCCGGTTGTGACCTGGACGGTAAACTCTCCGGAGGGTTGAACGGCGTCGATGTGGCAAATGCGCTGGCCGGCATCGGTGAGGATTTCAAGATCGTCGCCGGGCTTGGAGCCAAGAGCGTCGGCCATGTACGCGGCGACACAGCGGGTGCCGTTGCCACTGATCTCGGCGATGGAGCCGTCGGCGTTGAATAAGCGGATGCGGCCGGAAGCGGGGCCGGTGAGGGCGAAGAACTCGATGCCATCTGCGCCAACGCCGGTCGAGCGCGCGCAGAGACGCCGGGTGAACTCGGCCGGATCGAATCCGAGTGCGGCCTCTTCCGTGACAATGAGAAAGTCGTTGCCGCAGGCGTGAGCCTTGGTGAAGGGGATCAATCGTCCTCCGGATCGCGGAAGCTGAGGATCTGGGTGATGCCGGACTGGGCGCTGAGCTGATTGCGGAGCTGGGCGTGCTGGCGGTTGGTTCCAGTGAGTGGAAAGATGACGCGCTGGAGATCGCCAACCGAGTTAGTTTCCACGTCAGCGAGGCGCTGGTTCTGTTTGTCGAGGGCAGCAAGAATGCCCTGGAGCATCAGCAATTGATCGGCGCCACGGGCTTCATAGGTAACGGTGTAGGGCTTCACGTTGGCGCTGCGCTCAAGAAAGCCGACCACAACCATGGCGACAATGACGATGAAGGCAGCGACGGTTGCGGGCGCGTAGAGGCCAGCGCCGCAGGCCATGCCAATGGAGGCGACGACCCAGATGCTGGCGGCGCTGGCGAGTCCGCTGAGGCGGCTGCGGTTGTGGAGGATGAGTCCCGCGCCGAGGAAGCCTATGCCCTGGACGATGTTGGAGGCGACCTGGCCCCTATTTGAGCCGCCTTCGCCGGCGATGACCGAGGAGAGGACGGTGAAAAACGCCGCGCCCATGCAGATGAGGAGGTTGGTGCGAACTCCCGCGGGCTTCTTGCCCAGTTCGCGCTCGAGACCGATAGCGCCTCCAAGAAGACAGGCCAGGAGAATGCGGCCGACGGTGCCGCTGACAAAGCCCATTTGATCGAGCCAATCGAATCCAGTAGGCGGGAGAACAAGGGCGAGTTGGGGGGCAGCGGCGATCACGAGGAATTCCTTGGGTGATGCTAACACCGAGCGTGGTCAGTTTTGGGGTGCGGCAGACGAAGGAGAATCGGAGACGTAAATCGTGGCGCCGGGTTGCCCGGGTGCGGTGAAGCGCTGGACGACGGTGAGGTGTTCGGGACGGAGGCGAACGGAGCGGTCGATGTCGTCGCCGTCGAGGGCAAGAATGATTGCTGCGTGGGAAGCGGGGGCGGCGAGAGCGGCGTCGTAGATCCATAGGTCGCTTTCGTTGATGGTCTGGCGGAGGGGAATGCCGGTGCGGGCGATGATTTCTGGATCGACTGAGGTGATGGCGAGGAGAGGGGCTCCGGGACGCGTGGCGAGGAGGCTGCGCAGAACGGGAGGGATGGCGAGCTCGTAGGGGCGATGAGCCTGGATGTTTTTGGTGCCTTCGACGTAGACTATCGGGCGCTCGCGAAGCATCTGGATGGAGTTTATGAGGCAGAGCGCAAGGAGCGCGGCGAGGGCGCGTGATTGCCAGGGGCGGCCGAGGAGGCCGGGCTTGAACTCGCGAACCACGGCCAGGGCGAACTGAGCACTGAATCCGATGGCGAGCGCAAAGGCGGGCAGAAGCTCAAGGCCGTAGCGCAGGTTGTAGTAGGAGTGCGGCCACCAGATGGGGAGGAATATGGGTACCGAGCCAAACGAGACGGAGTAGGCGTAGAAGGGAACAGGGAACCAGAGCAGCAGAAGCGCCCAGGAGACGGCGCGGCGGCGTACGGTGAGCCAGGACCATGCAGCGCCGAATAGGGCGGTGAGCAGGAGGAAGTTTCCGCAGCCGAGGGGGGCGGCGTCGAGCTCAGCGCATTTGATGAAGAAGAGGAGGGAGACCCAGGGATTATGCCAGCCGGGGTGGGGCGGGAAGCCGGGAGCCGCGGTGCGAACCTCGATGGCGGCGGCGGAGTAAGGACCGCGGGCAAAGTAGAGCCAATCGTGAAAGACAGTGGCGTTGTAGGCGAACCAGAAGATGGGCGCGGCGATGACGAAGACACTGGCCAGCCAGAAGGCGGGGGAACGCAGCAGACGGCGGCGAAGCAGAAGCAGGCCGACGCCGGTCCAGACCAGTAGAGCCATGATCCAGCCGTCGTAGCGGGTGAAGATGGCGGCGACGAGGACGAGACCGATGGCGACGATTTTCTTATTCTCGGAGTTGAGACCCGTGTGGGGTGTCGGGTGTGGGTTGTCGGGTGTCGGGGTGAGGCTGTTACGGAATTCGACCATCCAAACGGCGAGCCAGACCATTTCGCAAAGGAAGAGCGGCTCGGTCATGGCGGTGGTTTGGAGGTAGAGGAGATTGGGATTGAGGGCGAAGAAGGCGAGCGCGACGATGGCGGGGGCGGGCGCGAGCCAGACGCGGGCGAGCCGATACAAGCCGAGACAGGCCGCGAGGTAAGCCAGAGAGGAAGGGATGACGCCGGCGATGCCGTTGGCCCACCAGCTGTAGACCTGGACGAACGGGATCATGAGGATGTGGGGCAGAGGGAGCCAGACGGAGCCGAGCTCAGAGAAGCGAGGGATGCGCGAGTCGAAGACGCGACGGGCGATGTTGAGATGGGCGACGGCGTCGCCGTAGTTGAGCAGTGCGTGGTGATGCCAACTCCAGGCGATGGCGAGGAGCGAGAGTCCCGCGCAGCCAGCCAGGGTGAGGAGGCTTTCGCGGCGCGGGATGGGGCTCGCAGGCATGGATCTCAGTCGAGGTGCGTTAGACGGCGGAAGTGGATGAAGCGGTCGTCGATCTCCTTGCGGGAGAGCTGGTGGAGACGCTCGGGGCCAAAACGCTCGCAGGCAAAGGAGCCCATTACGCTGCCGTAGAACATGGCGCGGCGGTAGACGGCCGGGGTGACTTCGGGCTGAGAGGCGAGGTAGCCGAAGAAGCCTCCGGCGAAGCTGTCGCCAGCACCGGTGGGGTCGACGACTTCTTCGAGTAGCATCGCAGGGGCCCTGAAGGTGTGTTGTTCGACGGCTCCGGTTCTGGGATCGGTTTTATGAAAAAGCGTTGCGCCGTATTCGCCGTGCTTGACCACGAGCGAGGCGGGGCCGAGGGCCATGACGCCCTGCGCGGCCTGCAGCAGGCTTGATTTGCTAGAGATCATGCGGGCTTCAGTGTCGTTGATGAGGAGGATATCGAGGCCCTTGAGGACTTCGAGCAGAGCGGGGCGATGGTCCTTGATCCAGTAGTTCATCGTGTCGCCGGCGACGAGTTTGACATCGGGCATGGCCTCGCGAACGCGGCGCTGGAGGACGGGGTCGATGTTGGCGAGGAAGAGGAAGTCGGAGTCGGCGTAGGCGGCGGGAATTTTGGGCTCGAAAGTGGCAAAGACGTTGAGCTCGGTGTTGTGCGTCTTGGCTTCGTTCAAATTGTCGAGGTAAGAGCCTTCCCAGAAGAAGCTCTTGCCGGGGGCGTGCTCGATGCCCTGAATGTCGATGCCGCGGGCATGGAAGACGGCCTCCTGCTCGGAGCCGAAGTCTTCACCGACGACGGCAATGACGCGGACGGGGGCGAAGAAGCTGGCGGCGAGGGAGAAGTAGGTCGCAGCGCCCGCGAGCTTGCGCTCATAACGGCCGGATGGGGTTTCAACGGAGTCATAAGCGACGCTGCCGACGACGGTGATGGGCATTTTTCCCTCGTTCTCGATGAAAGTGTTGGTTACGAAATCAAGACGCCTTCGAGTTGAAGCGACGAGCCGAATCCGGAGCGACGAATTATGAGTCGATGTACTTGCCAAAAAGGAGTTGGAGCTTTTCTTTGGTGGCTGCGGGGATCGCTTCTTTGGCGGTGAGCACGGCATACTTTGCGGCGGAGGCGCAGGCGCAGGTGCGGGGCCCGGTTGGAAGCGCGGCGACGGCGGACTTGACCACCTTGGCGGCATTCTCCGCATTCTGATGGAGGACGCGGACGATCTCTTCAATAGTGACCGAGTCGTGGCCTTCGCGCCAGCAGTCGTAGTCGGTGACCATGGCGATGGTGGCGTAGCAGATTTCGGCTTCGCGGGCGAGCTTGGCCTCCTGCAGGTTGGTCATGCCGATCACGTCGGCACCCCAGGAGCGATACAGGTGGGACTCGGCTTGGGTGGAGAACTGCGGGCCCTCCATGCAGACGTATGTGCCGCCGAGCTTGCCGACCACGCCGACGGAGGCACAGGCCTTGGCCGCGGTTGCAGCGACGGTGGCGCAGACGGGATCGCCAAAGGCCACGTGGCCGACGATGCCCTCGCCGAAGAATGTGGAGGCGCGGTGAAAGGTGCGGTCGATGAATTGGTCGGGAACGACAAAGTCGGTGGGCTTGTGTTCTTCCTTGAGCGAGCCGACGGCGGAAACGGAGAGGATTCGCTCCACGCCGAGCGACTTGAAGGCGTAGATGTTGGCGCGAAAGTTGAGCTCAGAGGGCAGGATGCGATGGCCGCGGCCATGGCGGGCGAGGAAGGCGACCTTGCGGCCCTCGAGTTCGCCGAGGACGAAGGGATCGGAGGGCGAGCCGAAGGGCGTTTCGATAGTCAATTCGTGAACGTTGGTGAAGCCGGGCATGGAGTAGAGCCCGCTGCCGCCGATGATGCCGATCTCTGCCTGAGGCACTTGCGTGCTCCTTCTATGCCTAGCAATTCGCTGCCAGTCTTCAAGTGAGTTGCAAACAGATCAGTATAAAGGGAGGGCCAGATGGCGCGGGCGAGGCTGGGGCTAAAGCCCCGGTTCAACTTTTGTCCCTCTTCGGCTCGACTAAATTCGAGCCCTGATACAAGACCCGCCCCCAAATGGTTTTTCATCAAGCTCGAAATTCGCGCCCTGATACAAAACGGTGGCGCCAACGCGCCTATGCGGCGCGGGCCAGGCGCTTGGGGCGGAATGCGCGAACGAAGAGATAGACGATCAGTTCGAGGACCAGCGCGCCGGAGCAGTCGAGGAGGACGTCCCAGGCCGAGCCGGTGCGGTTGGGGAGGAAGGTCTGGTGGATCTCGTCGCAGGAGGCGATGAGGCCGGTGCCGAAAAGAGCGAGGGCGGCGTCGGTGAAGAAACGGGAGTTTGGCAGGGTCATCCACCAGGCGCGCAGCCAGGCGAGACCGATAAAGCCGTACGCGAAGAAGTGGCCGCACTTACGAATGCTGTGGTGAATGACTTCCCAGTTGGGGTCGGTGACCGTGCCAAAGAGCGCCTCCCACAGACGGCGGAGGGGTCCGCTGGTGTGGTTGGAGCCGAAGGTCTCAGTGGATTCGATGGCGATGATGACGATGCCGATGAGGACGGGGAGCCAGGCGCTGGTCCAGAATTTGAGGGCCTCGCTTCGGGACTCGGTGAGAGGCCTCGTCTGGGAGAGGCCCCGCTTGCTATTCGACATGGTAGTTGGGGGCCTCGCGCGTAATGATGACGTCGTGGACGTGGCTTTCGCGAAGGCCTGCGCTGGAGATGCGCACGAAGCGGGCTTTCTCCTGCAGTTCGGCGATGGTGCTACAACCAACATAGCCCATACCGGAACGGAGTCCGCCGACGAGCTGGAAGACCATGGACTCGAGGGGCCCGCGATAGGGCACGCGGCCTTCAATGCCCTCAGGAACGAACTTGGCGAGGCGGTTCTGGTTGGAGCGTTCGCGCTGGACGACACCCTCGGTATTGACTTCAGCGTCGGCGAGATCGCCAGAGCTCTGGAAGTAGCGCTCGCCGGAGCCTTGGCTCATCGCCGTCAGCGAGCCCATGCCACGATACGTTTTGAAGCTACGGCCCTGGTAGAGGATGGTTTCGCCGGGGCTTTCGTCGACGCCGGCGAAAAGGGAACCGATCATGATGGAGCTGGCGCCTGCGGCGATGGCCTTGGTGATCTCTCCGGAGTACTTGATGCCGCCATCGGCGATGACGGGGATGTCGTGCTCGCGGGCGGCGCGGTAGGCCTCGGCAATGGCGGTGATCTGCGGCATGCCGGCGCCGGTAACCATGCGGGTTGTGCAGATGGAGCCGGGACCTACGCCGACTTTAATCGCGTCTGCGCCGGCATCGATCAAGGCGAGCGCGCCCTCGTTGGTGCCGATGTTTCCGGCCAGCAAATCCACATCAGGAAAGCGCTTCTTGACCTCGCGCACCGCGTCGAGAACGCGCGTTTGATGGCCATGTGCCGAGTCGATGACCAGGACATCCGCACCCGCGCGGACAAGCTCGGCGGCACGCTCCAGAAAATCGCCCGTTGCACCGATGGCCCCGCCGACGCGCAGACGGCCCTTTTCGTCCTTGCTGGCCATGGGGTACTTGAGCTTTTTCTGGATGTCCTTGACGGTGATCAGGCCTTTGAGCTCGTAATGGTCGTTGACGACAAGGAGCTTTTCAATGCGGTGCTTGTGGAGGATGAGCTCTGCTTCCTCGAGGGTGGTGCCGACGGGGACGGTGACGAGGTTGGTCCGGGTCATCACGTCTCCGATGGGGATGTCGGTGCGGGTCTCGAAGCGGAGGTCGCGGTTGGTGAGGATGCCGACGAGCTTTTTGCCCTGAGTGACGGGCACGCCGGAGATTTTGTAGCGGCGCATGACTTCGAGGGCGTCGGCGATGAGCTGATCGGGGCCGATGGTGACGGGGTCGACGATCATGCCGCTTTCAGAGCGCTTGACCTTGTCGATTTCGCCGGCCTGCTCGGGAATGGTTAGGTTGCGATGGACTACGCCAATGCCGCCCTGCTGGGCCATGGCGATGGCCATGCGCGACTCGGTAACGGTGTCCATGGCGGACGAGAGCAGAGGCGTGTTCAGGAGGATCTTGCGGGTGAGACGCGTTTGCGTGGAGACCTGAGCCGGCACAACGTCGCTGGCGGCAGGGACGAGGAGGACGTCGTCGAAGGTAAGAGCTTCAGTAAGATTGGCAGCGAGCATAAGAGTTGGATGCGCCGGGCGGCCCGGGGATGGTAGAACCGGCGCGGCAGGCGGTTCGCTCTATTGTAGCGGAGGTGGGCGGGACGGCTGGGATGGCGGTGGGTGAGCTTGAAGAAGATTTCGCACGGCGGCTGAAGCCTGCTGTGAGGTAGTTGGGATTGAAGTACTGGCCGAAGCCCGTACCCTTCAAACGGAAGCTGGCGGCCTTCGAACTTGCCGAAAACCCGGAAACCGATCGTCACAGCCGCTGGAACGAATTCAGGTGTAAGATTCCGGCGGCGCGTTTTACGCGCGGATTGAGCTGGCAACAGTGAGACGCGCCTTTGACTCGCGAAAGGACCGGATCAACATGCGCGCATTTTTGAGAATTGCCACTCCAATTCTGCTTCCGATCGTTTGGCTAAGCGCCTGCAAGGCTGGAACGCCGGCGAACTCAGCACCCGCGAACCAGGCGCAGGCACCAATTCCACTCACGACCATCACAGCGGCCTCGGGGGGCAAGATCGTCTACGGGAGCGTGGCCGGAGTGACCACGCAACCGGCGGCGCTGGCCAAGATGCTGAGCATGGTGCACACCAACTCCGGCGAGAAGCCGGTGATAGGAAAGCCGTTTCAGTTCAATGGAACGAACTCGGTCGGGGTGTTCTTTACGGTGACGGACCATCCGGATGCGAATCTGCCGCTGGCGGGGATGGTGATTGCGACATCGACAGGGCCGAACCAGGTGCAGGCGGGAATGATCTACGATCTTGCGTCGCGATTCGGGCAGACCGTGAACCCGATGCTGCAGCAACTGTCGAGCGTGTGGAATCCGGGGGCGACGCCGGCTAGCGGGCCCCAGGCGGAGGCAACGGCAGTTTCGGCCGGCGGCTCGGCTGCGGGTGTGCCTGCCGGGATGCAAAAGTATACGCTGCGCGACAACACGGCCAGCGTGAGCATCCCCGCGGGGTGGACGGTTGATCCTACGAGCGGCGGCGGAACGATGCTTATCCACGGTACGAACGGCGAGACAGTGATTCTCGGCAACATGTTCCTGGCGGTGGACCCCAGCGCGTTGAAGGGGCCCGTAAAGCCTCTCAAGGGGCAGATTGTATACCCGAGCAACGTCGACCCCGTGAAGTCATTCGCGGACCTCATTCAGCAATTCCGCAAGTCGAACAACATGGGCCCGGCTCCGATTCAGATCCAAAGTGCTGAACAGGTTGCGCCGCCGCCGGGAGATGCGTTCCAGGGCGAGCGTTGCGCCCAGGCAACAGGCCAGGTGAATCCCGACGGCAAGGGTATGCAGGGGATGTTCAGGGTGATCTGCGTAAATCCCGGGCAATATGGCGACTTCAACTTCATTGACTACGTTGCCGAGTTCCCCCTATCCGAAGCCAGCCAGGGAAATGCGATAGGGGCGGCCATGATCAACGGCTACCAGGAGAACATCGCGCTGGTCACGCAGCTAGCCACTGCGCAAGCTGCACCGCACATCGCTCAACTGAAACAAGTGGCTGCCCAGCAACAGGCGGCAAACCAGCAATTCACCGCGAATGCCATCAACAATATTCACGCCATCGGCGCGGCGGCTACGGCGCGGATGAATACGACGGAAGCCGCCAACAGCGCTGAACAGGCAGGCTGGAATGCGCAGCAGAACTCGAATGCCCAGAATGCGGCTGGATTCAGCAACTACCTGCTCGATCAGACGGTGGTGCAAAACAACTCGACTGGAGCGCACGCTACGGCGTGGAACAACACGGCGGATGCGCTGGTGCAGTCAAATCCGAGCAAGTACTCGTACGTGAGTACGCCGAATTACATTTCGGGGACGGACTACTGAGGATTGGTTGACGAGTGGCGGGAGGGGCGATGGGCTGAGGGGCCTCGGGATTTCGCGGACTGATGCGGCGAAACCGATTGAGATGGGGCTGGGCTAATCTGACTCTTCGTAGATGAACCAGTCCCTATCAAGTCGCTTAAAGCGGTAGGCTTCGCCGCTTGTATTATCCTTGCTGCCTTCGTTCACAGTTGCCTTCTCGAAGCATGGCACAACCGTGTGCTGAAAACTCCCGGCAGGTTGTCCACAGTGAAGGAAACTGATGCTACCGCCAGACGTCACCATTCCCCATGAGTGGATGATGATTTCGACATCGCTTGATTTCTCTTGACGCACAGTTCCATCTTCGCTCCCCACCTTGCGGAACAGGTCTTTGTAATTATTCCAGCGAGCTCGCGTTATGCCCCATTCCGATTCAGGACGAGGCCAGGCAGCATTGTCCAACTTCCAAAGAAAGTTATTCGCGACACGAGTCATCTGCTTGTCGGCTTCCATCATTGCGACTAACTCTTCGAAGTCACTGCGTTGCTCCGTGAACCGCCTCTCAAGGTCTGAATTCCTCGGCTTGCGCGGTCCGGATAGCCACCAAAGGCTGAGAAAAATAAGGCACAGCGCAGCCAAGCATCCCGTGAGCCCGACCGCCATCCATTTAACGATCGAACTAGGCATGGAAACTTCTTACACGCCCACCGGGAAAGGCTTGGGGCTGGATTCGTCGGTGTTTGCGTCGGGTCTGCGCCAGCGTTCGAAGCGGCCCTGCAGCAGGCTCATGAGGCCTGTGTACCAGTAGCCGATGACGAAGAGGATGAGGAATGGCGCGGTGAAGTAGTTGTGGTTGGAGAAGGTGTAGAGAATGGCGAGGAAGAAGTAAGCGCCGAGGAGGAGCTCGATCCAGGGAATCAGGACGAGACGCTTGCGGTATTTGGATGCCTGAGACTTTTCGCCTTTCACAGCGACGCGATACTTGGGAGTGCGGACGAAGGCGCTCTTGATGCCGAATAGGGCTTCCATGACGGCCTTGGTGTTGGTGACGGTGAGGCCGATGCCGAGAGCCATGAGAAAGGGCAGATAGAGGAAGGTTTTCATCCAGGTTTTGGGGAAGAGCTCGCGCTCGCTCATCAAATAGAAGACGGCGATGGAAAAGGTGGAAGCGGTAAAGAGGGGCACGTCGATGAGCAGCATCTGGAACCAGCCCTGGTAGAAGCGGCAGATCATGGCCGGGAGGAGCGCGGCGGACATGAGGACCATGAGCGGGTAGCTGAGGTTGGCTGTGAGGTGGTAGATGGCCTCGATCTTGATGCGACGGGGCACATCGGAGCGAAAGATTCTGGGCAGAACCTTGATGCTGGTCTGGATGAGGCCTTTGGCCCAGCGCGCCTGCTGGGTCTTGAAGGCGGTCATCTCGATGGGCA
>CAYWSR010000122.1:0-13870 GCA_964460385.1 uncultured Occallatibacter sp. | reverse complement strand
ACGTTCGCCTTGATCAGCCCGGTGATCACATCTACGCTCGGTCGCTGCGTGGCCAGAATCAGGTGAATACCGACAGCCCGCGCCATCTGGGCCAGGCGCGTGATCGACTCTTCCACGTTGGCCCGGTCGAGCATCATCAGGTCGGCCAGCTCGTCGATGATGATCACGATAAAGGGCAGGGGCTCGTTTTCTTCGCCGTCATCGAAGAGCGACGGCATCGACCCTTCAAAAAGCTTGTTGTACTGCTCGATGTTGCGCACGCTGCGGCTGGCCAACAGCTTCAAGCGGCGCTCCATCTCGCGCACCGCATTGCGGAGTGCATTGGCGGCGAGCTTGGGCTCGGTAATGATGGGCGTGAACAGATGCGGCACGCCCTCGTACATGCCCAGTTCCACGCGCTTGGGATCGACGAGGATCAGGCGGACTTGATTCGGCGTGGTGCGGAACAGCAGGCTCATGATCATGGCGTTGATCGCCACCGACTTGCCCGAGCCTGTCGATCCGGCAAGCAGCAGGTGCGGCATTGCGGCCAGGTCTGCCGTGACAATGCGCCCGTTGATGTCCTTGCCCATGGCTAGGGTCAACCGCGATTTCGCCTTGGCAAATGTCTCCGATTCGAGCACGTCGCGCAGATGAATGGTCTCGCGCACGTGGTTCGGCACCTGGATGCCCACAGTGCTCTTGCCGGCCATCCGCTCGATCAAAATGCTCTCGGCGCGCATCGCCAGGCACAGGTCGTCGGCCAGCCCGGTTACGCGCGAGAACTTCACGCCGGTTTCAAGCTTGAACTCGTAGGTCGTCACCATGGGGCCCGGATTGATCTGGACGACCTGGCCGCGCACATCGAACTCCGCGCACTTCTCAACCAAGACGCGCGCTTCTTCGCGCAGCTCATCCTCGCGAACGGCCGCCGGACCTTCCCCCGGGTTGAGCAGCGTGCTGGGCGGCAGCTTGAAGCCGCTCACGCTCTTGGGAGCCACCGTGGCCGAACGCAAATCTGCATCCGCGCGATCGTGGATGGCAATCTCTTCGATTGCGGGCCGGACGGGCGCAGCCGCCTGCTCAAAATCGAAGGCGGCGGGCCGGAATGGCATCTCGCGCGCCGCCGCAGGCTCTCGCGAGGCAGCCCGCTCTGGCATCCGCGCGACTGCCGGCATTGCAGCCGCGTGAGCGGCCGAATACGCCGCCGCGCTCGCTGTCGCTGCCTCCGGCATGAAGGGCGCAGGCTCAGCCGCCGACCGCTCCCAGATGCTCGTCCTGGGCGCGGGAGCCGCGTTTGCAGCTTCAGGTTCCTCCGCGGCGAACTTCGCTCGCTGATACGCCGGAATGTCGTCGATGGGGTAAAGGCCGCCCGGGTCCTCCTGCTGCTTACGCCGGAACCACGAGAAGAATCCGCGGCGCTTTGGCTCAGGAACGGGAGCCAATTCCAGTTCCGGCTCCGCGTCTTCCTGAATCTCTTCCATCTTCTCGGCCTTCTGTTCCGCGCGCTCCTCGCGCCAGTTACGCCAGCGGTCATTCCATCCGGCCACGCGCAGCCAGCGCTCTTCCACGCTCTCTTTCACCGCCCAGAAGCTCACAGCCGAAGCGAAATAGACCCCTGCCGCGCCCAGCACCCCGGCCACCAGCCACGCGCCCTGCGGGTTAATGTACTCGACCAGCAGACCTGCAACCAACCGTCCCACCACGCCTTCCACCGGCAGCACGTGGAGCCACCGCCAGTGCCACGGCGCAAGCGCCAGTAGCGCCGGGACAAACGCCAGCGTGAGAATCGTGCCCATCCACCGCAGCAGTGCCGAGCCTGCGGGCCGCGACCGCATCCACGTCCAGCCAATGCCGGCAGCCCAGATGGGCAGCAGAAACGCCGTTACGCCAATCCACTGCAGCATAAGATCGCTGAGCCAAGCGCCAAAGACGCCAATCCAGTTGTGCACAGCCTGCGGGCCGGCAAAACCCGACGCCGTGTCGAGCGACGGGTCGGCAGCGTGGTAGGTGGCGAGGGAGAGAAAAAGGAGGGTCGCGACGAGCAGCATCAACAGCCCCAGAAACACGTTCAAAGGGCGGCTCCGCGTAGGCGATAGAACAATGCGAATCGGCTTGATCATCGGGCTGCTCCTGGTCACCAGCCGCCCTCGAACTTGCATCGAGAGCGCCGAGTGTAGGCCAACAGAGAGTCCCAGAGCAGTCTTTATTATCCGAGGCCGGGGAAGGGAGGCGGGCCAAAACTTCGCCGGGGGAACCACGGTGTGGACCCCTGGCAGGCCGTGCAGATCCTTACGGCAGGAGTCCCTCGCCGCGCAAAATCTCGATGCAGCGTCTCAGCCCCTGGTCGGCAGTCAGAAGTTCGAAACGCTCCAATGCGGCAACGGCGCACATCAGAATGTCCGTTGCCCCACAAGCAACGCCTCTTCCCTGGCACAGATTGAACAGGCGAGCGGCCTCTTCGAAATGGTGTCGAGTGAGCTGGACATCCGGAAAGTCGCCAAGCGCATCCCGCAGTTTGTCGAATTGAGCTTCGTGTTTAATGCCTGACAGGACCTCCTGGCGTATTGGGCCAATGATGGCCACACGCCCGTCCCGAATCGCCTCCCTCAACAGGGTCACCATGCTTTCCTCTTCCGAGCTCAGCACTGTCCCGTGCTTGCGCCGTAGCAGGAGCGACCAGGTGCACGTATCGACAAGAACCTTCAAGGCTCTATCTCGATCCGATCAAGCAGTCGCACCTTCTTGTAGTCGTATTCAGGATCGTAGTCAATTGTCCCAGCCAATTCCAGAATCTGCTGTTGCTTGTGCCACTGGACATACTTTTCCAGCGCCGCAGTCACTGCTTCCTTCTTTGTCTGGTGATTTCCAATCCGCCGCGCTTCATCGATGAGCTTGTCGTCGATTGCAAGATTCGTCGCCATCGCCACACCTCCCGCTATGTGTAGTGTGTCACACATTGGAATGTGTGACAAATGTGCAGGGAATATTCTATTTCATTGCAACAACTTACAGGATGTGTGGCCTGACGCTAGCTCGCCATGAGCTTTGCGCCCCAGATAAGCAGCGCCCCACCCAGAATGATCCGGTAGATCGCAAACATGGCGAAACCATGCTTGCGCACCCACTGCAGGAACCACTCCACCACGCCCAGCGCCACGATAAACGAGACAACCAGCCCGATGGCCAGAACGATCCACCGTTCGGAGCTCATGACCACGTGGCCAACGGGAACGCCGTCTGCCCCAACTGCCTTGTTGAGGAAGACCTCTTTCACAAGGTCCCAGCAGGTGGCGGCAATCATGGTGGGGATCGAGAGCAGAAAGCTGAACTCCAGGGCGGCCGGCCGCGTCAGGCCCGCGACCTGTCCGGATGCAATGGTCGACATCGAGCGCGAGGTTCCCGGAAACACCGCCGACAGGGTCTGGCAGAGCCCGATCCAGATCGCTTGTCCGAGACTCATATCGTCAACATCGTCCGTGCTTGCTTCGTGCCGGTCGCTCCAAGCGTCAATGATCCACATCACGATGCCGCCAATCAGCATGGCCCAGGCAATCACCGCAATGCTGCCCAGGTGCTTATCGCTCCACTTGTGCAGCAGCAGAGAAGGAACGGAGGTCACGGCGAAGGCAATCAGCGTGAGAGAAATCGGATGCGTCAGCCAGGTGCGTGTCCCGCTTTCGCCTCTGGGAAACGTCCGCATAAATCCCGCGATGCGCCCCAGAAACAGCAGAACCAGCGCACCAATCGCACCCAACTGGATCACGATCGTGTACATCTTCCAATAAGCGTCGTCCAGCGGAATCTTCATCAGTGCTTCGGTGATGCGAAGATGCGCCGTCGAGCTGACCGGAAGAAACTCGGTCAGGCCCTCCACGATGCCCAACAGAATGGACTGAATGTACGGATTCAAGAGGCCTCCAGGGTGCCTGCCGCAAGTCTCCCAGCCGATGGAGGCCGCTTAAAGGCCTTCATTGCAGGTCGATGCCATATACAGGGATTCCTTCATCCAATTTGTACACCAGCGCACCGGCCTTCCAGCAGGAATCCGTCTGGGGAAACTTCTCTTTCAACCGCGCTGCCACGCTCTTGGCGTATGCCCGAGCCTGGTCGGCCTTCTTCTGGTTGCCGTCCGCCGCATAGAGGTCAACCAGCGACGCTTCGCGGAACACGACCTGGTAGAGCGCCTGGGCCGTGCGCGGACCATCCGGGAACTCCGCCGCGTACTTTTCGTAGGCCTCAACCTCTTTCTCCGGGCACTTCTCCGTGCCTTGCCAGTCCCCGCATAGCTTGTTGTCGATCAGCAAATAAGCCGCCAGCGCCGCCTGCCGCGTCTGCGGATAGGTCTTGATCACCTTCTTCAGTTCGTCCTCGTCCATCTGGCCGCGCATGTACGGGTCCTTCTCATGCGCCGATGGCCGGCTCGCGGCATCGTGCCTCTGGATCTGCCACTGAATATCCGCCGATCGCCAGGCCGCCTCCGGGACCATAGGCGAATTCGGATACATTTCGACAATCCGCCGGTAAAGCAGCCGCGCGCTCTGCGGCGCGTTTACCGGCCCCTTGGGGTCCGCTGCCAGGGCCTCCTGGTTCGCCGCCTCTCCCATCAGGATCTGATCGCCATTCGGATTCGTCTCGACGACCACACCCTTCGCCTGCATCCATCCGGAGATGGGCGGCGGCGTGTCGTCGCGCCCAAACTCCGGCGCATCCTTGTCCTGCAGCTCTTCGATGTCGGTGTTCGCATACACCCGCAGCCAATCGCCGCTTTTTTCTGAGACAACCATCTCGCGGCCGATCTGCACGCGGTCCACTTTCTGCGAATTGGTGTCCGGCGAGACGTACATGATCGTAACGCGCAGCGGAGTGGCTCGCGGCCCGGCCATCGGCTTCACAAGTTGATCCTTCGGTTTTTTCTCGGACACGGCGGGCGCAGCCGCGCAGGACAGGGCCAGCGCGAACCCAAGGGCTTGGTTCAAACGAATCATAGATTTCAGCACGGAAAGAATCATAGTCGACGGACGTTACGGTTTGGTATCCGTGAGCGGGCGGGCCTCGGGCAGGCCTCAGCCAATCGTCAGCCAAACAGGGCTCAGGCTTCGGTCAGGATCTGGGCCAGCAGCGCCGGGTCCACGTTGCCCCCGCTCACCACTGCCACTGCCGTCCGAAACTCCGGCAGTTTGTCCGCATGAAACAGGAGCGCTGCTGTGGATACGGCGCCGCTTGGCTCGGGAACCAGCCGCGTCGCTGCCATAATTGCCCGCATTGCCGCCCGAATCTCGCTCTCGGTCACGGTAATAATGTCGTCGACGAACGCCTGAATGTGCGCGAAGTTCCGCACTCCGACGCTCTGCGTGCGCAGGCCGTCGGCCAGCGTACGGCTGGTCAGCTCCGCAGGCCAGGTCACGATTTCGCCTTTCTTAAACGACTCTGCCGTGTCGCCCGCGAGCTCCGGCTCCACGCCCACTATCCGTGTCCTGGGGCTCAACTGTTTGATGGCCGCGGCCACCCCGCCCAGCAGCCCACCGCCCGAAACGGGCGCCAACACAAGGTCGACTGCGAGAAGGTCTTCCGCAATCTCCAGCCCGCAGGTCGCTTGTCCGGTGATGATGTCAATGTCATCGTAGGGCGGAATTACCACATAGCCGTGCTCGCGCACCAGGGCTTCGGCCACTTCAAGCCTCTCGCTCGAGGCCAGCCCGCACTCCACCACCTCAGCGCCAAACCGCAACGTCGCCGCCCGCTTGATGGCCGGAGCATTCGCCGGCATAACAATCACTGCCTTCGCGCCCACATGCCGCGCCGCATACGCCACCCCTTGCGCATGGTTTCCGCTCGAGTAGGTGATCACGCCGCGCGCAATCTCTTCTTTGGTGAGTTGCAGAATCTTGTTTGCGGCCCCGCGAATCTTGAAGGCCCCGATCGGCTGCAGGGATTCGGCCTTGAGCCAGATTCTCTTCGTGGTCCCGTGCCCGCTCAGCTCTGGGAATGCAGCCTCAACCAGCGGTGTGCGCACGGCGATGCCGGCGATGCGCACCGCCGCCGCGCGAATCTCTGCGAGCGATGTCAGACCCTGGGTCACTTGGGCGCTCCGGTGCGCGCCAAGTCGGCAGGATGCACCGCTTCAATCTCCGCGAACCGCGCAAAGTCCCTGGTGTTGAAAGTGAGAATGCGCTTCACTCCGTGTACGTGCATGGCAGCAGCAATCCGCGCATCGTGAACCTGAACGCCGGAGATGGAATGAGCCACCAGGAGTCTGCGCCACTCGATGTGATTCGCAGGAGAATCAGGGAGAAGTGTGATGCGAGCCTCGATCACGCGAACCCGGCGATCGCACTGCACTGGAGTGAGGCCAAAGCCGTTTCGATCAATTGGCCGGGTGAGAACATTCCACATCTCGCCCAGGTTTTGAGAGGTAAAGCAAGGTTCGGCTCCAGATTGCAGGAGACAATCAACTGCCAGCTTGACCAGCGCCTGGTCTGGGTGGTCGGGATCGTGCCAGCGCAGCAGGATGTTGCTGTCAAACAATACGAGCATCGACAATCCTTACGGGTGATCGTCGTAGATGCTCTCGCGGCTAAAGGCCGAGGTCGGCAGGGTCGGCAGCTTCTCCGCGCCGACGGCCAACTCATCCAGCATCTTGTGGAATTCCTCGACGGTCATCGGGGTGGCCTCAACTGGGGCCTCAGGCCGGTGCTTGCGCACCACTTCGCGGACCACGGCTGCCGGATCCACACCGCGACGGGCAGCTTCGGCGGCATAAAGAGCCTCCGTCTCCGGATCGAGTTCGAGGAGAAAGGTCATGGCGATGCCTCCAAACTCATTATCCGCCGAATGGAGCGCTGAAGGGAAGGCCAGGGCGTCGAACGCGGCTCATGCAGCGCAGTTGCCCGCTCACGGAAGATACTTCTCCGGGATCGGCAGATCGGGGCTCTCCGCCTGCCAGAGGATCTCAAGAATCCGCCAGCGCTTGCCGTCAAAGACCGCTTGAATGCTGTTGATGCCGCGCACGGTGGGCGGGCCGTCGGGCTGAAGGCGCAACTCGTAGGTGCTCCACAGGTGTGCCAGGTGGCCATAAGTCTCCACCTTCACCTTGACCTGGTGCTCGGTGAGAACGTCGTGGCCGCGCTTGCGCACCGCTTCGGTCCAGCCATCGAGCGTGAGGGTGTGCGGAGCATACATGCCGTCGGGGTGCTTGTTGATGGGCGAGAGACGCGCCTCGGGTAGCAGCAGCTCGCGCATGCAGCTTCGATCCTTGTCCGCAGGCCCGCTGACCGCGTCGTCGAGTGCCTTGATCAACTCATCGAGGGTTGTCGCATCCGCGCACATCGCCGGGGCCGGGGCGGGAGTCTGCGCAGTCGCCGGCGCGGGCGCGGCGGGCGGGGCTTGCGTCTGCGAGCGGAGCGGAGCGGCAAGAAGAGCAGTGAAGGCCAGGAATACGGTCGCTTTGAGCATGCAAAGATTTTACAGAAGGACCGGGATCGGCTGTCCCGGGGAGAATCTAGGTCGGCTGACTTAACTGAAACGTCGTAGCCCATCGCGCGGGTTCGAAGCCCGTTTGCTCGGCGACGGCGCGAAGCTGCACCTCGCCGCGTTGATCGGGAAACTCGGCGGGGATGAAGGCGCACGAAGAAGCTGCAGTAGGAACCACAAACGCATCGGGGAGCGGGCCGGGCGTCGCGGCGAGCGAGGCCGCAATGAGCTTGTTCTCAGCGTCAAGCTCGTTGAACCAGGTGGGCTGATGATGCGACGAGACGCCGAGCAGCCATGGCCCGCGAAAGAAGGCGTGACGATTTGGCAGGGACTGCACACGATCTGCGCTCTCAATGCGCGGCCCCATCGCATAATGGGCCGTGATGCGCTCACCCTCGCGGAGCGAGTCAACGCGCAAGCCCGAGACTCGACGGCTGTCGCGATAGAGAGCAAGACTCGACGCCCAATGCGGCTGGCGCACGGTGAGGGATGCGCCTGCGTGGGCCCTATGCACATCGATGAGAATCACACCGTCGAGCGCAAGGCCGGAAGTTGCGCTCAACTCGATACCGTCTGTCTGAAACCGGCCGTCGAGGGGAAGATCGTAGTAGACTTCGCTGCCATTGCCGCGGAATACATGGCTATGCAGGTCGGCAAAGGCGCGCAGCCCATGCAGCGTGCAACACCACCAGGCGCGAACCGGAACGATGAAGGGGGCTCCGGCTGCGTCGAGGTTGGCGTGGCCGAAGTCGCCCGTCGCTGCCTGGTTCATGGCGAACTCGTTGAAGGCCACGTGCTCGGCAGCGGCCAGGTATTTCAGGTCGCTGGTTGCGCGATAGAGCCCGAGACTCAGCCGCAGCCAGTCACACTCCGCGCAGCCCTCAGTGCGGTTCTTCTTCGGCGTCCAGCGCTCGGGAACGCCGCCGGTAATAAGCACGTCGCCCGACTGAGCAATCTCGTCCCATGCGGCAATCACGCGATCCAGATGTCTGCGTTCGCCCGTTGCGTTATAGAGCAGGAGCGTGCCGCGAAGGCTGCACAGATAGCCGTGAACATGATCGCCGGGTCGCCGCTCGGCGCGTTCGGAGATGGCAGCGCAGAGATCGCGATAACGCGCATCCTTGGTTGCGGCGTAGAGGAGCGCCAGGCCTTCGGTCTGCTGTGTCCAGCAGATGTACGACGACGCATAGTGCTCGGCAGAGAAGGCATCGGCCATTTGTTTGGAGTTGTAGAGCGGTGCGATCGCTATCAAGAAATCGCCGAGCCTGCGCGCGGCGGCCAGAACCGCCAGGTCAGGCTGCAACTGCTGATACTCCATGAGGCCCACCAGCAGCCGGCCGTCACCCCAGAGCAGCGCCAGATCGTCGTCGTTGGGATTCTCGCGATTGAAGCTCTTGCCGAACCAGCCTTCGGGTTTTTGCAGGGCTATGGCATCGCGCACGAAGGGCGCAAGCGCGGGAAAGCTCTCTCCGAATTGGGCCGCGCAGGAGGCGAGTGCGCCAATCCACCGTCCGGAGAGATCGCCGGAAAAGTTGGTGAAGCGCCGGCCTGGCGCGCCGGTGAGGTCCTTGAGCAGAAACTCGCGAGTGTATGCAGGATTGCTGCCAGTGAGGACCCGATTGAGCGTGAGCCTGTAGCGCGCGAAGGTCGGCTCGCCGACGCGCTCCGATTTCTCCTGGATTGCAGAGCCGGAGCCGGGTGCGGCCTCAGGCGGAGTTTGCCCGGCGCTCACGAGCGACGTGTGAGCAGCGAAGGGCAGGGCAGAAGCAGACGCGAGAAACCGGCGGCGATCCATGCGTGGAATTGTACCGCCGCGCACGGATCGCTGATGTCAGGGCGGCACGCCCCAGGCTGATTGCCTCAGATCTCCATGATGACCGGCATGATCAACGGCCGCCGCCCCGTCGATTTCTGGATCACGCGCTTCAGATCAGCGCGCACCTTCTCTTTCACCATGCCGTAGTCTGACTTTTGCGCGGTGCTGAGCCCGTCCAGCGTCTTCATCACCGCCTCGCGGGCCTGCTCCGTGATGTCGGCCCCGCCAAACCCGCGCATCACTACCTCCGGCGCCTGCTCCACCTTGCCGGTCCGCTTGTTGATCGCCAGCACCGCCAGCACAATGCCGTCTTCCGAAAGGATGCGCCGATCTTTAATAACAAGGTCCTCAACTACATCGATGGACGAGCCCGAATCGATGAGCACGCGCCCAGCCGTCACCTTGTCTTTCTTGCGCGCGTCGGTCTTGTCCAGCTCCAGCACGTCGCCGTCCTCGATCACCATCGCGTGCTCGACTGCGCCCGTTTCCATCGCCAGCCGCGCATGCTTTTGCAGGTTGCGATAGTCGCCGTGAATCGGGATGAAGAACTTCGGCCGCACCAGGTTGATGAGCAGCCGCAACTCTTCCTGGCTGCCGTGGCCGCTCACGTGGATCAGCCCGCTTGCCCCGTCGTCGCAGATCACAGTCGCGTCGCGCCGGCACAGGTGATCGATCACGCGAAAGATGCCCTTCTCGTTGCCGGGAATGATCCTTGAGCTCATCACCACCGTGTCGCCCGCATCGATATGCGCAAACTTATGGTTGTCCACCGCAGCGCGGCTCAGCGCGCTCATCGGCTCGCCCTGCGTTCCGCTGATCAGGATCATCAACTGGTCCGCCGGGTAGTCCCGCATCTGCCCCGGCTGGATAATCAACCCCGGCGGAACCTCGATGTAGCCAAGGTCCTGAGCGATTTCGGTGCTCTCCATCATCGAGCGGCCCACGATCGCCACTTTGCGCCCGTGCTTGCGCGCCAGCTCCAGCGCAATGCGAATGCGGAAGATCGACGACGAGAAACACGTGAAGAACAGCTTCTTCTTGGTTTGCGAAAAGACCTCATCGAGCCGCGGCACCACCGCACGTTCGCTCGGCGTGTAGCCGGTGCGCTCCACATTGGTGGAGTCCTGCAACAGCGCCAGCACGCCGCGCTTGCCATACTCGGCAAAGGTGTGCAGGTCGAAGGCCTGGTCGTCCAGCGGCGACAGATCGATCTTGAAGTCCCCGGTGTGGATCACGACACCCACCGGCGTCTCGATAGCCAGCGCCACGCAGTCGACCAGCGAGTGCGTCACGCGAATCGGCTCAATGGTGAACGGCCCCAGCGTGAACTTCTCGCGCGGAGCAATCTCCACCAGCTCGGTCTCGTCCAGCAGGTGATGCTCTTCGAGCTTGCCCTCGACGTAGGCCAAGGTGAACTCGGTGGCGTACACCGGAACTTTGAGTTCAGTGAGAATCCACGGCAGCCCGCCGATATGGTCCTCGTGCCCGTGCGTCAGGATGATGGCCCGCACCAGCGCCTTGTTCTCAACCAGGTAGGAGATGTCGGGAACCACAATATCGACGCCGAGCAGCTCGGTCTCAGGAAACATCAGACCGGCATCGATCACAATGATGTCGTTTTCGAAGCGGAGGGCAAGGCAGTTCATGCCAAACTCGCCCAGTCCGCCGAGCGGGATGATTTTCAGTTTCTTTGTCTGCATCTATACTCCGATGCTACCACTACGAGCGTGCCGGTTCGTTGCGTGGCCGAACTCCGGCGGACATGACCGCGACGTGACTTCAGGGCTTGTCCCAAGGGGCGTCACAATCCGGCTGAAGTCTGTGAAGCCTGTTCCAGTTCCGCTATCACCAGCTTCTTCATCCTCAGCATTGCCGCAAATGCCTTCGGATGCTTCATAAGCTCTGCGATGTTGGCCGGGACCACCTGCCAGCAAAGGCCGAACCGGTCCTTGAGCCACCCGCATTGAATCTCGGTGCCGCCGTCGGTCAGCCTGGCCCAGTATTCGTCAATCTCTTCCTGCGAGCCACAGTTCACAACCAGCGAAATGGCCTCGGTGAATTTGAAGTTCGGGCCGCCATTGAGCGCGGTCAGCTGCTGGCCGTCCACCTCAAACGTGATGGTGAGCACGCTGCCCACGGGCCCCTGGATTTCGTCCACAGCGCGCAGCTCGCCAACGCGGCGTGAGTTCTTGAAAACCGAAAGGTAAAACTCGACCGCTTCTTCCGCTTGCGAGTCGAACCAGAGGAAAGGTGTTATGCGGGGGGACCCCTCAGGAGTGCTCAAAAGAACCTCGTGATGCTCCAAGTGTCGGCCGTTGGGTCGGCCTTACCAGAATACGGCAATCAGCGGGGAATTGGCGCTGTGGATGATGGAATCCGCACACCGATTCACGGCTGGGGCCGGATCGGCCGATTTCCGGGGTCGGGGGCGCCGGCGCTGGCGGGAGTTTCAAGCGCCTTACGCTACTGCCGTGACAGGCTGGGGGCCCAGCGCGATGCTCAGCACCGTAATGTCGTCTGCCTGCGGTGCGCCTTCGCCAAACTTTCTTGCCGTCTCCGCAATCTCTGCCGCCGGCTGCGCGCTCAACCGCTCGGTCCGTCCAAACCCGAACAGTTCCCGCGTACTCGCGCTTGTGGCTTCCACTACCCCATCCGTCACCAGGGTGCATATCTGATCCGGCCGGAGTTCCAGCGAAACCTCAGGGTAGGTAATCTCCGCCACCAATCCGAGCGGCAGGTTCGCCTCTGTCTCAACCTCCTTGCCGTCTAGGTAAGGGTTCGGATGCCCCGCATTCGCCACCGTCACCCGGCCCGAGGCCTCAACCTTCAGCGCGATGCAGGTCGCAAATCCATCCGACCGGCCGATCATCGACCGGTTCACCTCGCCCAGCAGTTCGCCGGGCCCCGCGCAGTGCCGCGCGCTGGTTCGCAGCGTCCCCACAATCATCGACACCGTCATCGCCGCCTTCAGCCCCTTGCCGCTGACATCGCCCAAAACGATGAATGCCGCCTGACCTTGCTCCGTGTGCGCCGGATCTCCCCTCGGAATCGGCAAAATCTGAAAGAAGTCCCCGCCCACATCCTGCGCGGGCAGGTATGCGCTCTCAATCTTCAGCCCGGGGATCGTCGGCAGCTCATCCGGAATCAGCACCTGCTGCACGCTTCGCGCTGCCTCCATCTCCTGCTCCACTTCGCGATTGCGATTCTGGATGCGGCGCAGGCGGAAGGTCATGGCGATGAGCATGACGATGGCGAAGATCACGTAAGAGAGCGGGCGCAGATCGAAGTCGAGATGGCCCCACATGAAGTCCTGAGGCAGACTGGGCATATCGTTCTGGCTCAGCATGCGATTGGCCTCAATGAAGGCGATAAAGACCAGCGCCGTCCCGATCCAGCGCATCTCGGCGAGTTTGGATTTGAAGCAGCCAGGAACAAGAAGCAGCAGGCTCAGGTCGCCGAGGATAGTGGCCAACTGCATGGAGCGGTGGACGAAAGCGCCTTCAGTGAAGCCGGCGAGCGGGAAGTATATGGAGGATGGCCATGGGAACAGCAGGAGCAGTGAGAGTGTGGAGAAGGCGCCGAGCAACTGGATCGCTCGAAACAATTTTGGGACTGGCCGTCCCAGGAACGCGAAGACAAATTGAATGAGTACAAATGCCGAGGTTGCATTGAACACCCGGTCGGCGGTGAAGACAATCCATGCAGGCACAAAGAAGTTTACGACCCAGGACAATTCACAGATGCGGTAGACCGCGAGGATGCAAAGCCTGGCGCCGATCCAGAAGTACTCGTGCAGATGGGTATTGACGGAGAAGAGCAGGAAGAAGACGAAGCCGGCGCCGAACATGGCCGCATAGCACAGGTAGTGTTGCCAACTTGCGCGCACGTAAGCGAACAAATCCAGATCGCGCACAGTCCGGATCTGGTCCATTGGAGCGAGGGTGGGGACAAAGCCTGGAACCGGGATTGAGGTGCGGACGCCCAGGCCGTGAATAGCAATGACGATGCGGTTTTGGCGGACGAGGGTCGAAGGGACGGTCAGGATGATGCGGGCATATTCAGGGCCGTGGCGGGTGACCAGGCTGCCTGAGCCGCCGATCGACTGGCCGTTGACGAAAACCTCGTAGACAGGCTGCTCGCCCTGGACGAGCAGGCCAAGCTCGGGAGTCGACCTTAGCTCCGAGGGTAGGGTGACTTCAATTCGCCGCCACTGATTGGCCGGGCTCAAGTCGCTGTGGTTGAACTGTTGCGGAGTGCAGGCGGGCGCTTCAATCTGGGCGCAGGAGGGTTCGTCGCCGATGTGGAGCTGCCACTGGTCCCAGGGCAGACGCAGAACGCCAGGTTGTTGTGCGTGTGCGGTATGAATGGCGGCGATAAAAGACATGCACAGCAGTGCGTTCTTCGCGCGCGTCCTCATTGATGTGGGACTCCCAGGGTCTGGGGACATTCCGCCTAGCGTAGCAGGTCTTCGAGAGCAGTGGACAGGTCCGTTTTTTCGTCGCGGTACTTCACAATCACCGGAGCATAGAGGCTCAGCCCCCACTCCTGCCCTTTGCCCTTGGCTACAGCGCGCGAACCCGGAACCACGACAGCGTTTTCGGG
>CAYWSR010000121.1:0-14040 GCA_964460385.1 uncultured Occallatibacter sp. | reverse complement strand
TCCGCATTCGCGCGCCCGCCCACAAACAGCTCATCGATTCCCTGTTCGGATGAGATCCTCTTGAAGGGCTTCTTCGCGTACATGATCGCCAGCGGCACGAGGATCGACCGCGACCACGCCGAAATCTCATAAATATTGAAGTAGAACCAGTTCGGAAACAACACGATCTCCGGCGGAATCGCCGGCACAGCATCGTAGTCGTATTCGCCGATCGCGCACAGATACATCTTGGTGAAGGTGTTGCACTCCACCACGCCGCCGTGCTCAAGCACCCACTCGCGGCACTTCGCCAGCCGAGGATCCTCCGCGCTCATGCCCATCAGCTTTGCCGACGAGTAGCACTTGACTGAAAGTGAGATGTTGCCCGGTCCGCCCGGAAAGATGCTCCAACTGCCATCCTCATTCTGGTAGCGCATCATCTCCGTGCATGCGCGCTGCAATCGGCCAGGATCGCCGCTCTCTAAGAGTGTATGGAGGAAAATGTAATCGGCCTCGAGCATGGCATCCGCTTCGAGCTCACCGCTCCAGTAACCATCCGGATGCTGCAAGCTCAGCAGATGCTCCGTCGACCCCTCGATTGCCTTGTCGACTTCGCCCAGATCAGCATCGATCCGCCCAAATCGCGGAGTCGCGTGCCTAACCCCATCTACTCGCGCGGATTCCGTTATCGCCTGCTGTCTGTCCATTAATCTTCTGTCGCCTCATGCGCTCGACCGATTCAAAGCTTCCAGGCCTCGAATCCCCAGTTGTTCCCCGATCCCGCTCAAATGTGCCCCTCACACCCATCGAATTCGATGCGTGCCGTGGCCCATCTTCTGCCTGGTCCCTGGTTTTCTGGGGCCCAGCCTATCGCACCGCTACGGCTTCTCCGCCGCTCGCGCCGCCGATCGCTTGAACAATCTCCGGAGGCAACCCGAACCGTACGTTCTCCGGCATTACTTCTACCTCTTCGACGTTGGTGTAGCCGTTCAGTCGCAAATAATTCACAACGTCTTCCACTAGCACTTCTGGGGCTGAAGCGCCGGCCGTCACCGCAACCGTCTTCACGCCGTCAAGCCAGCGCGGATCGATTGCCTGTGAGTTATCAATCAGATACCCGATCGTTCCCAGGTTCCGCGAAACCTCCACCAGCCGGTTTGAGTTCGAACTATTCGTCGAGCCCACCACCAGCACAAGGTCCGCGTTATGCGCCACGTTGCGCACCGCTACCTGCCGGTTCTCCGTCGCATAGCAGATGTCCTGTGAATGAGGCTCGGCAATATTTGGAAACTTCTCTTTCAGCGCGTGAATAATGTCGCGAGCCTCGTCCAGGCTCAGGGTCGTCTGTGTCAGATACGCCACACGGTTCGGGTCAGGAACCTCAAGCGTCGCCACTTCGCCCACGCTTGAAACCACTTGGGTCACATTCGGCGCCTCGCCCAGCGTGCCTTCAATCTCGTCGTGGTCGCGGTGGCCGATCAGCACCAACGAATAGCCCTGCTTGGCAAACTTCACCGCTTCAATGTGCACCTTGGTTACCAGTGGGCAGGTCGCGTCGATCACCCTCAGATGGCGTCCCTTCGACCGCTCCCGCACCGCCGGGCTCACCCCGTGCGCCGAATAGATCACCCTCTGCCCGTCTGGAACGTCGTCGATCTCGTGAACAAAGATCGCGCCTTTTTCCGCCAACTCATTTACAACATAGCGGTTATGCACAATCTCGCGGCGCACGTAGATGGGAGCTCCAAAGGTATCCAGAGCAATCTTCACAATGTCGATGGCACGTACCACACCGGCGCAAAAGCCTCTCGGCTTCAGCAACAACACCCTCTTCTCGCTGGGGGAAGCTTCGACGTGGGTACCGTTGGGAATGGAATCAAGGGTAGTAGTCGTCACACCACTAAGTATACCAACCGGTGCATTGAAAGGACAGCAAATCCGCCGCCCGGTCGTGGCACAGTTTCCGAGTAGGCAACAGAGCCACCGCCGCCCGCAAGACCTGACTACGCCGCCGCTGAAAACGCGCATTGGCCTGTTGTCGTTAGTCCAGGATCATGCCGGGCTAGCTCAGCCTACGAATTTGCTCTAAGCTCTCTTTATGGCAGGTCCGACACCGTATAGAGCAAACACACGAGGAATAGCGGTAAGCGTTTTGCCGACTTACCTTGAGGCGAAGTCGTCGCCGAAGAACTCGCAGTATTTCTGGGCTTATCGAGTGGTCATCGAGAACCAGGGACTCGAAACGGTTCAGCTACTCAGCCGGCATTGGATGATCACGAATGCGCATGGCGAGTTGACCGAGGTCAAGGGACCGGGTGTTGTTGGGGAGCAGCCAGTCCTCAAGCCCGGCGAGAGCTTCGAATATACGAGTGGCTGCCCTCTCGACACGACATCGGGGATGATGGGCGGTGCATACCAGATGGAGACCGAGAGCGGTGAGCGGTTTGATATTGAGATTCCGACGTTCTCGCTCGATCGCCCAAACCAGGGCGTGCTGCTGAATTGACGTTCACTGCTGAATAAAGCATCAGAGCCACTGCACCGCCGCCAGGTGCCTATTGCCTTTTGTCTCGTCCCTCAGTCCCTAGTCCCTGATCCCTCCCCCCCGCGCCCTCCACGGACTCTGCACCTCATAGCTCGGCACTGCCGTCGCATTTGCCTTCGTAGCCTTCAGCAACTTCCGCCGCACCAGCCATCCCACCGCCGTTTGCGCCGAGCTCTTCGACACCCCAATCGACTCGGCCAGCTCTTGGTAGCTGATCTGAACCTCACCGCCCCGCCGGTGCCCTTCAGCCGCCAGCCACAGATACACCAGAAAACTCACCGGTCTCTTGTCATGTCCTACAAGATCCCGCATCAGCACATCGGTCACATACTCGTCGATCGAAGTCATCCCTATACCGATTATTAGTATAGCGATAACAACCAGATTGCAACCATGGCCGAACGCGGCTATAGTCCCGTCATCTCAACCCGGAGGCACCTCCATGATTCGCGGCGTCAAGATCGTAGGCATTCCCGTGAGCGACCAGGATCGCGCTCTCGCCTTTTATAAAGAAAAGCTCGGCTTCAAGGTGGCCACCGACCAGAGCTTCGGCGAAGGCCAGCGCTGGATCGAACTCCTCATCCCCGGCTCCGACGTCAACCTGTCTCTCTTCACGCCCCCGGGCCACGAAGACCGTATCGGCGGCTTCCAGAACTTAACCTTTTGGACCGACGACGTCTTCGCCACCGCAGCCTCTCTTAAAGCGAATGGCGTCGAGCTCGCCGCCGAGCCCCGCAAGGAAGTCTGGGGAACCATGGCTATCTTCAAAGACCCCGACGGCAACGAATTCGTCTTCTCAAGCCGCTGACGGCGCGACCCCACACCCCACACCCGATACCCGACACCCCTACGGCTACCGGCTCGCCGCAATCATCTGTCCCGCGTGCTGCAGGCTCGTCTCCGTCACCTTCGCACCGCTCAGCATCCGCGCCACCTCGTGTGTCCGTGCCCGATCGTCCAGCAGCCGCACTTGCATCTTTGTCCGCCCGTCCGCCTCGCGCTTGTCGACTAGAAAATGCTGATCGGCAAACGCCGCAATCTGTGGCAGGTGCGTCACGCACAACACCTGCTGCCCCTTGCTCAGCGCCTTCAGCTTGCGTCCCACCGCCTCGGCCGCCCGCCCGCCAATCCCAATGTCGATCTCATCGAACACCAGCGTCCGCGGCGTCGGATTCTTGCTCGTCTTCGACGTGCCTTCCTCCACAGCCACTTTGAGCGCCAGCATCACGCGGCTCATCTCGCCGCCCGACGCAATCTCACTCAGCGGCTTCAGCGGCTCTCCCGGGTTGGTCGCGATCCGGTACGTCACCTCGTCCCACCCAGACGCCGTCCAGCCCGTCTCGCGCTCCGCCGCCTTCACCTCAACTTCGAACTGCACCTTCATCGCCAGCGAGTTGATCTGCGCCTCAGCCAGCTTGGCCAGCTTCTCCGCCGCTGTCTTGCGTTCCTTGTGCATCGCACCAGCCGCAGCCTCGTACTCCCCCGCCGCCTTCGCCAGCGCCGTTTCGAGTTCCTTGAGCGTCCCCTCGCGGTCTTCCACCTCGCCGAGCTTTCGCGTCACCTCTTCGCCAAACACAATCACCTCAGCCACGGTCTTGCCGTACTTCCGTTTCAGCCGGTCCAGCGCCGCAAGCCGGTCCTCAATCTCCGCCAGCCGCTCCGGGCTCGCATTGATCCTCTCCGCATAATCCCGCAAACTCGCGGCCACGTCGCCCACTGCCGCCCGCGCACCCTCCAATTGCTGCACCGCCTCGGCAAATTTCCCGTCGTACCGCGCCAGCTCCTGCACATTCTTCGTCGCTGCCCGCAGCGCGCCCTCGGCAGACGCACCACCCTCATAGAGCTGCTCGAATGCCCCCATCGCCGCCGTATACAGTTTTTCGCTGTTCGCCAGCACGCGCTTCTCGGTCTCGAGTGCCTCATCTTCGCCAGCCTTCAGTTGCGCTTGATCGATTTCCTTCTTCTGATAGCTCCACAAGTCCACCATGCGCAACCGGTCCTGCTCGCCCTCCACCAGTTCCGCCAGCCGCTCCCCCGCATCCCGCCACTCTCGATGCGCCGCTTCCACCGCTTCGGTTGAAATTCCGCCAAAACGATCCAGCAGAATCCGCTGCTGCGCCTGATCGAAGCTGCTCAGCGTCTCGCTCTGCGCATGCACCAGCGCCAGTTCCGGCGCCAGCAGCTTCAGCACCGCCACCGCCGCCGGCTGATTGTTCACGAACACCCGCCCTTTGCCCGACTCAAGAATCTCCCGCCGCAGAATCACCTCGGTCCCTGCTGCGTCGATCCCGTTTTCTTCGAGGATCTGCTCGGCTCTCGGCGTCGACTCGAACACGCACGACACAACGGCCTTGTCCGCGCCGTGCCGCACCACCTCCGACGAGCCTTTCCCTCCCATCAGCAGCGCCAGCGCGTCCACCAGGATCGACTTGCCCGCGCCCGTCTCGCCAGTCAGCAGGTTCAGTCCCGGCCCGAACGACGCGATCGCGTGATCGATCACCGCATAGTTCTCCGCGCGCAGTTCAACAAGCATCGGCTGAAACCTCTCGGGACCGAATCCGCAACTGGCACCATACTAGGCGAGCGATTCACCGGTGACAATCCGTCGGAACCATTGGGCTAACCCCGCCGCGCCGCCGCAGTCACCGTGCCGCCAACCGCATCCGATACGCTTCGAGGCTTCTCCGCACAATCTCCCACACCAGTTGCAGCACCACGATGGCAACGAGCACCAGCAGGGTCTTGTAGATCACCGCATTGATCGTGTCGAGCGCGGCTCCGTATTGCGCCTGATCCAATGCCGGGTGCCTCAGCACAACCCACATGTGATTGGGCACAAATAGCAGAACCCCAAGAGGAATCAGTCCAAGGACGCTGAGCACAACGTGCTGCGCGCGGCTGCGAACCCGCCACGCTCCTCGACCCAGGTCCGCGACCTTCCATCCCAGTTGAAAGACGTTCAGCGCAACCACGCACCAGAAGAACTGCATGAGCGCAGGACTGAGCAGGAATGGCGAATTGCGCAAGGCATACGCTCCCGGCCCCAGAATTAAGTAAGGATGAGTCGGCACCAACAGGAGCCAGCCAAGAAACAGAATTCCGAATACGACTTCAGCAACGGCCTGGGCAAAGCTTCGCGGTTTCTTGCCTCCCATTCCCCTGCTTGCAATTGGCGGCATAGCGCCCGGTGCCCAGAAGGATGGCGTGGCACAAAATCCCTTTATTACGATCGACTGTCGCAAGACCCCGAATTCCACCGCCGCAAATATTGCCGTCACCCACGCCGCCGTCATCAGCAGCACCGACGGCATCCGCGCAATAGCTCCCACCCACTCCGTTGCGCTCGGCATCCCTTGGGAAAACAGCGTTACTACGATCACGATCGAATAAATCACCGCCGCCCAACCCAGCGCCAGCTTCAACACATACCAGTAAATTGGGAAGAACGCTGGCCCAATCAGGTATCGCTGTGGCTGATAGCCCGCGGCTACCTGGATCGGTTGCCCCAGAGTCTTCAGCCACTCCTCCATTTCTACCGTGGTAAGCGGCCGTCCCAACCCAGTCTCTTTCTCCTCAATCTGTGCCTCAAGGTTGGCCCTCAATTCAGCAATGATGTCGTCCTGCCGCTCCCACGGCAGGTGCTTCCTTAAAGCTTCCAAATACCGCTCAAGAAGTTCCATCGCTTTTCCCTTCGCCCTTCAAATGTTTGTGTCGCCGCTGTTGTTTTTGCCGCCAAACCCGCCGATACTGCCCACCTGCCGTCGCCCTCCCCAGGACTATCCGCTCGCATCGCCACTCGATGCATCAGCCTTGATTTCATCCGCTCCAAGCGACGCGGCAATTGCCGCATTCAGCGCTTGCCACTCTTGCAACAGTTGGCCCAACATTCGCTCGCCATCCTCGTTCAGGCGATAAAACCGCTTGTTGCGCTTGTCTTCCTCGCGCCACTCGCTGGCCAGCAGCCCCTGGGCCTCCAGGCGCCGCAGCAACGGATAAAGCGTGCTCTCGTCAATCTCCAAGCCGCGCTCCGCCAGCGCCTTGCGCAGCGTGTAGCCATACCGCTCCTGCCTCAGTTGCGCCAGCACCGCCAACGTCAAACAACCACGCCGAAGTTCCAGCCGGAGGTTCTCAAAGATGCTCTCTGAAAGTGTCATGCTGTACTCCATACACTGTACATTAACTACTGTATGTTGCACAGTGTATGTTGTCAAGTACTTTTTGAGAGTTTTCTTTGAATCACCAAACGCGCCCCGATTCGCCCGCACATCCCCGGCAAACTGACTCAAAACGAGACACAGCATCCCGCGCGACCACTCCAAAGGCTGCCACTCCCCCGCATCTGATCGATGACTTGGCCCACCACACCCTGTCTGATACCGTGAAGGCTGAGGTGATTGTCGGCTTTGACTGCATTGCTTCTTTACGTAATTCAGGCTGACGGCGCGGCTCCCATCTCCACGCAGTCCACCAGCGGCATCGTCGACCTGATGGGCAACATCGGATCCGTTGCAATGAGCGTGCTCGTCCTGCTGCTCATCGCCAGTCTCTACTCCTGGACCATCATCTTCGGCAAAATGTCCACTTTCTCCCGCGCCACCAAGGAGAGCAAGCGATTCATTCGCGAGTTCCGCAAGGCCACCCGCCTGCAGGAGATCTCAGCCCTCGCCATCAAGTGCAAAGCCAGCCCGCTGGCCATGGTCTTTGAAGACGTCTACGAAACCTACAAGCGTCAGACCGGCGGCTCGGGCCCTCCGCGCAACCTCGCGCCGCTCGAACGCTCCGCGCAGACCGCCGCCAGCGAATCCATCACCAACCTCGAGCGCCGCCTCACCTGGCTCGCCACCATTGCGTCCACCAGCCCATTCGTCGGACTCTTCGGCACAGTCATCGGCGTCATCGACGCTTTCCATGGCCTCGGCACCGCCGGCGCTGCCACGCTGCGCGCTGTCGCTCCCGGCATCTCTGAAGCCCTCATCACCACCGCCGCCGGCCTATTTGTTGCCGTCCCTGCGGTAGTTGCCTACAACCAGTTCAGCGCGCGCATTCGCATCTTCGCCGCCGCCACCGACGACTTCTGCCGCGAGCTCCTCAACTCCCTCGAAGAGATTCCCGTTCGCTCCGCGCAGGCCGCGCGCCAGCCCGTCCCCGAGTCCATGACAAGTCAGGTCCAGGGAGGGCGCTAGCCGTGGCCTTCACCACCAACGCCGGCCAGACCCGCTCCTCTCTCGCAGAGATCAATATCACGCCGCTGGTCGACGTCGTCCTCGTTTTGCTCGTTATCTTCATGATCACCGCGCCCGTGCTTCAATCCGGCATCGAAGTCGCCGTCCCCAAGACTCGCACAGTCAGAGAAATCACCGAGTCGCGTCTGGTCGTCACCATCGACCACAGCCAGCAGGTCTTCCTAGGCGACGCAGCCATCAATGTCCACGACCTCGCGCGCAAGCTCCGTGAAATGGGCGCAGATCCAGCCCACCAGGTCATCTATCTCCGCGCCGATGAGAATGTCCCCTTCGGCGCATTTGCAGCCGTCATGGATGCCGTCAAGCAAGCCGGCATCACCAACGTCTCAATCGTCACACAACCGCTGGAGCCGAAGCCTGCCGCGCCACCGGGACTCTAGGGCCGACGGTCAGCGCGCCATGCAAACACTCTTTTCTGCCCATGCAAAGTCTCTTTTCTGAAGGCACGGCAAATCTCGAACAAGAGCTCGCAGGAGATCTGGCCGGCGAGCCCGTTGCTGCTCCTGCCTTCGGCGCAATCCTCCTCCACCTCCTGATCGCTGCCGTCCTGCTTTTCTACGCATTTGTTGGCGCGTTCTTCCATCACAACTTCTGGGGCAACCCCGGCCCGGGCAGTTCCATCCAGGTAAGCCTCGTCTCCAATGCCCTGCCCCTTCCCGCCGACCACGCCACCAACGAAAACGTCCTCGCCACAGAAAAACCCAGTGAGGCTCCCGCTCCGCCAACGCCCAAGGCCCAGCAGGCCGTCGACGAGACCGCCGTCCCCATCTCCAGCAAGCAGCAGAAGCTCCCGCCGAAGAAAGATGTTCAGACTGCGCAGAAGACTCAGCCCCACCAGCCTCCCCCGCGCCCGGAAAACCGCGCTCAATTCGGCGAACAGGCCGGCGCCAGCATGCCCCGCGCCACAATGGCCCAGCCCACGGCCTCCGCCCAGCCTGTCAGCGTCACCAACGGCGACTTCGGCTCACGCTACCCCTGGTACGTTGAAGGCATCAAACAAAAAGTGAGCCAGAACTGGATTCGCGGCCAGGTCGATCCCCGTACGCCCAAGGGCGCCACCGTCCAGATCTACTTCAAGGTCAATCGCCAGGGCACGCCCTCGTCCTTTCGTATCAACACCGCAAGTGGAAGCCCTACCCTCGACCGCTCCTGCATGCTCGCCACCCAGCGTGTTGACACCTTTGGCGACCTGCCCCGTGACTCCAACGATCAGTGGCTCGACGTGACCTATGATTGTACCTACTGAGTGCTTGCCCTATCCGTGTGCAGCGCCTTTGAAACCGCTCAAACGATGGCCAATTCCGATCCAGCCATTCCGGCCAAACGACGAAGCCAAAAAACGAAAGAAGCCTCGCAGAATGAAACCTCGTTTTCGCCTCTCTCCCCTGGCTGCTTTTGCTTTCATCCTGCCCGTGTCATCCTTCCTTCACGCGCAAGACTGGGTCCACACAGGCACCAACCTCGGCCAGGATCGCATCCGGCTCGCCGCCGCAGAGTTCAAGCCGCTCTCCACCGACCCGCAAACGCCCTCGCTCAAGGCCGTCTTCGACGCGACTCTCTATGGCGACCTCTCCGCCGCGGGCATCTTCGACATCGTGTCCCGCTCGCTCGCTCCGCAATCCAATCCCGGCACTCCGCAGGAGATCAATCTCCAGCAGTGGTCCGAGGCGCCGGCCAACGCCACCATGGTCGCCTTCGGCTCGCTCTCTGCCTCCGGCGGGCGCCTCACCGTCCTGGGCTGGCTCTTCGACGCCCGCAACACCGTCAGTCCACAGGTCCTCGGTAAGCAGTACACCGACGCCGCATCGCAGGACGCTGCCCGCCTCATCGCTCATCGTTTTGCCGACGAGATCATCCTCCGACTGGGTGGCGGCATCAACGGCATCGCCGAAACCAGAATTTACTTCATCAGCACACGCACCGGCAGCAAAGAGATCTGGTGCATGGACTACGACGGCCAGAACCAGCACCAGGTGACGCACCTCGGCTCCATCTCGCTTTCGCCCCGCGTCGCGCCCGATAACTCTCGCCTTGCCTTTGCCTCGCTTGGGCCCGAAGGCTGGGCCGTCCGCATGTATTCCCTCGAGCTGGGCCGCCTCGTCGCCTTCCCAGCCGGCATCGCCGGCGGCAGCAACCAATCGCCCGCATGGTCGGCCGACGGAGCGCATATCGCCTTCTCCTCCTCCCGTTCCGGCGATTCGGAAATCTGGCTAGCCGACGCGAGCGGCGGAAATCTCCACCGCCTTACCGACTTCAAAGGCCCCAACGTCGCCCCCACTTTCAACCCCCGCACCAACGCGCAAATCGCCTGGGCCGGTGGCCGCACCGGCGAGCCCCAGATTTACATCATGGACATCGACGGCGCAGGAGTTCAGCGGCTCACCGACGGCGGCTATGCCGTCTCCCCCTCCTGGGCCCCCAACGGCGCGCTGCTCACCTTCAGTTGGAATCGCAAATACGGCCCCGGCGATCCCGGCGGCCAGGACATCTACGTCATGGACATCGCTTCCATGCGCTGGCTCCAGGTCACCCACGAGGCCGGCACCAACGACTACCCCTCCTGGGCTCCGGATGGCCGCCACATCGTCTTCGAGCGCAACATCGGCGGCCACACCCAAATATGGACCATGCTCGCCGATGGAACCCAGCAACGCCAGCTCACCGCCGCCGGCAACAACACCATGCCCAACTGGAGTTGGAAGTAGTTCCCATCCGACTCCACGGTTTTGAACTATGATTCTCCTGTCTTTGAACTATGCTCTTAAGGTGGTTAGAATCCCTATTTCCGCATGAGGCTGGCGCTGTTCGGGAATCAAGTTCTTATCCCCTGCTCCGCTCTTGAACATCGACTTGGCTTCAACTGGCATCAAAAGATATGTCTCGAATCGTCAATCGCCGCGGCGTCGGGACGACACAAAGTGAAGACTCGGCGTGCTTTTTTGAACCCCGACTTTTGAATTTACCGAAGGAGTAATCCCTTGAATCGACAGTCTCGTGCTTTGAGTTTCGTTCTTCTCGTCGTTGTTCTGGTCGCGATCGCAGGTTGCTCGAAGAAGCCGGCGCCGCCGCCGTCCTCCGCGTCCACTGCGCCTTCCACAGGTTCGGCTTCGGCCCCGGCGCCCTCGCCCGTCGCGCAGATCACGGCCACGCCCAACGTCATCTCCGCAGGCGACCAGGTCGTTCTCACCTGGCGCACCGCCGACGCATCCAGCGTCTCCATTGACGGCATCGGCGACGTGCCCACCTCCGGCGTCAAGACCGTTACACCCACAGCCTCCACCAGCTATCACCTCGTTGCTCGCGGCGATGGCGGCACTGCCGACGCCACGGCTCGCGTCACGGTCAACGAAGCGCCGGCAGTCGTGGTGCCCACCACCACAGTGAGCGTTGAAGACGAGTTCAAGGCCGGTGTGCAGGACGCGTTCTTCGACTACGACACCTACGACATTCGCGCCGACGCCCAGGCCGTCCTGGTCCGCGATGCCTCCTTCCTCGTCGCCCATCCCGACGTGAAGGTCGTTATCGGTGGGTACTGCGACGAACGCGGTTCAAGCGAATACAACCTGGCCCTCGGACAGAACCGCGCCGACGCCGCCAAGAATGCGCTTGTCGCCGCCGGTGTAGCGCCCGCACGGGTTCGCGTGGTCAGCTACGGCAAGGAGAAGCCCTTCTGCTCTGAGTCCACTGAGGAGTGCTGGCAACAGAATCGCCGCGCAGGTTTCGCCATCGACCGCTAAAATCAAATTGGAACCCCTGCCTGACCGCCTCAATCTAAGCCGGTCAGGCCGGGAGGAACCGTCATCCTCATTGAATAAGCAGTGCCCGCCTCTCTGCCGCGGTCGCCGCTCATAACCTCTTTACTGAACAGGTGAACGATGCGCACACTAGTCAAGCTGCCCCGCCGTCTCCTCGCCGCCGTCTCCCTCGCTCTGCTCGCACTGCCCCTTCCTGCGCATGCCGCCTCCAAGGAGATCATCGAGCTGCAAACTCAGGTCCAGCAGTTGCTCGACATGATGCAGCGCCTGCAGTCCACTTTCGACACGCGCTTCGGAGTCCTCCAGCATCTGGTCGAACAGACTGCAGACAACGCCAACCAGATCTCTGTCACCGTCAGCACACTCGAAAAGAAGATCAACGCCCAGGGTGATGCCGCCAACGCCAAGATGGACACGGTCTCCGGCCAGGTGCAGTCGCTCAATGACTCGGTCGACGAGCTCAAGTCGCGCATTGCCAAGCTGGACAAATCCGTCCAGGACCTGCAAACCCAGCTCCAGAACATCCAGACCGCTGCGCCCGCTACCGCGCAGCCCGGCACCGCCCAACCCGGCCAATCTCAACCCGGCGCAGGCCAGCCTGGCGGCCCACAGGCCCCCGCCGCCGCCCAGACCCCGCCGCTCGCTGACACCTTTCAGGCCGGAGTCCGCGACTACAACTCCGCCCATTATGACGTCGCCGCTGGGGAGTTTCAGGACGTGATTCACTACTACCCGACCGACGACATGGCCGGCACTGCGCAGTTTTACCTCGGCGAAATCGCCTACCGCCAGGAGAACTACCCCGACGCCGTCAAGGCCTACAACGCCGTCCTCGAAGGCTTCCCAGGTAGCCCCAAAGCCCCGGCAGCGCAACTGCGCAAGGGGCTCGCCCTGCTCGACCTCAACAAGAAAGATGCCGGGATCCACGAACTGCGCCTGCTTATCCAGCGCCACCCGCAGACCCCTGAAGCCGCGCAGGCCCGCTCCAAGCTCAATGGGTTGGGCGTCCGCATCACTCCCGCGCCCGCGCCGGCTTCCGCCCACTAATACAAACTCCTGTGCCCCTGTGCCCCCTGTGCCCCATTCATCGCGGCTTTATCGCGATGAGTGGGTGGGAACCGTGTCCCATCCATTTCGCCCGCCGCTGCGGACGCAATGGGCGGGATGCGATTGCGGTGCGGGTGCCCCATCCTTTCCGCGGTTTTTCGAAGAGAAAAATGCGGAAAGGGTTGGATGCGATTGCCGCTCTTCTAGCCACAACGCCTCCCGGCGGCGCCGTCGCCATTACTCTTGCCCGTCCAAAATCTCGCTTCCCTGCGATATTCTTTCAATACGTTCCAACTAAATCTCTCAAAAAGGCTCCGGGACGAGCAGCTTTTTGGCTGCCGGATCTCCGGGAAACCTGAAAGACCTGAGCATGCCTGAGCAGCCCCCAGTCGCACGCTATTACAACTGGACGCGCACCTGCTTCCTCTTCGTCGCGGCCCTCATGGTGATCATCCTCGCCAAGTTCCTTACCTTTGGTCCGCGCGACTATTGGCCGCTCATCCCGCTTCTCCCGCTGCCCTTCCTCTTTCTCCTCAACCTCTGGCTCGCCTTTCGCCGCACTTACAAAGCACTCCCTGACAATCGCGACTTCTCCGAGCAGTCAGGCCAATCCGTGTTCGAGGCGCTCTTCGGCCTCGCCCTTACCGGAGCATGCGGCCTCCTCATCGCCCTCATCGTGGGCTTCATGATCGGCAAACTGCTTGCGCACTGACCTCAACCCCTCCGCTTGCTTCAATAGAAAACCCCGCACTCGGCGGGGTTCTCTGTTTGATGTTTTCCTGTCTTAATGCTGCAGGCTCGCCATCAGCCCTTCCAGCGCTGACTTCGGTGGCCGCGTCAGGCTTTCCGGTAACTGCCCCAGCGGTTCGTCCACCAGGTTCAGCAGGTCGGTGAACGTAGGCTTCTGCGTATCGATGTAGAAGACGCCCGTCAGCACCTCATTGTTCGAGTGGGCCTCCATCAGCGTCCTTACTGCGTTCGCCTTGTCCGTCGGATCGTAGTCCTCCTGCAGCTTCTTCAAACGCAGGCTCGAGCCGTCGTGCATCTCCACTTCGTAGACTTCGCCCGATTCGTAGTCCACCTCGATCTCGTCGAAGCTGGCCACAAAGTCCACTTCGTTGATGGGCTCGTCATTGTCCTGCATGAACTTGTAGCTCTTCGTCGATCCCTCGTGGTCATTGAACGTCACACACGGACTGATCACGTCGAGCATCACTGTTCCATTGTGCGCAATCGCCGCCTTCAGCATGGAGAGCAACTGTTTCTTGTCTCCGCTGAACGAACGCCCCACAAACGTCGCGCCCAATTGAATCGCCAGCGCGCAGGTGTCGATGGCCGGCAAATCGTTGATCACGCCGGTCTTCAGCTTCGAGCCCAGGTCGGCCGTAGCTGAGAACTGGCCCTTGGTCAATCCGTAAACGCCGTTGTCTTCGATGATGTAGATCATCGGCAGATTGCGGCGCAACAGATG
>CAYWSR010000120.1:223-14052 GCA_964460385.1 uncultured Occallatibacter sp. | reverse complement strand
GCGGGAGCGGGACGCTGGCGACGTTATAGTCCGTGCTTCCAACGTTCGGCGCGGGAAGGATGCCCGAGGTGAGGTAAATTACCCCGTTGGGATCGAACAGCGCATGAGGGATTACCTGTCCGGCTGGGCACAACATTTTGCCGGAAACCGGATCCAGGCTCTTGTTTCCCTGGAAGCAACCGCCGGGTGTCAGAGCCCCAAGGCGGTTGACCGCATAATCCGATCCCGCAGGAACAGCGGGAACCTGCAAAAATGTAAAGCCTGAACCGTGTGCTGGAGCATACGTTGGATCGACATAAGTGAGATCCGTCCCAGCAGCCGGAACATCCGCCTTGTCGATGGTGGCGTTGTTGCTGGAAGCCACCGCGGAGGTCTTGCGCCACTCCTGGTTGAAGAACCAGAAGGCCTTGTTCTTGTTGGTGTTGAAGGTGTGAGGAATGTAGATCGGGCCGCCGGCGTTGAAGCCGTAGACGTTGTAATGGGTTGCCGGCCTGGGATTGTTGGCGCCGCCGTACTTGTTGAAAAAGGTGTTGGCGTTATAGGCGGTGGCGCGATTTTCTTCCCATGCCGCGCCATGGAAGGCCTTGGTGCCGCTCTTCAGCGACATGCTGATGGTTGCGCCGGAGGAGATGCCGTAGTCGGGAGGATAGTTAGAGGTCATCATATTGAACTCGGCGATGGCATCCTGTGAAGGCTGAATTTGCGTGCCGCCGCCGCCGCCGCGGTCAGCCGACTCGCCGCCGTCGATCAGCCAGATATTGTGGGCCTCGCGCAGGCCGTTGAATTCGAGGTTCCAGCTGGCGCCGAACGCGCCGAGCGAATTGCTGTCCGGCAGCTCGGAGCTGACGCCCAGGCCAAGAGCCGCCAGAGCCGCAAAGTTGCGGTTCTCGGTGGCGATGGAGGTGATCTCCTCCGAGCTGATGAGGGTGCTGACCACGTTGGAGTCGGACTGGACCGTGAGGGCATCCGCTTGGACAGTTACCGTTTCAGATCCAGCGCCGACGATGAGCTTGACGTCCACGCGGACGGTGGCGGATGTGTTGACCACGATGCCGTTCTGAACGTAGGACTCGAAGCTCTTGGCGGTGATCTTCAGGTTGTAGTTCGCGGGGTTCAGGCCGGCGATGTCGTACAAGCCGGTGCTGCTGCTGACGGTTTCAACGGAAGAGCCAGTTGCCGGATTGGTGAGGGTAATGTTCGCCCCTGCAACGATGGCTCCCGTCTGGTCTGTGACGATGCCGGTGACTTCGGAATTGGCCTGCGCAAATGCACCCGCGCATGCCAAAAATACGAAGAGCGGCAACAGAATGAATCTGTACTTCACGTGTCTCATGTGACCTTCCTTTTTTTGACTTTTTGCGGTTTGTTGTTGAGTCCCCCCGGTCGCTATGCCGGAAGGACTGTTCAGTTGGACACCCGGTCGTGCCTATTTTTCGCTTGCCGGTGAGATAAACAGGTCCGCTGTCCTCTCCCTGCATTCTTTTTGATCCCCAAGGTGTTCGCACGATATCCTGGTGGCCGCATTCCTCCGCGATTTGGAAGTGGAGAACTGCAGATTCTCTACCTTTTGGGACATATGCGCTCAAACGATTAATCGCAAGAGTGAATCGGTTTACGAGAGGGCGCAAGACCCCCCTTTCACAGAGTCTGGGACATATTCCTCCCAGAAGGGCGGGATGTCAAGCGTAACTTTTATTGAAGTTACTTTTTGGCGCACTTGTATACGTTTACGTAAACGCTTACTCAAAGGATAAAACCTGTTGCGCCTTTTTAACATTTATTAAATGAGCGATTTGGCTGCAGCTTAGGCCAAACGAGAACGGCATCAAAAAAACTCGCAAAAAAAACGACGCGGGAGGGAATGCAGACACCCAAAAAGAGGGGATCCTAATTTGTTGTTCATTCGAATTAAGTTAGCCTCCGCTGAGCTTGGCTAAACGGGTGATGAAGCGCCCGGCAGCCCTGCGGGGTGGTTACTTCAGGCGTGCAAGGTCACGTAACTGCCTTGCGGTCGCTTCGAGGAAGGTCTCAACGCTGGCGCCTTCGGGGAAATGGAGACCGGATTTTGCCTGGATAGCTGAGGCGATGCGGCGGGCGAGCGCTTCACGTGTCTCCATGCTCATGTCGAGGCGGCGGGCGAAGAAGCCCTCAAGCACCTCAAGATCCGCAGGAGAGAGCTTGGCGACGCCGGCGGACGGCAGGGTAACCAGGCTGTGTGGCTCAGGGATGGGAGCACCTGGGGCAAAGAGCTGCGCGGTGAATGTGCGTGAACCGGCATCGCCCCACAAGGGAGTTTCGACCTCCCGATCGCGCACCACCAGGGTGCCGGCCGCAAGGTCGCCGAGCCGCTGATGCTGCTTGGTGACGAACATGGAAATGACGCCCACCGCGTAGAAGAAAGGAATCTGGTCCACGACCCGGACCAGATTCCGGGCCATCGACTCGAATAGCCCGATCGCCCTGCCGGAGCGCTGGATGACGCGAATCCGCGCCACGCGCTTGCCCGGCGTACGGCCGTTCCAGAAGGCCTCAAAGAGAGTGAAGTAGCCCCAGTTGATCAGGAATGCCAGCAAGGTATAGAAGCCCAACGCCCATTGCGCTGACATTGAGGAGAAGGCGCCGATGGAGGCTACGATGAGCGAAAACACCTTTTCTAACAGCAGGCCGCCCGGAATCAAGATGAGGTAGTCCACCAGGAGCGCGATAAACCGGCTGCCGATGCCGGCCAGAGGCATCTCGATGCTGACCAGCTCGGGCGTGTCGATGTTAATCTGGTCCGGACTCAGCTGGTCAACTCGCGCGTCTTTAAGCAGGTCCATGGCACAAGTCCTCTCCAACCAGTGGATTCTCAAGCGCCGTCCGCACTGGGACCGGCTTACCGCGCTGCTGGCGCAGTCGGACCGGAGCGGACTGGGCCAGCTCTCGCGCGCCGAACTGCAGGAGATGGCTCTCTTGTACCGCCAGGTGGCCGCGGACCTGTCCGTGCTTCGGCAAGACTCGACCTCCCGCACTTATGCGGTTCATGTGAATCAGTTGCTTGCTCGCGCCCACCATATCATCTATTCGGGCCGGAAGACGAATCTGATGACTCTGTTCCTCTTCCTGCGGGATGAGTATCCGGTCATCTTCCGGGCACAGATCGGGTTTGTCCTGGTCTCGCTGGGCGTTTCAGTGGCGTTTGGCATCCTGGGAGCGGTGATGACCAACGCGCGGCCTGAGTTCATGCGGCATTTTGTAGGGCCCGACATGATCGCCACAATGGAGCGTCATGAGATGTGGACGCACTCGATTGTCGGCGTCGAGCCCAAGGCCACCAGCTTCATTATGACCAACAACCTGAGCGTGACCTTTGTGACATTCGCTTCAGGGATCGTTTTCGGGCTGGGCACGCTGTTCAATCTCTTTGTTAACGGGATGATGCTGGGGGTGATTGCCGCCGCATGTGCGCACTATGGAATGTCGGTGCCCCTGTGGAGTTTTGTCGCCCCGCATGGGTCGCTGGAGCTGCCCGCAATCATCATCTCAGGAGCGGCGGGATTCCGGCTGGGCTACGGAATGCTCTTCCCCGGCGCGCTGCGCTGGAAGGACTCGGTGGCGCGCGGGGGCATTGAGGCCGCACGACTGGTTTCCGGCATTATTCCCATGCTGGTGGTCGCCGGCTGCCTGGAGGGGTTCTTCTCGCCATCGAATGCGCCGGTGTGGTTGAAGTTCACCGTCGGCGGGCTGCTGTTCACGCTGCTGAATGTGTGGCTGTTCCGGCCGGTGAAGGTGCGGGCCGAAGCGCGGTGAGCGGGGCGGCATCTCAGATCGAGCGTCGCCCTACACCTTGATGAATATCTTCCGGCGATAGAGCACCCACACGGGGATGAAGCAGACGGCTGTATAGACGACGGCGTAGGCGAAAGCTGCCCAGCCTGGGTCGGGAATATGGGCGAAGATATGCGTCTGTGACCACGACAGCGGGGTGGTGTGGTGGCCGGCGCTTGTTGGTATCCGGATGAAGTCGAGCAGGCCGGGGAGCAGCTCGCTGATCATATAGGCCACGATCGCGTTCGATCCGAAGACCAGCCAGGGATAGACGAGCCAGGCGCTGCGACCTTTGCCCCAGCCAAAACGCTCGACGGCGATGTAAGCGAGCGTCAACACCAGCAGGGAATATCCGGCGGCGACCAGAACGTAAGGACTGGTCCACATGTTCTTGTTGAGCGGGAAGCAGAGCGACCAGAGATAGCCGAGGGCGAGGCAACTGACGGTTGCGGCGGCAAGTCCGAGCGCCTTTTCCCGGACGGTCTTCGAGGACCGCAGCCACAGGCCGGCAAGCAGGCCCAGCAGAGCGGTCCCGAGCGCGGGCAGATCGCTGAGCAGGCCTTCGGGATCGCGAACATTGTGGGCGTCAGGGCCCGACCAGTCGAGATACAAATGGTGGGGCATGAGGAGGCGGTCGAGCCAGGAGACGAGGTTCAGCCGCTGATCCATGAAGGGGAAGTCGCGGCCGGGCATGCCTGCGCCGGGAACGGGAACCCAGCGGAGCAGTATCCAATAGCCGATGAGCGCAACCGCGAGCGCGGCCACCTTGGTCCAAACGCGCTGGTCGAAGAGATAGAAGAGGCCGACGACGAGGTAGCAGACGGCAATGCGCTGCAGGACGCCGTAGAACCGCATCCCCTGCCAATGGAAAAGCGGAAAGTTGTTCACCACCCAGCCCAGCGCAAACAGGATCACGGCCCGCTGCGCCGTATGCACGGCCAGCTGAGCCCGCGTGGCTCCGCGGGCGAGACGGGATTCAAACGCGAAGACAATGGAAGCGCCCATGACAAAGACAAATGTGGGGAAGACCAGGTCAGTGGGGGTCAGACCGTTCCACGGCGCATGATTCATGAACCCCCACGAGCCCTGGCCTCCGTTGTTGTTGACCATGATCATGAAGGCGATGGTGATGCCGCGGAGCACATCGAGCGACAGGAGCCGACTGGTTGGCGCAGGAGCTTGGAGGGTGTTGACCATTTTCTTCTCCAGATTCGTGAACGCCAGGGCTCGCAGATACCTGGACTCGTAAACGCCGGGATTCGCGGTTGCAGGAATGCAGAAACTACCCTACGCGCTCGGGGTGGCCCCAGCCAAGGGAGAATGCCAATAAGGAAGGAGCGTTGGGTTTGGCTCGCTGGGCCTGATTCCGCTCTGTCATTCCGCACGCCCTGCCTGCTAAACTCCCTCTTCAGCGAAAATGCGTTGCCGCTGTTGCTGATGACCGGAGGATCGGAATGACCGAGTTTCAGCCCTTTGTTGCTCCCAGCGAAAATCGACCGGAGTTCACCTTTCGCGCACTGCTGCTGGGGTCGATCTTCGGAATCATCTTCGGCGCGGTAACGGTGTATGTGGGTTTGCGCGCCGGGCTCACCGTAGCGGCTTCGATTCCCATCTCAGTGCTGTCGATCAGCATCCTGCGCGCGTTCGGGCGCGCGTCGATTCTCGAGAACAACATTGTGCAGACGACGGGCAACGCGGGACAGTCGATCGCCTCCGGCGTCATCTTCACGCTGCCGGCGCTTGTTTTCCTGGGATTCGATCTCGAGTACTCCAGGATCTTCATGCTGGCGCTCATCGGCGGCTGGCTGGGCGTGCTTTTCATGATTCCGCTGCGCCGCCAACTGATTGTGCAGGAGCACGGAGCACTTCCCTACCCCGAAGGCACGGCCTGCGCCGATGTGCTGATCGCGGGTGAGAAAGGCGGATCGCTGGCGAGCCGCGTCTTCCTGGGACTTGGAATCGGCGGCCTCTACACCTTCTTCCAAAACTCGAATCTTTTCAAAGCATGGCCCCACGCGCCGGAGTACCGGCTCGACTTCGGACCACAGCATGCGATGAAGGGCGCAGAGATCAACGCCGACGCAACCTCGGAGTACCTGGGCGTGGGTTACATCATCGGGCCCAAGGTTGCGGGCGTGATAGTCGCGGGCGGAGTGTTCTCGTGGCTGGTGGTGATGCCGCTCATCTACTTCTTTGGCAAGGAGCTTCCGGGGCCGGTGTATCCGGGCCAGAATCCCATCGGGCAGATGAGCCCGCCGGAACTGTGGGCGACCTATATCAAGCCCATGGGCGCGGGCGCGGTGGCGGCGGCGGGGCTGATTACGCTGTTCAAGACGCTGCCTACAATCTGGTCGGCGCTTTCCGCGGGGTTCAAGACCATGCGCCCGGGCGCGGCCGGCGCGGCGGCCAAGCCGCTTCGCACTGAGAACGATCTCTCCATGGGCGTGGTGCTAGTCGGCTCGTTGCTGATCGTCATGCTGATGTTCCTCTTTCTTGAATTCAAACCGGTGCCCGGAGCGTTTGTGGGATGGGCGGCCAACCTGGCAGCATCGCTGCTGGTGGTGATCTTCGGATTTCTGTTTGTTACGGTCAGCTCGCGGATTGTCGGTTTGGTCGGCTCATCGGCAAGCCCGGTGAGCGGCATGACCATCGCGACACTGATGGCAACGTCGGCGGTGTTCCTGGTGAACGGCTGGACCAGCCCGGCGTTTGGGGCGCTGGCCATCACGATTGGCGGCGTGGTGTGCATCGCAGCATCGAACTCGGGCGACACCTCGCAGGACCTGAAGACCGGCTACATCATCGGCGCAACGCCGCGGCTGCAGCAGCTTGCGCTGATGATCGGCGTGGTGGTTTCGACGGTCATTATTGGGGTAACGCTCAACCTGATGAATACAGGCCTGCAGGAGTTTCATGCAGCGCCGCAGGCCTGGAATCTGAGCGGGAACCACCCGGGCATCTCCATTCAGGGCAACGAGAAGCTTCCCGACAACATTCGTGTTTTGGCAGCGGACAATAGCGCGTCCGTGCATCAGCGGGCGGAGTACACCGTGCTGAACGCCATTGGGTCGTCGGAGCTGCAGGATGGAAAGTACCTGTATTCGCCGGCCAGCGGAAAGATTGAGGTGCATTGGATCCAGGGGATCGGGAGTGCAGCTGCTCCGGCGCCGCAGGCCAAGCTGATGGCGACGGTGATCAACGGCATCTTAAGCCGGAAGCTGCCGTGGGGACTGGTACTGCTGGGTGTGTTCCTGGTAATTGCGGTCGAACTGCTCGGCATTCGGTCGCTGACCTTTGCCGTAGGCGCGTATCTGCCCATCGGGACGACGCTGCCCATCTTTATCGGTGGCGTGGTGCGATGGATGGTGGACCGTGCCGCTAAGAGAGCCGGCGATGAAGACGCGGAAAGCGAGATCTCACCGGGGTCGTTGTTTGCCTCGGGGCTAATTGCGGCGGGCGGAATTGTGGGGTTGATTGGCGTTGCGCTGAAGGCCTACGAATCGACGGTCGGCAAAGGCGACATTCTCAACTTCCCGTCGACGTTCCTCGACCACGACTGGGTAAGCGTATTGGGATTTGCAGCGCTGGCGTTCTCGCTCTACTACTTTGCGCGGAAGCCGCTGAAGAAGTAGAGAGGCGACGGTTGAGGGCCGAGTTCGGGCTGATGTATGATGATTGATGCGTGATGCAACGCATCACTGGGAGCCTCGCCATGCGTACCACCCTCGCCATTGACGACGACGTTCTGGCCGCAGCCAAAGAAATGGCCGCCACGGAGCAGAAGAGCGTTGGGGAAGTAATCTCCGCCCTTGCCCGCATCGGCATGAGGCCCATCAATGCCAGGCGAAAGATGCGCAACGGGATCCCGCTCCTTGCCGTGCGTCCCGGCGCACCGCGCGTGACCTCGGAATTGGTGCGCCAGTTGCAGGAAGAGCTGCAGTGAGCGGCGCAACCCGCTACCTGCTCGATGTGAATGTCCTCATTGCGCTGATTGACCCCGCACACGTTCGCCATGATGACGCCCATGATTGGTTTGCCGCCAAGGGCAAGAAGGCATGGGCAACCTGCCCAATCACTGAAAACGGCGTATTGCGTATCGTCGGTAATTCTCGGTACCCCTCTTCGCCCGGGAATCCCGCAGCGGTGGCAGAGATTCTTCTCGTATTGAGAAGTCTCGGCTCCCACCAAACCTGGTCCGACGACATTTCGCTGCTCGACCCAAACGCAGCTGACGCAACTCGCCTCCTCAACTCAGCACAGGTCACGGATGCCTACCTGCTCGCCCTCGCCAAGGCGCATGGCGGCCAGCTCGCGACGTTCGATCGCCATCTCGTCTCCGACGCCGTTGTGGGCGGCCCATCGGCGTTGCACCAAATCCGGTAGACGCCACGCCGGAACTTTATCATTGCAATTGAGGGGGAACACACGATGAATCTCACGGGCAACACAATCCTCATCACGGGCGGCGGATCGGGCATTGGCCGCGGGCTGGCAGAGGCCTTTCACGCGCTGGGCAACCAGGTAATCATCGCGGGGCGACGCTGCGCGGTACTGGAAGAGGTGACGCAGGCGAATCCCGGCATGAAGTCGCTTTCTGTCGATATGCAGGACGGACGCGCGATTCGCACATTCGCCGCGCAGGCCATCGAGCAGTTCCCCTCGCTGAATGTGCTAATCAACAACGCGGGTATAATGCGGGGCGAAAGGCTTACCGCGCAACAAGCGGACCTGGCGGATACCGAGGCCATCGTGGCGACGAACCTGCTTGGACCCATCCGGCTGACCGCGGCGTTGCTGCCGCATCTTCAAAAGCAATCCTCCTCCGCAATCATCAATGTTTCTTCCGGACTGGCTTTTGTGCCGCTGGTATTCACGCCGACCTACTGCGCCACCAAGGCCGCGATTCACTCCTATTCGCAATCGCTTCGCTATCAGCTGAAGTCGACGCCGGTCGAGGTGATCGAGCTTGCGCCGCCCTACGTGCAGACGCACCTGATGGACGGAGCCGACGATTCGCGTGCGATGCCTCTCAAAGAGTTCATCGCGGAAGTGATGGAGATCTTCAAGACGCAACCCACGCCCGGCGAAATCATCGTGGAAAGGGCGAAGGGCCTCCGCAATGCGGAGCGCGAAGGCCGCTACGATGGGACATTCGCGGGCCTGAACGGCGGGATGGCGGTACGGTTTGAAAAGTAGCCCGAGCGATATGAAGAATAATGGAATCTATGACACAAAGTGAAGCCGGGCGCGCGCAGCAGTTCGCGAGCGACAACTATGCGGGAATCTGTCCGGAGGCGTGGTCGGCTCTGGAAGCGGCGAACGCCGGCCATGCAACGGCTTATGGGGACGATGAGTGGACCGCGCGCGCGGCCGACGAGTTTCGATCGCTGTTTGAAAAAGACCTGGAACTGTTCTTCGTGTTCAACGGGACCGCGGCGAATTCGCTGGCGCTCGCTTCGCTTTGCCAGTCGTACCACGGGGTCATCTGCTGCGACTCGTCGCATGTGGAGACGGACGAGTGCGGAGCGCCGGAGTTCTTTTCGAATGGCTCCAAGCTGCTGGTGGCCGCTGGGCGCGATGGCAAGCTGACTCCGGCTGCTATTCACGAACTGGCGACCAAGCGAACGGACATTCACTACCCCAAGCCACGCGTGGTGACGATTACGCAGCCGACCGAACTAGGCACGGTGTACACAGTGGATGAGATGAAGGCGATCTCTGCCGCGTGCAAGGAGCACAGGCTCTGGCTGCACATGGATGGCGCGCGGTTTGCGAACGCATGCGCAGCCCTGAAATGCTCGCCGGCCGAGCTGAGCTGGAAGAGCGGCGTGGATGTGCTGTGCTTTGGCGGGACCAAGAACGGGATGGCGGCGGGCGAGGCTGTGCTGTTCTTCGATCCCGCGCTGGCCGTAGATTTTGACTATCGCTGCAAGCAGGCCGGGCAACTGGCTTCGAAGATGCGCTTCCTGGCTGCGCCGTGGGTGGGCATGCTGGAGAGCGGGGCATGGCTGAAGAACGCGAACCATGCAAATCGCTGCGCGGATTATTTTGCGGAACGGATTCGAGCGATTGCGAAGATCCGGATCGCTGCGCCGGTGGAGGCGAACTCAGTATTTATCACGGCGCCGGATGAGTTCCTGGATCGGCTGCGCGAGCGAGGATGGCGGTTCTACGCGTTCATCGGCGGCGCTGCGCGGTTCATGTTCGCCTGGGACGCGGATCTGAAGCGGGTGGACGCACTCGTGGCCGATATGAAAGCGTGCGCGGAAGCGTAGGGCCGTCTCTCGTCTACACCCGTGCCGTGCTGTTGCGCCTGCGGAAGACCACCTGAAGCTCACGACGCCAGTGCTCGCCGAAAGCAAGCAACTCCCACTCCACCGCGGGCGAGAAGTAGCGCAACACCGGCTCGTTTGCGGGGTGAATGCGGAGCGCGGGTGCAGCGAGTAGCAAGCGCGGCTCGAGTGCGGAGACTTCCGTTCCGGCGAAGTAGCCCTGGCGCTCAAAGGCTGAGAGAGCGCGCCCACCTGGCGAGGCTGGCTGGCGATCGGCGTTGAGCGCGCGTACGCGAATCCAGTAGTCAAGGGCTTGCAGAGGAAGGTGAAGGTCTTCGTCGGCTTTGAGTTCGATAACGGTGAGGCGGCCGGCGCGATCGAGGGTGAGCAGGTCGAGCATGCCGCGATCGCCGACGGAGATGGCGGGCACCTGAGAACAGAGCAGATCGCCGCGCAGGCCGGGGAGCAGCTCGGCGAGCTCTGCGCGCAGGCGCGCCTCAAGCCAGCGCTCGGGCTGCATGCGAAAGAGAGGATCGGTGTGCATGCCATCGGGACGGCGGCTCTGAAAGAGCCGCGTAAGCATCTCGGCGCAGATGGACGCGTTCTCTGCGGTGAGCGGTGTCTCGTGTGCGCCCGCTCCAAAGGTCACTTCGTCCTGACGAGAGAAGGAATGCGATGAAACGCCGTGGCGGACGCGCGCGAACTCAAGGCCGTGAAGAAGCAGCCCAACTTCGGTGGAAGATTTGACGTGGACCTCGACCCGCCCCCGCGCGGCATCAGGGACCAGCGCGAATAGCTTGTCGACTCCTGAGGCGCAGCGTTCCCGCGCCGCCTGCGCGTCGAATGCATGAACCAGGCGCGACTCGAGGTTTCCGGTGTCGCGAAAATCGACCGCACTGAGCTCTTCGCTTCGCTCGTCCAGGGTGTAAAGCTCGAACCTTGCGGCGGCGTGGTTGAGCCAGGCCATTCTTTCTGCTGTTGTGCGCCAGGCGCCGGCTGGAACAATTACCTTGAGTCCGCCGAAGTGGCGGCGGCCATCGCTCTTCTGTCGGCAATGCTCGAGCCAGAGAATGCCGAGGGTAAGAATGCCATCGACCATCGCGGAGGACTCGGCTTCAGCGACGCCGATGACCGCATCAGCCCCTGTGCCGAGAAGGAGCCTGCCGCGGACATAGGCCGGGCCGAAGCTGTGCTCGAGATCCATGGCCGAGCGCAGGCCGTCGACCTTGGCGCCCAAAAAGTGCCGATTGAGGACTCGCTCGAACAGACGGAGATAGTTCTTTCGGGCGGCGTCGCGAGCGGTCGGGGTGCGTCGGTCGTTGGTGGGAGTAAGTTCGAGGGCCTGAGGCTTGGCAGCGCCCATGCGGCGCGTCGAAATGCGCAGGCATTGTGCGCGATGCTGGAGATCGAGGACCGTGCGGACGAGGTTGCGCTCCTCGCTCCACATCTGGAGCAGGCAGCGGCCATGCTGTTCGCTGACGGAGAAATGCGCGAGGCGCATGTCGAAGAGCACGCGCCCATCCTCGAGCAGCGCAGCGGCAGGATGGTCGGCCAAGTATTCTTCGAGGGCCTCAACAAGCTGACTGGGAGACAGGGCTTTCGCATTGCCTGGCGAAGTCTCGGCGGCAATGCGCGAAGTTGGGCTCACACGGGCTCTACCAGCCCTGACGGGCGCGGAGCGTGGTGATATGCGCTGTGTGGTGGCGGGAGTGCCAGTCGTAGAGGGCCAGAGCAACGGCCAGGGTCTGCTTTCCGTTTTCGGGGTGGTTGTAGCCCTTGCGGAAGTCGTCTTCTGACATCGATTCGAGCAGAGAGACCCAGCGGGCGTGCAAAGCCGTGATCAGGGCCAGCGAGACATCGACTGGCAGACGGCTGTCGGCAAGATTTGCCCAGGCAGCTTCATCGTAGGACTTGATGGTTGGCCAATCCTCCGTCAGCGCCAGTTTAAATCGCACATAACAATTGGCGTGGCTGTCGGGGAGATGATGCACGAGCTGGCGCACCGTCCAACCGCCCTCGCGATAGGGAGTGTCGAGCTGGGCGTCATCGAGGCCTAAGATTGCCGCGGTCAGGCGTTCGGGCAACTCGCGAAGGACCTGAATATGAGCGGCGCGAATACCCGGGAGACTGCTGGCGGGCATGCGAAAACGCCCAATCGGATAGCGGAGATCAGATATATCGGCCATGGCACATCGGTCCTGGCAGAACCTTAGCAGGAATTCGCTGGGGAGTGAAACAGAAGGGCCGGTGCGGCTAGGTTGCCGCTCGCTGGATGACCGAGCCCAACGGCGACAAGCTACACGCCGGGCCCGGCCAGGTACTCAGGCGTGATGGTGATGGTGGTGGTGGTGACGGTGGTGGTGATATTGTCCTGCGGCAGCGAACGCCGGGCTGGCAAACATCACCAGGACCAGGAGAAGAGATGCTGCGAGAATCTTTTTCATGCGTTGAATGTAGCACGGTTCGCGAAGGCCGTGAAAGCCTGCAGTGTGTGCGGCATCAAAAGAGGAAACCGTCGGCGGGTGCCGAGGATGGATGCGGGCGACCTAATAGAGGCCTTTCGCTTTAGCCGTCCAACGAAAGAGTAGACTGGAAAGACGATGAGCACCACGCAGACTTCCCCTCAAACCAACCACAATCTGTATTTTTTTCAGAAGTTTGGCATCACAGAGCGTCTGCTTGAGCGCTGCCTGGGCGAGGCGCTTTCGGCAGGCGGCGACTACGCCGACCTCTACTTTGAGTCAGTTACCGCAACCGCTCTTGGAGTCGACGAACAGATTGTGAAGTCCGCGAGCCAGGGGACAAGCGCCGGCTGCGGGGTGCGGGTTCTCTCGGGCGAGCGAACCGGCTACGCTTACACCGATAATTTGAGCCCGGAGCGGCTGCTGCACGCGGCACGCACGGCGGCACTGATCGCCTCAGGCCCTGCCAAGGAGACGGTGCAGGGGTTTGTCGAAACGCCGATGGCCGATCTCTATCCTGTGCCGGTGGGCGGGTTCTCGCTGGACCTGGCGGCGCGGCTGGAGCTGATTCTGCGGGCCGATCGGGCGGCGCGGGCCTACGATCCGCGGATCGTGCAGGTAAGGTCGAGCTACTCTGAAGAGTTGCGGCGCATTCTGATTGCGGCCTCCGACGGCGCCTTTGCCAGCGACACGCAGCCGCTGTGCCGGCTCAACGTGTTCGTGATTGCGAAAGAAGGCGCGAACCTGACCAAGGGTTCAACCGGAGCGGGCGGGCGGGCCGGCCTCGACCAGTTCCAGGGCTCAAAGAGCCCGGAGCATTTGGCACAGGAGGCAGCACGCGGCGCGATTCTGCAGCTTGGCGCCGTGGCTGCGCCTGCCGGCGAGATGGAGGTAGTGCTTGGGCCAGGCTGGCCGGGAATTCTGCTGCACGAAGCCGTGGGGCATGGCCTGGAGGCCGACTTCAACCGCAAAAAGACTTCGGCGTTTGCCGGGCTGATCGGCCAATCGGTAGCGAGCTCCAAGGTGACAGTGGTGGACAACGGCACGATGACGGGCCGGCGCGGATCGCTCAACGTGGACGACGAGGGCTCGACAACGCAGGAGACGGTGCTGATCGAAGGCGGAGTTCTGAAGGGCTATTTGACCGACAAGCTCTCGGCGCGGCTCACCGGTGCGGCCAACACGGGCTCGGGACGGCGCGAGAGCTACCAGTGCATCCCCATGCCGCGCATGACGAACACCTACATGCTGGCCGGAGACGACGAGCCCGACGACATCATCCGCTCAG
>CAYWSR010000120.1:0-213 GCA_964460385.1 uncultured Occallatibacter sp. | reverse complement strand
GGCTCTATGCCGTGAACTTTGGCGGCGGCCAGGTGGACATCACGAACGGGAAGTTCGTCTTCTCCGCCTCAGAGGCTTACCTGATCGAGGACGGTAAGATCACCGCGCCGGTGCGGGATGCGACGCTGATCGGCAACGGGCCCGAGGCGCTGAAGCATGTGTCGATGGTGGGCCACGACCTGAAGCTGGACGAGGGTATCGGCACCTGCGGCA
>CAYWSR010000119.1:0-14080 GCA_964460385.1 uncultured Occallatibacter sp. | reverse complement strand
AAGTCCGCGCCGCCGTCCCCGGCATCGCCCTCCGCACCAGCTTCATCGTCGGCTTCCCTGGCGAAACCATCGCCGACTTCGAAACCCTGCAGGAGTTCATCACCGAAGCCAAATTCGACTGGCTCGGCGTCTTCAACTACTCCCACGAAGAAGGCTCCGCCGCCTTTTCGCTCGCGGGCCAGCTTCCCAAACGCACCATCGAAGCCCGCCGCCGCCGCCTCATGAAGCTTCAGCAATCCATCAGCAAAAAAGCCAAGCAGCAATGGGTCGGCCGCGAGTTAGTGGTCCTCGCCGAAGGCCCCAGCACAGAAACCGATCTCCTTTGGGAAGCCCGCACGCAGTTCCACGCCCCCGAGATCGACGGCAAAGTCTACATCAACGACTTCGCGGAATTAGGCGCAGAAGTCACTGCGTTAGAACCCGGCCGATTCTACCGCGCCGAAATCACCGAAGCCCACGACTACGACCTCGTCGCCCGCATCCTCTCCGGCCCAATCTAAATTGGGCGGGATATAATTCCCTCAGTTGACAGCGCGCCACAAAAAAGAACTGGCGCTGTTCATGCGACTCGATTCCTGGCCCGATCCTGCACGCAGTTCTTGCAAATCGCCGGCCCAGGCCTTTCCGCAGCCGTTCGCGGAATTCTTTCAGGTGCCGCGAGTGTCCATGAGTGTCCTTGGCGGTCCCGGGATTGAGAATCTGCAAACCGAAAGCCCCACTGACCGCACCCGTTTCAACCCTACCCGATGGGCACACTTTGCCTGGGGACTTTGCTCAAATCTCCCCACTCAGATCCGTATCCTTCATACATTCTCTAAGCCTCCGTTTCTTCGCCTCCTGCTCGGCGACCCGGCCCGCCCATTCAGCTTTCTCAACCGCAATTATCTGGCTCGCCAACTCACTGTCGCCCAACGTGCCCATTCCCTCCTCCATCACTACAAGCGCATTCATGCCTCGCTTCCAAACCAAACCCTCCGCCAGATTCTCGCTTCCGGCCTCATCGTCTACGAAACTTGCCGCGATGCAAGTCTCTTTCGCGTCACCCTCGATTTGACCGGAACGATTTATTGGGAAGGCGAGCTCTCCCTCCATCTTGAAGTCAATGGCGTTGCTGTTTGCATCCTCTCCTTCTCCATTGTTCCCGGAAGCGTTGCGGGCGCCTTGGCAAATGAAGTCCTTCTCGTAGCCTGCGTTCAGAGCGCGAAAGGATGCGAAAGCCAGATTAGGTTGGCTACCAAATCCATGCTGGACGTTGCTCCGCCTGCCCTCCTGGTTGCCGCACTTCAGGGCGTTGCCGCTGCGCTCGGCATCCACGCCATGGCCGGAACCTGCGCCACCATTCAGAGTTCCTATCTCCAGGAGCATTGCAGCCTATTCCAGGATGCCTACGACAACTTCTTCGCCACCCTGGGTGCTACCAAGAACTCCGCAGGCTTCTTTTGCTCTCCCTTGCCTCTTGAAGAAAAGCCTCTGCCTCTCATCCCAAAAGGACACAAGATTAGGGTCCGCAAGAAGCGGGAATTCAAGCGACAGGTCGCCGAATCTGTCGCTCAGTCTCTCTTGAAGATTGGCTGACGATCTTCACCCCTTCACCCGATTGCCGCTCGAATCAACGGACAGCCGGTCGCCCAACGGCCAGTGGTGGAGCCGTTCTAACCCGTCCCGCCAGGTGCCCCATCCTTGGCACGCATTTGCTTTTGTGCCAAGGATGGGAGTGGACAACATCCCCCGGCCTTCGTCATTGCTGCTCGGGCGAGCCTCTCTGGCTGTAATCTATTCCCACATGTACGAGTCTCCATTCTTCACGCTCCCGCCGCAACTTGCCGCCATTCAAGCTCTCACCGTCGAGCTCGGCTTCTCCATGGGCTCCGAACGCGGCGCCGGCAATCTCCTTCAGGTCCTCGCCGCCTCTAAGCCCTCCGGCCGCTTCCTCGAACTCGGCACCGGCACCGGAATCGCCGCCGCCTGGCTTCTCTCCGGCATGGACGAAACCTCCACCCTCATCAGCATCGACACCGATCCGAAAGCCCAGTCCGTCGCCCGTGAGATCCTCGGCAGCGATCCACGCCTCACTCTCCTCACCGAAGACGCCGAAGCCTGGCTCAACAGCCATTTTGCCGTACTCCCGCCCTCCCAAAACCCTCCTCCAAAACGAGAAGAACAATTCGATCTCATCTTCGCCGACGCCATGCCCGGCAAATTCATCGCCCGCAACCAGGCTCTCAACCTCGTCGCTCCCGGCGGTTTCTACGTCGTCGACGACCTGCTCCCGCAGCCCAACTGGCCCGAAGGCCACGCCGAAAAAATCCCCCCGCCCCTCTACACTCTCTCCTCCCACCCCGGCTTCTTCTCGCTCCCCATGGCCTGGGCCAGCGGCATCGCCGTCCTGGTGAGAAAATCGTAAGCAGGACCAAGCCTCACCCCATGCCAGCCAAGAAAAAATCCGCCCGACTCCTCCGCTGCCCCACCTGCGCCGAGCTCGTCCGCCTCACCGACGAGGACTTTCCCTTCTGTTCCGACCGCTGCCGCAAAATCGATCTCGGCAAGTGGGCCTCCGGCGTCTACAAGATCAGCTCTCCCGTCCTCGACCCCGAGGTCCTCGAAGACCTCGGGAACATGGGCTCGCACAGTCGTGGCGACGACCATGAAGACTAACCTGCTGCCTGACAACCAGGGCAACATCTGCCAGCCCCCGCCAGCGCCAAAGACCCGCTGGGCCTGGACCATCGCCACCTTCTTTGGCGCAGGCTTCGGCAAGCCCGGCCCCGGCACCTGGGGTTCCGTCGCCGCATTTCTCCTCTGGGCCGCCGAATCCATGCTCCGCCATCCCAGCCCCCGCACCATGCTCGTCGGCCTCCTTGTCTGGATCGCCTTCGCCATCGCCCTCGGCGTCCCTGCCGCCACCGTCGTCGCCCGCCAATCAGGCCGCAAAGATCCTCAATTTGTCGTCATCGACGAGGTCGCCGGCGTCTGGATCGCCCTCCTCTTCTGCCCGCCCGACTGGATCCACGGCCTCATCGCTCTCATCCTTTTTCGCCTCTTCGACATAACCAAGCCGTTTCCTGTGCGTCAGCTTGAACAGTTGCCCGAAGGCTGGGGCATCGTCTTCGATGATGTCGCCGCCGGGCTGTATGCTTTGGGTGTAGCCTCATTGCTTCGAATCTGGTTTTAGGTCCCCCCGATGCCTCGCACTCGCTCCCAATCCGCCGCTGAAATCCTTCCCGAGCCCCGCATCGACTCCGTCTGCCCAGACGCGGCCCTGCCCCTCGGCGAAGTCGAACTCCTCGGCGTCCATCTTGGCCCCGACGCCTACGGCCCGCCCGCCGTCCTCATCGATGGCGAACCCGCGCACGTGCTCATGAGCCGGCCCACGCGCCTCGCTCTGCGCATCCCAGAAAGCGCCTCGGCCGGCCTGGTCGAAGTCCGCAAGCCCGCCGGCGCCAGCAACCAGCTCCCCTTCCGCCTCGCGCGTCTCCTCTCTGAGGGCCTTCACCCCGTCACCAGCCCTGCCGTCAGCCGCTCCGGCATGATCTACGCCACCATCTCCGGCCAGCGCGGCAAAGAGACCCCTGTCTCCATCGTCCGCGTCAGCCCCGACGGCCGCGGCACACCCTTTGTCAGCGGCATCCTCAACGCCACTGGCCTCGCTTTTTCTCCTGAAGGCGACCTCTTTGTCACTTCGCGCGCCGAGGGCAATGTCTATCGCATCGACGCCGCCGGCGAATCCACTGTCTATGCCGAAGGCATGGGCGTCGCCACCGGCTGCGTCTTCGACGCTCAGGGCAACCTCTTTGTCGGCGATCGCAGCGGCACCATCTTCAAGATCGACACCCAGCGCAAGATCTTCGTCTACGCCACCCTCGAGCCTTCCGTCGCTGCCTACCACCTCGCCCTTCACTCCGACGGCACGCTCTTCGTCACCGCGCCCTCGCTCTCCTCCAACGACGCCGTTTGGGCCGTCGACTCCCATGGTCAGGCACGCGTCTGGTATCGAGGTCTCGGTCGACCTCAGGGTCTCGCCCTCGCCGCCAACGGCGATCTCTACGTCGCCGCCTGCCTCCACGGCCAGCGCGGCCTGGTCCGCATCACCCCCGAGGGCGAAGCATCCCTCGCCGTCGCAGGACCCAATCTCATCGGTCTCGCCTTCTCCCCGCTTGGCAGCACCATCCTTGCCACCAACGAAGCCGTTTATGATGTGGACTTAGGGGTTCAAGGACTGATGCTCTTCTAGGGCCTGTTAGCCTGCCGTTAGTCCCGTCTAACTCCTCCTTGGCTTCATCCGTTCCACAGGTCTCAGGGCTTCGTTATTCCATCGCGACTTGCTGTGCGTTTTTCCACGGTCTCCGATTCACTTCTTCGCTTGTTCACTTCTTCACTTGTTCACTGTTTTGCGGTCCCTAACCCCTAATCACTAACCCCTGCCTCTATGAAAGCTGAAATCATCGCCGTCGGCTCTGAGATGTTGACCCCAGTCCGCCAGGACACCAACTCCCTCTACATCACCGACAAGCTTAACCAGATCGGCGTCGCCGTCCACTTCAAGACCATCGTCGGTGACCGCCAGCGCGACCTCGTCCGCGCCATCCGCTCAGCCCTCGGCCGCATCGACATTCTCATCATCATGGGCGGCCTCGGCCCCACTGAAGACGACCTCACCCGCGAGGCCCTCGCCGAAGCCCTCGAAATCAAGCTCCGCCGCGATCCGCAGCTCGTAGCCCACCTCGCCACGCGCGCCGCCGCCATGCGCTTCTCCATGCCGCCCAACAATCTCAAGCAGGCCGACGTCCTCGAGGGCGACAACGTCTCCGTCACCATCCTTCCCAACGCCAACGGCTCCGCCCCCGGCCAGTGGGTCGACACCGTTTACTCCGGCCATCGCAAGCTCATCCTTCTTGTCCCCGGTCCGCCCCACGAGTGCCACGCCCTCTTCGACTCGCAGTGTATTCCGCTCCTGCGCGCTGCTCTACCCGCGCGCTTCATCGCCCGCCGCACCCTCCGCGCCGCCATGATCCCCGAGTCCCAGGCCGACGCGTTGCTCTCCCCCATCTACGCGCTCTACAAAGACGTCGAAACCACCATCCTCGCCCACTATGGCGACATCCAGCTCTCGCTTCTCTGTGCCAAGCCCACCCTCGATGCCGCCGAGCACCGCGTTACCGAGCTTTCCGCCCGTCTCGAAGAGGCTCTCGAAGACTGGCTCTACGCCACCGGCGCCGAATCCGCCGACTCGCTCGCCCAGATTGTTCTCTACTTCCTCGGCCTGCGCGGCGCAACCCTCGCCGTCGCCGAAAGCTGCACCGGAGGCATGATCGCCGAGCGCATCACCCAGGTTCCCGGCAGCTCGCGCTCCTTCCTCGGCGGCGCGGTCGTCTATTCCGACTCCCTCAAGTACGCCTTTGCCGGCGTCCCTCCCGAATTCATCGCCGAGCACGGCGCAGTCTCCGCCCAAGGCGCTGAAGCGCTCGCCCGCGGCATCCGCATCCGCACCGGCGCGACTCTTGGACTGGGCGTCACCGGCATCGCCGGCCCCGGCGGAGGAACCGAAGAGAAGCCCGTCGGCCTCGTCTACATCGCCCTCTCCGACGCCCAAAAAACCGAATGCATCGAGCGCAACATCCGCGGCGACCGCACCCGCGTCCGCGAATTCACCACCCAGCAAGCCCTCGACCTCATCCGCCGCAGACTGCGGTAGTCATCGGTTCAAACGGGTATACTTCCCCCAGCTTTCCTTAGGCAAACTCCAAGTCATAGGGGTCTACATTGCGCACATCGAGCCGCCGTTTCGGATTCAATCTGACCCTCTGGCTGGTAGCATGCACCGGCGCATTCTCCCCGCCGCTGTTGCTCCGGGGCCAAAACATCACCATCAACAACCCTGCAGAGTTCAACGCTTACCAGAACGCCATCACGCAGTCCGACCCCAGAGCAAAGGCCAACGCCCTCGATAGTTTTCTCAATGCCTACCCGCAGAGCGTAGTCAAAAAGCCTGTGCTCGTAGCACTCATGGAAACGTATGTGGGCCTGAACGATGGGGATCATGTTGTGAGCACGGCGAACCGGGTACTGCAGGTCGACCCCGATAACTTTGAAGCCCTTTTCTACTCAGTGGCGATTAGGCGCAACCAGTGTACCCATTCGATAGACCAGAAAACGGGCAAGACGGATGCCCCCCAGACCTGCGGAGACGGCGCGTCGATGGCGTTTAAAGGGTTAGCAGTCTCAAGGCCGGCCGCAGTCTCAGAGGAAGACTGGAAGAAGCAAACCGATGTGGCTTATCCAATATTTCACTCCATGATCGCACTCAACGACACCGTTTCCAAGGGGCCTGCGCCCGCCTATGTACCGGCCCAGCCAAGCGAGCCCGACCGGGGATTTGCAAAGGCCGCCAGTGCACAAAGCTCACTCCCCCGGTCCACCGTCCCCATCCCCCATAACTACGCCCTTATCTTTGCAACCGACGACTACGCCCACTGGCCCCATCTCACAAATCCCATCCCCGACGGCGACGCCCTCAATCAGACGCTCACATCCCTCTACAACTTCCAGGTAGAAGAGGTCAGAAACCCGACCAACGAGCAGGTCCTTGGCAAGCTAACCGAGTACCTCCATCGAACCTTCCAGCCCCAGGACCAGTTGATGATCTTCATCTCCGGGCACGGATACTTCGACAACGATCTCGGCCAGGGATTCATCGTTCCCTCCAACGCGCCTCTCGTCCAGGACGACCCCGGCCATACCCGGCTTCTGGCGCACGACACCATTATGCGCTACGTTAATCGCATCCCATCCAAGCACGTCGTCCTGATTATCGACGCCTGTTTTGCAGGAACACTTGACCGCAAGATCGCAGACAGCGGCCTCCGCGGAGACACGTCCATGGACATCTACGCACACGTCTCTCTGCCTGAGCTCATCGAACGCAAGGAGCCCAAGCGTACTCGGCGCTGGATCGCCTCTGGAGGCAAGGACTTCGTCCCAGACGGAAGACCCGGCCACCACTCCCCCTTCATCGCCGCATTGCTCGTCACCCTCAACGAGGCCGCCGACCGCAAAGGCTACGCGACACTCAACGACATCGAGCTCGGCCTCAACACTGTCTCTCCTGAGCCGCGCTGGGGCGACATTCAGGACGAGAACGACGCCGGCGCAGACTTCATCCTGCTCACACCTACCGCCGCTGCCCAGCTATCCAAATCCAATTGATCGAAGGCTGCCCCATGTCGTCCACGTGCAAGGCCACAATTTCGTCGGCGAATGATTGATCGCAATCCACGGAGGCCCTCACCATGAACGGCGCATTGGACTCGGTCTCGGCCTACCCATCCATCACTTTCGTCATGGCGTTTGTTGGACCAATTCTCACCCTGATTCTTATCGCCATCTTATGGTTCTTCCGGCGTCGCCTCCGCCTGCCGGCAGTGTTGCCGGGCATCCTGCTCGCTCTCACGTCCATCGCTCCTCAGGTGCTCGTCGGCGGCATCGGAATTCTCACAGCATTCCAGCAGATCGCAACTCAGCGTCACACCGGCGTCCGCGCCGTAGCGGGATCGATGGCCGCTGTAACCAGTTCCTTCGCCACCGCAATCTGGCTCACCATCGGCTGCGTTGTTGCCCTCGTTGTCTTCCAGATAATTTGCGCTCAGCGCGACGACGAAACCGAGCGCCCCGACCCCGGCAACAACCTTGCGCCCCGCATCCTGTTTTTCTTCACAGCGGCGTCTGCCCTCGCCTCCATGGCACTCCTGTGGTTCTTCGAGCGCACACTAGACCTCATCATGGTCATCTGCGACAACTCGCGAAAGATTGAAGCGCAACAGCGGCTAGGTGATATTGCAATCGGAGATGTAGCAGCAGTAATCTCGCGCCGGCTCCTCATGTGCGAGTTCTTCTCCTTCGCCCTTCTGGCCATTCTTCTCACCGCGCCGTTCTGGCTCCTCGCTGGCGAAGCGCCCGAGTGGGTTCAAGAGAAATCACTGGTCCTCGCGATCGTCGTTGCACTCTGCCTCATTCCCTTCGCCATCGCCTACCACCAGGAGATTCTCTACATGATCTCCCTCACTCAGCCAAAGTGATTCGGTAACCGAGACCCTAAACCCTAGACCCCAGACCCTTGGTTCACCCGACCGGCGGCATGAACACAATATTCGGCCCCTGCAGCAGAATGCTCGCTCCCTTTCCGTTCTCGATCAGAATCCCTTCGCTGTTCACCACGATCATTGCCCCACTCGCTGCCTTCAGCACAATTCCGCCCTCTGGACCCGCCGCATCGCTCAGCACAATCGCATTTCCGAGCGTTGTCTGCAACACGATGTTTTGTCCCGGCGGAACAGCCGGCGGATTCAGCGCCAGCACAGGCACATCCGCAACCTTCCCCCAGAATCCTCCTGTCCAGATCGGGTAGTCCTTGTTCCCCTTTTCAAACTCCACCCACACCTGTGACCCAATCGGCGGCACGATAAAGCATCCCGCCTGGATACCCGCGCCCGGCACGCACGGCATCGCCCAACTTGAAGGTGTCTGACCGAGCACATCCGGCACCCGCACGATCACGCGCCCAATCTGCATCGGATCGATGTTCTCGACCACCACCCCGCGATACTTTCCGAAATAGCTCTTCGCCGCTTTCCCAACTGGCTTTGGATTTGTCATAGTCTCCTCGCTTCTCACGTCGATCATAGGCCCGCTCCGCCTCCCCCTCTACAATGATCTGATCCAAAAGGGAGAACCACGAAATGGTCTTCACCAAGCGCCTCCGCGAGGGAGTCATCCGCGGCGATATCACCTGCAGCGTCCGCATCTGGACCAGCCCCCACGTCAAAGCCGGCAACCGCTACCGCATGGGCGATGGCGAAATCGAGATCGAATCCATCACCCCCATCGGCTTCCCCGACATCACCCCAGCGCTCGCCCGCGAATCCGGTTTCACCGGCGTCCTCGACCTGCTCAAAATCGCCCAACACGGCAAAGGCAGCAACATCTACCTCATCCGCTTCCACTACGTCCCGCCCCGCCCACCACGCCGCCCAAAACCTGGAGCCGCTCACAACTGAAATTCGCCCGTCGGAACCCGGCACCGCACTATCCCGGAAAGCAAAGAGGCCCCCGGAAATCGCCCCGCCGAAGGCCATTCACTTCTTCACTGCTTCACTGCTTTTCTAACCCCTAATCACTAACCCCTGACCCCTGTTCCACTAGTCCTGCAGCACCACCTGATCCCCTTCCTTCATTCCCGCCGTTATCTCCGTCACGCTTCCATTCGACAGCCCCACCATCACCGGAATCTTCCGCTTCCCATCCTTCTGGCTCTTGTCCGGAATCTCTACGCTCGCCTTCTTGTCCTTGTCATACATCACTGCGTTCTCCGGCACCGTCAGCACGCCCTTGTGCTCGTCCAGCAGAATCTCCGCATTGGCCGTCATCAACGCCTTCAGCTCGCCGCCCGGATTGTTGATCGACACGCGCACCTCAAACGTGGTCACGTTGTCTTTCTCCACGCCCATCGGCGAAATCTTCGTCACCTTGCCCTGGAATGTGCGATCACGAAAACTCTCTACCTTGATTCGCGCCGGCTGACCCATGTAGACGTGCGCAATGTCGGCCTCGTCCACCTTGCCCTGCACGTAGACCTCCGACGTGTCGCCCTCGGTCATCACCAAGGTCGCCGTTGAGCCCAGCACCAGGATCGAGCTCACCGCGTCGCCAATCTCCACATCGCGGCTCAGTATCTCCCCATCCATCGGCGCCAGGATCGTCGTGTACCCGAGCTGTTCTTCCAGTTGCTTCAGGCTCGCTTCCGATTGCAACACCTGCGCCCGCGCCTGCTTCAGCTTTGCCGTGTCCACGCCAATCTGTGCCTTCGACGAATCCCGCCGCGTCAGCGCCGCCAGATAATCCTTGTTCGCGTTGTCCAGCGTCTGCTGGCTCACGATTCCTTCCTTCACCATCTCCACATTGCGGTCCAGCGTCGTCTTGTACATCGGCAGATCGGGAGCGGCCGCATTTACCTTGTCCTGCTCCACATTCGCCTCAAACGTCGTCACATTCGCCTGCGCTGAAGCCAGTTGCGCCTTCGCCGCGGCCACCTGGTCCTCAATCTCCTGCTTGTCGAGTTGTGCCAGCGGCTGGCCCTTCTTCACCACGCGATTGATGTCAACAAACAACTGCTCCACAATCCCTGAGGCTTTGCTCTTCACCTCAACCTTCGTGATCGGCTGAATCTTTCCCGTCGCCACCACGCTCTTCGCCACGTCGCCCCGCGTTACCTTGGCTAGGTGATTGGCGTCAATGGTGCCCCGCTTCATCATTGCCGCCAAAGCCACGCCGGCCACCAGCAGCACCACCAGCGTTCCCACGCCAATCCAGATCCAAAACCACTTCCCCTTGCGTGACCCAGCCACAATTCCTCCTAAGTTGTTCACTCACTTCCACTTCGCACAACCCACTCGGCCGGGTGCGCATTGCTCCTGCCCCTGGAACCCAATCCAGGGATTCAGTTTCGTTTTTCGGTGACTATGAATTTCTGCCAGTGACTATGATTTCAGACGGGCTCAGCGCTTCGCTGTCACCTTCTGCTCCCTCTTACGCAACTCCCCCGCCCCCGGTTCCCTGTTCTCCAGACGCTAGCCCCAAAACAAACGCTCAGCGAGGATGGGCACGCTGCCCTTGCCGGTAGTTAGCTGGAGAGAATCTGAGCACGCTAAGTAGGTAGCGTTGAAGGCCCATGCCTCAACCGCCGCAGTCCACCACGGTGGAAGACCAGAGCATCCAAGGAAATTGCGTTAGTCGGTGTCTTCGTACCTGGACCCGACACCCTAGACCCCAGACCCCAGCTACTCGGTCCGCAGCGCCTCCGACGCGTTCACACGTGCAGCGCGGACGGCCGGCACGGCGGACGCGATAAGGGCAGCGGCAAGAATCACCACGGCCGAAGCAACGAAGGCGAGCGGCCCGGGTTGTTGGATGTCGGCGACGTACTTTCCGATAACGCGAGAGAGAATAAACCCGACGATGACGCCTGCACCCACTCCGATAGCGGCCATCGTAGCGCCGTCGCCCAGAACGATGGCGAGAATGTTGCGCGGCAAAGCGCCGAGCGCCATGCGGATGCCAAACTCCTTGGTGCGCCCGCTCACTGAGAAAGCAAGAACACCCGCAACACCGACCACCGAGATCAAGAGTGCGACGGCGGCGAATCCGCCAAAGACGATGGCATTCAGCTTGTCTGGCGCGAGGACTTCTGCGCGGATGTCGCCGAGGGTGCTGGCTTTCTCCACCGGCTGATCCGAGTTCATCTGGTGGATGGTCTGGGAGATGGCGGGAACGAGCGCGTAAGGATCCTGATGAGCGCGCACAAAGAGGCGGCTACTCCAGCCTTCCTGGTCGATGGGCTGGTAAACGGTCATGGCCGGCGCGGGGATGATGTTCTCATCGTCGATATCCGGAACAACGGCGATGATGCGTCGCGGCTCGGGGCTGATCCCAATGAATTTGATCACTGGGTCGGTCCACCGGATCTTGCGGTTGAGTGGATTCTGGCCGGGATAGAGAAGATTCGCGAGGCTCTGGCTGATGATCAAGACCCGCTCGGAGCCATCTTTGTCGCCGTCGTTAAAGTCACGACCTTCGAGGACGGGCATGCCGAGGGTCGAGAAGAATCCGGGTCCAACGGAGCGGAACCGCGCGCGGTAGTCCTGGCCATCCGGCCGCCGGGCGCCCTGCGCTGCAAACGTTAAGCCGATGCTCTGCTCGCGTTCGTCGCGCCAGGGAACGCTGAAACCCTCTGACACCTGATCGACACCGGGAATAGCGGCGACGCGGCGCGCAACTTCGCGATAAAACTCCTGCACCTGCTGCGGCGTCTTGCCGTAGTTCATCACGGGCAGATTCACCGCGAGCACACTGGCCGAATCAAAGGGCGGGCGCATCTGCTCCAGGACAAAAAGAGTTTTCATCAGCACGCAGGCGCCTGCCAGCAGCAGGAAGGAAGCAGCGATCTGCGTCACGGCGAAGACGCGCAACCGCCTGCTGCTGCCGCCCGCGACGCGTGTGCCCCGCCCAGTCAGGCCGCCTTGTGGAGCATTCGACGACGGCAAGCGCGGAATCAAAGCCAAAAAGACCGCAGCGATCAGCGCCAAAGCAATGCCAAACCACACCATGCTGAAATCCAGCGTCAGGTCGTTGGCGCGCACTGAAAAGCGCGATGCGTACCGGCCCAGCACGGCCACCATCGGCACGGCGAGCGCGATTGCAGCCAACACACCGCTTCCGCACAGCACCAGGCTCTCCGCCAACAAAGAGCGCCGCAACACGGCGGTACTCGCCCCCAGCGCCGACCGAACGGCCAGCTCCGGTTCGCGGCGGACGGTCCGCGCCAGCACGAGGTTGGCCACATTCGAGCTGGCGATCACGAACAGCAGGCCCGAAGCCGCAAACAATACCCAGAGAATCGTGTTGGCGCGTGCGTTGATCTGGTCGTGCATCCGCGTCACATCGATCTGATAACGGTCTCCAGCCTTGTAGACCTCGGGATGCGCTGCAAGCATTCCCGAGTAAACCGTATGCAGCTCGGCCTTGGCTGCGTCGAGGGTCGCGCCCGGTGCGAGGCGCGCGAAGACCTCCGTCATGCGGTGTTCGCGGCCCGTCACCATCGTTGCGGAGAGATGGTGCGGGCTGGTGACGACGTTGGCAATGATCTCGGTTGCCACCGGATAAGGCACAGAAGGCTCGAGTACTCCAACCACCGTGGCGCCGCGCGCGCCGCAGCAGCTCTCAAGGCGAATGGTCTTTCCAAGCACGCTGGGATCGGAGTGCAGCGAGCTCCGCCAGAAGTGATACGTCAGCACGACGGCTCCTGCGGCATTCGGTCCGTCGTCAGCGGGCGTCAACAGACGGCCAAGTACCGGATGCAGTCCCATGACTTCGAAGTAATGGCCATCGACCACGCCTGCGGGAATCTCGCGCGGCGTGCCAAGGCCCACGACGGTGAAGTCAATTTCCGAAAATGTCCCGAGTTCCTGGATGGACTTGAGGCCGGTACCTATGTCCGCGATCTCGGGCACAGAGAAGGTTGCGTTGGTGTTGCCGATGCCGGGGGCGCTCTGGCGGAGGTAAAGCAGGCGATCCTCGTCGCGATTCACCAACGGACGCAGGAGGACGGCGCGCACCACGCTGAAGATGGCGGCATTTGCGCCGATACCCAGAGCCAGCGTGAGTGCCACTGTGATCCACAGCGCGGGGACGCGCGAAAGCGAGCGGATGGCTATTTTGAAGTCGTGAAGGAATGACATATTTGACCTCCATCCAGGCAGCTTCTTCACTGTATTGACGAACGGCCGGGACGCAATTGAACAAATCGTACAGGAATGATCTACAGGTCCACCCCGGGCAGGGGTCTCCGGGATGGACCTTCGTTGTCGTCATTTTCATCTTCTCGCGCAAGACGGTCAATCCAAACTTCAACTTCTTACTTCGTCTGCACAAGCCCCGCAAGAACCTCGGCAATCTTGTCGAGTATCTGGTTCCAGCCCTCCAGCTGACCGCTGTTCTTTGCGCTCTCCATGGGTTCATTTCCAGTGAAGGTGAGCCTCGTACGGCCGTTTCCCAGATCCTCAAAGGTAGTCACATCGTACGCGCCTTCGATGGATTCATGTTCTATGCCAAGTTGCGCCGGGTCAATCTTGTTCCCCTCCGGATCAGAAAAGTACATTAAGGAAACAATCTTTTCGTGCGGAACAATCTCGTGGTATTCGACGGCATTCCAGAACTCCTGCCCATCCGGCGCTCTCATGCAGCAGAGGAGTTTTCCTCCCACGCGAAAATCCATCTTGCAAACAGGCGCCGTAAATCCTTTCGGCCCCCACCACTGCATCACATACTTTGGGTCCGTCCACGCCTTCCAAACCAATTCGCGTGGAGCATCGAAAACTCTTGTCACAACCATCCGCTCAATTTCGCTAGCCGCGTTTTTTGCCATCGCTGACCTCCTCTTTCTTCATTTGATTTACAACCGCATCCAGTTTGTCGAAGCTCTCTTCCCAGAATCGGCGATAGCTGATCGCCCAGTCGCTGACTGTCTTTATCG
>CAYWSR010000118.1:0-14412 GCA_964460385.1 uncultured Occallatibacter sp. | reverse complement strand
CAACCGAGCGGTACAGCGACTGCGCGACGGGCGGATTCTCGACAATCGGCACCCCCGCCCAGCGCGCCTCGGCCTTGATCTCCTCGGCCAGCAGGTTCCGGCCCTTGGCCAGGACTCGCGGGGTCTCCATCGTTTTGAAATCGAATCCCAGCGCGACGGCGTAGTGCGTTGGATTGGTCACCACCACGGCGGCCCGCGAAACGTCCGCCTTCACCCTGCGCCGGCGCATCTGGCGCTGCAGGCTGCGGATGCGGCTGCGCGTTTGCGGACTGCCTTCGGTCTCCTTCATCTCGTCGCGCAGATCTTCGTGGCTCATGCGCAAACGGGTTTCGCGGCTGCGCCACTCGACGAGGTAGTCAATCGCCGACCAGCCGAAGAGCAGCCACGCCGCCGCCAGCAGCAGCCCGAAGACGTCGCTCCCCAGCTGCTCGATCCGGACCACCGAAAACGGCGGCAGTGTGAGCTGGTGCGCAATCCGTTGCACGGCGAAGACGGAGAGCAGCGCTGCCGGAATCAGGGATTTGCCCAGCCGGGTTGCCGCCCGCAGCGAAAACAGGTTGCGTACATTCGCCATCGGGTTGATCCGCTCTGGCTTGAAGCCGATGGCGCTTGGGGTGACGTTCAGCCCGCCGGTCTGCAGGACCCCGGCCGAGAGAGATGCCGCTGCCACAGCGATCATGGTCCACGCGGGGGTCGCGAGAACCTCCAGCGTCATCCTGCGGATTGCGGCGAGAGTCGGAGCCAGGGTTGCCGGCTCCCAGCCTGCGGGCGCGCCGAGCGCGAGAAATCCCGCGAAGGCTGTGCGCCACGCCAGCAGCATGCGCGTTCCCAGCGCGCCCAGCACCATCACCCCGGCCAGGGTTCCGGCGGCAGCCGCAAGCTCGCGGCTGTGCAGCACGTCGCCTTCCTCCCGGGCCTTTTGCCGTCGTCGCTGGGTTGCCTGCTCTGTGCGTTCGCCGGGCATCGCCTATCCTCCCAGCCGTTGCGTCAGCGTCGAAGCGCTGCTGCCCGCAGGACCAATCACCCGTTCGGCCATGTCGAGCAGCGCCGCAAAACGGGTCTCGATGAAGCGCGGCCAGAGGGCGAGCGAGCCGATCAGCAGAGCGAAGCCGGTCAAGGTCTTCAGCGGCACCGTCAGCGCCATCACGGGTAGCTGCGGGCTCAGCTTGCCCAGCAGCGCCACTGCCACCTCGGCCAGAATCGTTGCCGCCAGCACCGGGGCAGCCAGTTCAAGGGCAGCCAGAAATATCCCCGAAGCAGCCTCAACCAAAGCTCTGGCGCTGGCCGGCGCGAAGACGAATCCCCCCAGTGGCACCGCGCGGAAGCTGCGCACCATCGAAGCCAGCAGAATCCGGTCGAGCCCCGCGGCGATCATCACCAGGGTCCCCATCAGCTGGAACAGATCGCCCAACAGCGGCGTCTGGATATTCGACGCCGGGTCGAGCAGGTTTACCAGCGAGAAGCTGAACTGCAATCCGCAGATCTGTCCGGCAAACAGCAGCATCTCCGTCATCATGGCCAGCGCCAGGCCGTAGATCAGCCCTACGGCAAGCTCGCTAAGGATGGCAGGAAGGCTTATCCCGCTCCTGGCCGCGGGCAACGTCGCCACCAGCGGCGCCAGCAGGACCGCGATGGCTCCGGCGAACACCGCCTTGGCGCGCATGGGCAGCGCATTCGAGCTGAAGAAAGGAGCAAAGGCCACCATCCCGCTCACGCGAACCAGCACCAGCGTCATCGCGCTCAGAAAGTCTGCCCAATCGGCCATGCGTCTCAGGTTTCCTCAGCCCACGTAGCGGTGAAGGTCCGTCATCAGATGAATCGTGTAGGTCGCGAGCCGCGAGAGAAACCAGGGCATGGCGGCGAGCAGAATCAGGGCCACGGCCAGCAGGCGCGGCACCGAGGTCAGCGACTGTTCCTGGAGGCTTGTCAGCGTCTGCACGAGACTCAGCAGAAAGCTCAGCAGGGCCGCCGCAATCAGTACCGGGGCTGCCAGAATCATGGCTTCCCGCATCAACTGGCGCAACAACTCGGCAACCATGTCGGGTGTCATCGGTCTCCGCTTTCTCCTTTCCCTTCCTTGCGCCATCTGCCCAACCGGCGCAGGCCCGATCTTCCTCAAGAACGAACTCCTGCCCAGTTCAGAAACTTTTCAGCAACGAGCCCGCCAACAGGTTCCAGCCGTCCACCATCACAAAAAGCAGAATCTTGAGCGGGGTTGAGACCACGACCGGTGGCAACTGGAACATGCCGATCGAGGTCGTGATCGAGGCCGTCACCATATCGATCAGCAGAAACGGCAGGTAGAGCACAGCGCCAATGGCGAAACCCGCCTTCAGTTCGGAAAGGATGTATGCAGGAATCACCACGCGCATGGGCAGGTCCGCAGCCGTGGCCGGGCGCGCGACCTGGCCAGCCGCGGCAAAGAGCGTCAGGTCCTTCTCCCGCGCGTAGCGCAGCAGAAATACCTTCACCGGCTGGGAGCCGCGGTCGATCGCCTCCCAACCCGTGATCTGCCCGGCGCGGTACGGCTCAACGGCCTGCTGGTCCACCTGATTGAGCACCGGCGTCATCAGAAACCAGGTCATCATCAGGGCCAGCCCCATCAGCGTCGGGTTCGATGGCGCGGTCTGCGTTCCCAGCGCCTGGCGCAGGAAGTGGAAGACCACCAGCAGCCGCACCATCGGCGTCATCGCCATCAGGATTGCAGGCAGAAGTGTGATGAGCGTCAAAACGAAGACGATCGTCCACGGCGTCGAGTCCGAGGGATGCAAACGGCTGCTCAGATCGGGCAGCAGCGGCGACGAAGCGGGCGCGGCCAAGGCCATCAGCGCGGCCAACCGCCCTACCATGAAACCCTCCCCCAGGAGACCCTGGCAGGCGCCTTGCCCGGCACGGCCGTCTGCCTGCCGCGGCCGCTTACCGGATAAAATGCCGGCGTGCCGTCAGCGGAAGTGGCCACCAGCAGCCGCTGGCCGCCCGCCTCGATCAGGGTCAGCGATTGCCGTGGAGCAAGTGTGATCCGCTCGAGAACGGCCAGTTGCGGCCGGGGCCGGCCTTCCCCGCGCAACTTCGACAGCAACCAGCCGGTCAGGCCACCAGTTGGCGCGCTCCAGCCGAGTCCTCCTGACCCATTTTCCAATCCGGCCCTCCTGGTTTCAGTTCCCGCTTTCGTGCTCTCTTCCACTCCCCGGGCCCACCGTCCAACTGCCTCATCCCAGCCGGGTGATTCGCACCGCCAGCGCCAATTCGATGACTTCAAACTCGCTCCACGCCACCTGCACCGCTCCGGAAGCGAGAGGGACATCCTCTCCATGTCTCCAGCGCGACTCAATCAGCTGCCCCGGCGCGAGCGCCAGCAGGTTCCGCACACGGAAATCCGGGATCGGAATCGCTACGTCGAGCTCTACAGGCATCCGAGCCAGCGGTGCGCTCAGAGCCAGTTGCCCCAGCGGGTGATCCCGGCTGGCCGATGGAATCAGCGCCGCCTCCGCGGCGTTTAAGCCTGCCCCGGCAAGCTCGCTCTCCGGCTCAGGCAATCTCCCCGGTCCCTGCCCCGAGGCAGGCCCCTGAGCTAGCCCGGGGTGTGTCGCAGGAGGAGACACTGTTGGTGCGGCAGCCATCGCGGAGAGTTGGGGCAGCAAGATGACCAGAATCGGGACAGGAAGATTGGAAAAACTCAAATTGAGCGTCCGCCCTAGCTCGTATCACCCTCCAACCTTCCAACCCGATTCGCTGCTAAACTGAAGTGTGTTGCATCCCGCGCCCTGCGCAGGCCCTTTTACGGAGCTTCTTTTCCAGGGACCACCGCCCAACGAGGTCGAAAGCTATGACGAATCAGAACGGAACCCGCTCCCCCGCCTCCACCAGCCTCCGCCTTAAGGTCGGCCTCGCCGAGATGCTCAAAGGCGGCGTCATCATGGACGTGATGAACGTCGAGCAGGCACGCATCGCCGAGGAGGCCGGCGCTACCTCCGTCATGGCCCTCGAACGCGTCCCCGCCATGATCCGCGCCGAAGGCGGCGTGGCCCGCATGGCCAAGCCTTCGCTCATCAAGCAGATCATTCAGGCTGTCTCTATCCCGGTCATGGCCAAGGCTCGGATCGGCCACTTCGCCGAAGCGCAGATCCTGCAGGAGCTCGGCGTCGACTTCATCGATGAGAGCGAGGTTCTCACTCCCGCCGACGAGGCCCACCACATCGACAAGCACGCCTTTACCACTCCGTTCGTGTGTGGAGCGCGCAATCTGGGCGAGGCTCTCCGCCGCATCGCCGAAGGCGCGGCCATGATCCGCACCAAGGGCGAAGCCGGCACCGGCGACGTCGTCCACGCCGTCCGGCACATGCGCCAGATCACCAGCGAGATGCGCGCGCTGACTGTCTTGTCGGAACAGGAACTCTACAAAGCCGCCAAGGATCACCAGGCGCCCTACGAACTGGTGCGCATGGTCGCCCAGACCGGCAAGCTCCCTGTGCCCAACTTCTCCGCCGGCGGCATTGCCACTCCCGCCGACGCAGCCCTCATGATGCAACTCGGCGCCGAGGCTATCTTCGTCGGGTCGGGAATCTTCATGAAGGAGCGCGCTACCCCGCTGGACGTTGAAAACGACCCGAAGGAGCGCGAAGAGGCCGTCTCGCGCGCCAAAGCCATTGTCATGGCCACGACGCACTACAACGACCCCAAGATTCTCGCCGAAGTCTCCGAGCAGGTCACCGGCACCATGAAGGGCCTCGCCGCCGCCGGCCTCGAAGAGTCGCAGCTATTACAGACGAGGGGTTGGTAAGGTCTGCCGCACCGCAGGTGCTTCGCTGGTCGCTCGCATGAGCTTCGCGGATCTTTGTCCTTGCGCTAGAAAACAGCGCAAGGGGCTAATCGCCGGGATCGTTATCGCGTCGGATAGGGCGATCCTTCTGCACTTCTCACTCGAGCTTCGCCACACAATTCAGGAGAGGAATTGAGCCCAGACGCCACTCCGCGCATCGGCGTTCTCGCCATCCAGGGCGACTACGCAGCACATGCGGACGCTCTCGCCGAATCAGGCGCAGAGCCGGTCGAAGTCCGCAAGCCCGAGCAGCTCAATCGAATTGACGGCATAGTCCTCCCCGGTGGCGAATCGACCACGATCCTTCGGTTCCTGGACAAGCTGAGCTTCTTTCAGGAAATGAAGGAGTTCTGCGCTGCCCATCCCGTCTTCGGCACTTGCGCCGGAGCGATCCTCCTCGCCCGCGAAGTCGTCAACCCTCCTCAGCGCTCTCTGGGCTTGCTCGACGCAGTCGTCGAGCGCAACGCTTACGGCCGCCAGATCGACTCGACCATCCTCACGGCAGAGACCGAACTTCCCGGCGGTCCGCTCGAAATGGTCTTCATCCGCGCCCCGAAGATCGTCGAATCCGGCCCCGGTGTTGAGATACTTGCTCGCCGCGACGGTTCGCCTGTCCTCGTCCGCCAGGGGCATCTCCTCGCCGCCACGTTTCATCCCGAGCTCTCCGACGATCGCCGCGTTCACCGGCTCTTTGTCGATCTTGTCCGCGCTGGATCCGTCAGTTAACCGGCCAAAAGCGGCTTGGCGCCCGAAAATATCGCCTTTCGGAGCAATCCGCGCCGAATTCGAATGCGTCCAAACCAGCAGGAGTGTAATCTCTTCTCCTAAAGAGGTCGGCGATGCCCTCCATCTTCACCCCTACCCCCGCGGAGATCGAACGCAAGAAGCCGGGAAGCGGCGGCAAGCCTCCCGTCACGCGGCGGCCCACCGGCGGCGGAGGCGGCGGGGGCGACGACGACTACAAAAATCAAAACCGCGGCCCTGGCGAACTGCTCCGCCGTGTGCGCTTCTTTGTCTTCTTCGCGCTCGCCGGGGATTCATTCTTCTTCGCCGCTGTGATTCTGGCCTTCTTCGTCAGTCACGCTGGCATGGTCATGGACCCGCGCAGTCACGCCTTCGCGCCCAACTGGCACCCCATGATCCTGCCCCGGATTCTCTACCTGAACACCGTTCTCCTCGTGCTCAGCAGTGTGACCATGGAGCTCGCGCGGCGCCACATCTTCCGCGAAATCGACGTGCTCGAAGAGTGGCTTGGACTCGGGCGCCCCGCCCTGCGCAACACCCTTCCCTGGATTGCAGCCACCCTCGCCCTCGGTTCCCTCTTCCTCCTGGGCCAGGGTCTCGCCTGGAGACAACTCAGCCTATCGGGCTTCGCATTCGACCGCTACCATGTGACGCCGGCCAGCTACTTCTTCTACCTCATCACCGGGATGCACGCTGCCCATCTGCTGCTCGGCGTTCTCGCCCTCGCAGGCTGTCTCTGCTGCCTTGGTCTATTCAAGCGCGTCGAATTTCGCCAGATCGCCGTCGACTCGACCGCATGGTTCTGGCATCTTATGGGAGTCACCTGGCTGGTGCTCTTTGCCGTTCTCGCGCTCGGCCAGTAGCCCAAAATCCCCGCCGATAGCCCCTTAACCGGACCTCCGACCGATGTCCGTCTTTAGTGCTTCGCAGGGCCGGCGTTGCTCTTCCCCTTCGCCTTGGTCGCCGGAGCCGCCGCGGTCAGCGTGAACCAATCCTGCGCCTCCACTGTAAGCGCGGTTGCGTCGGGATCCTTCACCCGCCACATCGTCGCGTGCAGAGACCGCCCATTCACGTCGAGGGTCAGGTAGTGGTAAACAGGATGCCCCCGCGGATGGTCGTGATAGAGATCCGCTGCTCCGCGAACCAGCAACGGATACGGCTCCGCCCCGCCGCCGCCGGTAACCACGTATTCCACTCCGCGCTGTTCAAACCGCTCGTAGTTGTGAATGTGGCCGTTGAGCACCAGCACCTTCGCCCGCAGCATGTCCAGATGCGCTTCCAGCACCTTCCGGTACAACAGCGCATCGGCCGAGGGCAAGCGTAATAGCGCTTCGGTCTGTTCATCCGCCATCCACGGCATGTGGTACAGGATCATCAGGAAATCCACCTGCTGCGGTACCTGGTCCAACTGCTGCCCAAACCAAACCACCTGCCGGTCCGTGTTCCCGCCCTCGCTGTCCATGTCCAGGGAGATCACTTCCACGTTGCCCACCAGCGCAGAGTAATTCCTGTGCCGTTCGATCTCCGGGAAATGGTCCAGGTAGTTCGTGATTCCCCGATCCTTGCCGCCATACACCTCGTGGTTGCCCGTGGTGGGCAACACCAGGATCCCTTCCTTGCGCCACGGCTCGGTCTCCTGCTCAAACGCCTTCCAATCGTCCAGGCTTGCCCCATGGAATGGAGTGTCGCCGGTAATCAGCAATACGGCCGGATGTTCTGCGGCAATGCGATCCACGAGCCATTTACGGACGCGCGGATTCGTCCCTGAAGTCACGGCCGGATCGGCAAAGCGCGAGTCCCCGTAGGCCATCATATGCAGCGGCTTGCCCGTTGAAAACTGCCTGAAGTTCAGAGTTATCCCTGGCTTGAGATCGAGTTCCGGCGCGTTCTCGCCCGCGCCACCGCATCGCAGGCAGCAACCCACGGCCGTCCCAATCACGAACGCACGGTAAATCCAATCGAATCTGCGCAGCAAACACGCCTCCACGCCTCAGCGTACCATTCGCTCCACGATCCCCTACCAGTCCCCGGGGTCATCGGGCCGCCCCGCCAGGGCCTGATCCGCAAACAAAAAAAGCAGTACGGTGCCTTTTCGGTAGGCACCGTACTGCAAATCGCCTTGCTATCTGGTTTTCCCCTTGGTAGGAGCTTGTGGTGCTAATCTCTCGTGATTCTCAACCCCTTTGTTCCTAATTCGAAGCCCGCTGCAGCAGATTGCGCAGCCTTTCCCCCAGCGTAGGCACTTCCGGGCACTCGAAATACACTCTGCGGTTGATGGCCATCAGCAGCTGAACAGCCTCGAGCTGCGAATTGCTCGCCGAAAAGGGTGCGCCGCTTTGGACAAATTCGTCGGTCAGGTACTCGATCGCATGGCCCAGCTTCTCCAGCGCCTTTCCCGCCTGCGGCGTGATCTGCCGCCTGTGTCTCCGCGCGAGTTGCCCCGCTACTGCCGGGTGCGTTGTCGCCGGTACGGTGAATCCAGTTGTCGAGAGCGTCGCCATTTCCATCATCCTCACCTGTTTCTTCGGCGTCGGGAGAGATTAATTCAGGTTACGAATGTACCGATTCCCACCGGCGAACCAGAACGTGTGGCGTCTCATTTTGGGAATCGAGGCACCTTCATCTCAGCACGCTTCAACCGCGGTCCCACCTGCCCGATTTCGGCTCTATCGGGCCATTCGTCCGCCCGTCCTCCCCCCATCGGCACTTTTCCGGTTCTCATCAACTACTCAGCCTTACACAAACCGCTGAATTAATACGCAAACTCTCTCGATTGCGAGCCCTGCGTAAAAAACCTTGCAAAATTGCCCGGTTTCCTTCCATTTGGCTTGGTTTCCCAGCCCGGAGCGCGGGCGCATCCAGGGTTTCGATACCTTGACGGGACGAGGCTGAAAACCTAATCTCAAACCAGCATCCTGTTGCAAAGCCACGCAGGCCGGCCGTGCAAACCGGATGGAATTTTTCTCGTCTTTTTTTGAGATCGGGTGGCGATGGCTCCCAACGTTCCGTATTACTGGCAGTACCTTCCGCTGATGATGCAGATACTGGCCGCGTTGCTTCTTGGCCTGGTGATGGTAACTGCCTCGTGGTTCGTCGGTCGCCATCGCAACACCGCTACCAAGCTCGCCGCGTACGAGTGCGGCATTGTCGCCAGCGGCGACGCGCGAAGCCGCTTCAGTGTCCGCTTCTACCTTGTTGCTGTTCTCTTCATCCTCTTTGACGTCGAAGCGGTCTTCATCATGCCCTGGGCGCTCATCTACAGGGAAATGACGCACACTCCTGGTCTCGGCAGATTCTTCGGATTCTGGGAGATGATCGTTTACCTCGGCTTCGTCGCGGTCGGCCTCTACTACATCCTGCGCAAGGGCATCCTCAACTGGAGCCAGGATCGGGGGGACCTCTAATATGTCCGCTCCCGCCAACGATCTGCTCACCAAGGCCGCCGTTCTCGAAGGATTGCCCGACCATCCCGCCATCAAGGCCGTGCTCGCATTCAACCCCGAGTCCCTCACCGACACCCGCTTCGACCGCGGAGAGCTCACCTTGACCATTGCGGCGGAACATATCCGCGGCGCTGCCGCCGCCGTGAAGGCTGCGGGCTACAACGCCTTTGAAGACGTCACCGCAGTCGACTGGTTCCCTTCTTCGCCGCGCTTTCAGGTCAGCTATCACATCCTGTCGCACGCGCACAAAGAGCGCATCCGCCTGCGCGTGATGCTTCCCGCCGAGGACCCCAGCGTCGAGACCGTTACCTCCGTCTGGCCCGGCGCAAACTACTACGAGCGCGAAGTCTTCGACCTCTTTGGCATCCAATTTGAAGGTCATCCCAATCTCCGCCGCATCATGATGCCGGATGACTGGGTTGGCCACCCGTTGCGCAAGGACTACCCCGTGGAGGGCTACCGCTGATATGACCGAGACAGCCGGTACGCCCATCCTCGAGGCTCCTCAGGCCCTTGGCGCTCACGATCAGCACATGGTCCTGAACATGGGACCGCAGCACCCCTCGATGCACGGCGTCCTGCGCCTGGTCGTCGAGATTGACGGCGAAATCGTTGTCCGCCTCTATCCCGAGATAGGCTATCTGCACACGGGCATCGAGAAGACCTGCGAGGCCAAGTTCTATCAGCAGGTTGTGCCCCTCACCGACCGCATCGACTACCTCAGCCCGATGGCCAACAACCTCTGTTACTGCCTGGCCGTCGAAAAGCTTCTGCAGCTTGAAATCCCCGAGAAGGCGCAGTGGATGCGCGTTCTCCTCACCGAGCTCACCCGCCTCAACTCCCATCTCATCTGGCTCGGCACGCATGCCATGGACATTGGCGCGCTCACCGTTTTCCTCTATTGCTTCCGCGAGCGCGAAGACATTCTGCGCATCTTCGAGGCCGTCGCCGGCCAGCGCATGATGACCAGCTACTTCCGCATCGGCGGACTCTCCATGGAGCCGCCTCTCGACTTCTTTGACCGTGTGCAAGGGTTCATCAACATCTTCCCAGAGAAGATCGACGAATACTCCAACCTGCTTACCGGAAACCCCATCTTCCGCAATCGCCTCATGGGCGTGGGCGTTCTCTCCGCCGACGATGCCGTTGCTCTCGGCGTCACCGGCCCTAATATGCGCGGCTCAGGCGTGGATTTCGATCTCCGCCGCGACATGCCCTACTCCTGTTACGAGAAGTTCGAATTCAAGGTACCGGTCGCAACCGCAGGCGATTGCTGGGCGCGGTATGAAGTGCGCCTCGCCGAGATGCGCGAAAGCGTCAAGATCATCCAGCAAGCGCTCGACGGCATGCCTGAGGGACCCATCAAGGCCGACGCCCCCAAGATCGTCCTTCCCGATCGCGAGAAGATGAAGACCCAGATGGAGGCGCTGATCCACCACTTCAAGATCGTCACCGAGGGCTTTGCCGTCCCTGCCGGCGAGGTCTATCAGGGCATCGAAAGCCCGCGCGGACAGATGGGCTACTACGTCGTCTCCGACGGCACCGCCAAACCCTATCGCGTTCACATGCGCAACCCATCTTTTGCGACCTTGCAGGCAATTGAAACCATGGCTAAAGGCCGCATGATCTCCGACCTCGTCGCCGTAATCGGTTCCATTGACATCGTTTTAGGAGAGATTGATCGGTAGCTCGGAGGACTACATGGTGGATTACGCGAAGCTGATCGATGAGGAAAAGGCGAGGCAAGATTCGGCGATTGCGAAGGTTACGGCACACAAAGAACGGGAGCTGGATCTTCTTTCGTTTTTCAGGAGAGTGGAGATCGATCTGGGGAAGGAGATAGCGAAGGCCAACGAGGAGCTGAAGAAGCGCGGCGTGTCCACGATTCTGGGTCCGCACAGGCCAGAAAAGCGCGATGACCAGATCGAGTATCACCTGGGATCGCGCAAGTCGTGCTGCCGGTTGACGCTGGAAAGTACTTCGGCAGAGGTTGGGCTATCGCGGATTCACACCGAGCTATTCGATGAAAAGGGTGTTGTGATTGGGCAGACGGACTACGTGATTGAAGGAGAGGCGCAGGATTTAAGAACCTACAAGTCGCTGGTAGAGGGTTTTCCGGACCACGCGGCGCAGGTAGGCTCGACGGAGATTGCGCAGGAGATTGTTCCGGGGATTATTCGTGGCCGATTCGCATGACTTCGGGGATAAGGCTTATGTCGAGCTCTGGGTTTCGCTTGCGTCTCTGCTCCGTAGCTACACCGCGGCGCACGGGCTCAATGGCAATCGACAGGCCACGGTCGAGCTCGGCGAGGAGACAATCCTGGTCCGGCACGGGGATGAATGGCTGAGTCTTGAGCGTGTCGGCGCTCACGTACGCTGGCAGCGGCGGGATGGAAGAGTAGGACAACTGGAGTTTACTGAGGCCGGCCAACTGCGCGGCGAAACAGGCGAGGACGAGCTCGTGAGCGACGAAGGGCTTGAGGAGATGGACATGCTGGCCGAACGTTGGGCGCGGGACCTGATGCGGGAGTCGCAGCCATGAGTGCTGAAACCATGAGCGTCTTTTCTCCCGCGCTGGCCGCGCGCTTTGACCTTCTGGTTGAGAAGTATCCTCTGCGCCGCTCTGCCCTTGTTCCCATGCTGCTCTACGCGCAGGATGAGGTCGGCTACCTTTCTGACGCGGTCGTCTCTGAAATTGCTCATCGCATCGGCATCACCGAACTCGACGTCCGCAACGTGGCCACTTACTACTCGATGCTCCGCTTCAAGCCCGTTGGCCGCTACAACATTCAGGTCTGCACCAACATCAGCTGCATGCTCCGCGGCGCATACGAGCTCTTTGATCGCTTCCAGGAGGAGCTCAAGATCGGCCCCGACGGCTTTGATCGAGACGGCATCTTCTCCCTCGAAGAGGTCGAATGCATCGGCGCCTGTTGCTGGGCTCCCGCCATCCAGGTCAACTACGACTTCCACGACGAACTCAAGCCTGAGCTCGTCCCCGGTCTGCTCGACGGTTATCGCGGCCGCGCCCAGGCTGAATCGGAGGGGAAGGATGCCTAGACTCGTTTCCCACCCCGATGAAGTCAAGATTGTTACCAGGCGCTTCGGTCAGGGCGCGGCAAAAATCGATCGCTACCTCGAACTCGGCGGCTACGAAGCCGCGAAGAAGTGCCTCGCGCAGGGTCCAGACTGGATTATCGATGAAATGAAGGCCTCCAGTCTGCGCGGCCGTGGCGGCGCTGGATTCCCCACCGGCATGAAGTGGTCCTTCGTTCCCAAGCAGTCGACCAAGCCCAAGTACGTCCTGGTTAACGGTGACGAGAGCGAGCCCGGCACCTGCAAGGATCACCTCATCTTTCTCCACGACCCTCACGCGGTCATCGAAGGCACCATCATCGCCGGCCTCGCAATTGGATCCAGGCTCGGCTTCATCTACCTGCGCGGCGAATACCGCTACCTGATCGAAATTGTCGAAAAGGCCGTCGCCGACGCCTACGCCAAGGGCTTCCTCGGCAAGAACATCTTCGGCTCCGACACGGAGTTCAACATCATCACGCAGACCGGCGCAGGCGCCTACGAGGTCGGCGAAGAGTCGGCGCTGATGGAATCGCTTGAGGGCAAGCGGGGCATTCCACGCATTAAGCCGCCCTTCCCTGCCGTCGTCGGCCTCTACGGTGGTCCCACGGTCATCAACAACGCCGAAACCATCGCCACAGTGCCCCACGTTATCGAGATGGGCGGCGCAGCCTACGCTGCTGTTGGCACGCCGCGTAATGGTGGAACCCGGCTCTTTTGCATCAGTGGCCATGTCGAACGTCCCGGGGTCTACGAGCTGCCCATGGGCTACAACCTGAAGAAGATGATCTATGAAGTTGCCGGCGGCATTCGCGGCGGTCGCTCGCTGAAGGCGGTCGTCCCCGGCGGCTCTTCCACCCCGGTGCTGCTCCCTGAGGAGATCGACATCGGCATGGACTTCGACCAGGTGGGCAAAGCCGGCTCTATGCTCGGCTCCGGCGGCGTTGTCGTCATCGACGACCAGACATGCATCGTCGAGTTTGCCCTGCGCACCATCAGCTTCTACCAGCACGAGTCCTGCGGCTGGTGCATCCCCTGCCGCGAAGGAACAGACTGGCTGAAGAAGTCGCTCACCCGCTTCCACGCCGGCTTTGGCGAGGCCAAGGACATCGACAATATCCAATATCTCGCCGAGAACATGATGGGCCGTACCTTCTGCCCGCTCGGCGACGCAGCCGCGATGCCGACCATCGCATTCGTGAAGAAATTTCGCAAGGAGTTTGAAGATCACCTGAACGGCAAGCCCTGCCCGTTCGCAAAGCATGTTGAATTGGCCGTGATTTAGGGGCGCTGGAGACCGATGGCAGACGTATCTTTCACAGTCGACGGAAAGAAGCTCACCGCCCCCGCGGGCACTCTGCTCATTGACGCATGCCGCAAGGCCGGCATCGAGATCCCAGCCTTCTGCTACTATCCCGGTCTCAGCCTCCAGGCTGCGTGCCGCATGTGCGTCGTGCGCCAGGAGAAAGTTCCCAAACTGCAGACCGCCTGCACCACCACTGTCGCCGAGGGTCAGGTCTTCATCACCGAGTCGCCTGAGATTGCGCAGGCGCGCAAGGCCACCATCGAACTGCTTCTCGGCAACCACCCGCTCGACTGCCCCGTATGCGACGCCGGCGGCGAGTGCGAGCTGCAGGACATGACCTTCAAATACGGCGCTGGCGAGAGCCTCTACGCCGAGGCCAAGGCCCATCGCGATGAGCAGCAGTGGTCGCCTGCCGTCTTCTATGACCGTCCGCGTTGCATCCTCTGCTATCGCTGCGTCCGCATGTGCGGCGAAGGCATGGACGTTTGGGCGCTGGGCGTGCAGAACCGAGGCGTCAGCTCTGTGATCGCTCCCAACGACCCAGCCGGGAAGGGCCACGTCGATCAGCTCGACTGCGAGCAGTGCGGCATGTGCATCGATGTCTGCCCAGTCGGCGCTTTGACCAGCGGCAGCTATCGCTACAAGACGCGTCCCTGGGAGATGAAGCACGTTTCGACGGTTTGTACGCATTGCGCCGACGGCTGCAAGGTCACGCTCGGCATTCGCCAGTCAAATGACGGGTCTGAAATCGTTCGCGCCGACAACCGCGACAAGAGCGGCATCAACAACGACTTCCTCTGTGCCAAGGGCCGCTTCGGCTTCGACTTTGTCGAGGGCAAGGAACGCCTGAACACGCCACTCCTTCGCAACGCACAGGGAAAGCTCGAGCCCAGCACGTGGGATCACGCCCTGCGCGCCGCTGCCGCAAAGTTGAAAGAAGTTTGCGACACACGCGGCGGTTCTGCCATCGGCGTCATCGGCTCGAACCACACCACCAACGAAGAGAACTACCTGCTGCAGAAGTT
>CAYWSR010000117.1:0-14473 GCA_964460385.1 uncultured Occallatibacter sp. | reverse complement strand
GTCGGCTACTCGTCAGTTACTTGGCCGTAAACAAGATCGAGACGGATTGCAGCCCTCGGAAGTAGCACAAAATCTAAAGTTGATTTTCGTGCCGTCCATCTTATTGGGCTTCGAGCGCATTCGAGAGGTGGACACCCAACATTGTCGACTTCGGAGTGGGGTCAGGCGCGGCGGACAGCCTGGCGCGCGACGGCGGCGAGGATTTCTGGAAGGCGCTGTTGGCGGAATGCGAACTGGCGGGTGAGTTGGCGGCGCAGGAACCCTGAAGCAAGACCTCCGATGGGCCCAAAAGGCAAAGCAAACTCAACGGTGTCGGAGACGAGCGTGCCTTCGACGCCGTTGCGGACGTTCGGCTCGAAGCCGTGACGGTGAAGGGAGCTCGCGAACGGGCCATTGACCTGCTCGTCGGAGAAGTGGCTGTTCCAGGCGAATTCGGTGATGCGGACCGTGAAGCCGATGCGCCTAGGGACCCAGCGAAGAGGGCAGATGGTAACGAGGATCTCCGAGCCGACGCCGGCGGCAACGCCGGAGAAGCGGCGAGCGGGATCGGGATGGAGGGGACGCGCCGGGGGCGGAATGAGGCGGGCGTCTTCGATCCGCGTTTTGAGCTCGGGCGGCACCAGGTGGGGCAGGTTGGCGGAGTTTGAGAAAAAGGCGAAGACCAGCTCGACGGGGTAGGGAACCCACTGGCTGGTTTCAAAACGCTGCGTCATGAGAATGATCGTACCCGCGCCGGGCACTGCGTGCGGCGAACGCGCTTCGCGCACTCGGACACTGCCAGATCAGACGCCGGAATGGACGAGCTCGTGAGTGGTGTAGAACGGATTGGCTCTTGCCGGGCAGGTGGCCGATTCGAGTGAACGGGGCGGAATCGTTTAACGTAGTAAGTAGGGTTCGCTGGCGAAGCGATTGCCAGTAGGAACCGCATGCACGAGGACCACATCGACTCCCCACCGACCAACACCCGCAAACAACCGCGTCATAACCGCTGGCTGATCCTGATTGCCGCATTCAAGGTGGCGCAGGCTGCGCTGTTTATTGCCATCGGGGTGGGCGCCCTGCGCCTGGTGGGCAAGGACCTGGGCGACCTTCTGTCGCAACTGGCCGAACATTTGCGCTTCAATCCAGAGGGGAAGCTGGTGAACTTCGTGCTGGAACGGGCGGCGGATGTCAACGACCATATGCTGCGACGGATCGGGGAAGTGGGCTTTATTTATGCGGCGCTGGACCTTGCCGAGGGCATTGGCCTCTATCTCGAGAAGGTATGGGGCGAGTACATGACCCTGATCATCACGGGGTCGTTTCTGCCGCTGGAGGTCTTCGAGCTGTTCCGGCGCATCACGTGGATCCGGTCGGGGTTGTTCGTGATCAATGCGATGGTGTTCCTCTACCTGTTGAAGGTTGTGGCGGAGCGGGGGCGGGAACGGCAGGCGAACCGGCTCGAACGCACGGATTGATTGATCCGATCCAGGGGGCAGTCAGTTTAGATCCCACCCATTCGGCGTTAAGGCTGGGGAATGAATGTGCACCCGGCCTCTGGCCACAGAAATGTTGCTCTGCTACGTTTGGCGCAGTCGGGCAAATTCATGCCTGGCCCAGTAGGCGATGATCGCAAACGGCGTCATCAGTGCGAACACGAGCAGCCGTCCGATCCACGGAGTTGTGATGCACACCGTCCGTGTGCAAAAGGACTCGCGGGCATTCCAGACCCAAGGCAGACCGCAGGCGAGGACGGCTAACCAGAGGCCGCAATAAGCGCCCAGAAGGATTGCGCCGGCACGGGAGCGAAACAAAACAAGGAAGAATGCAAGGCAGCCAACGATGGCGGGCGCCAGCGTCACCCACAGGCCGGTTCGGCCCGTGGTCCTGATCGCTCCGAGGTTGAGTGGGAATTGCGAATTGCCAAGAATCATGACCGACAAAACGAGTAGATAGATCGTCGAGACTGCGAGCCAGAGCAGGGCACTCCAGCGGCCAATCTCCGAGCGGACGGAACGTGCCATAGTCGCCTCTTTGGGGAAGCGGTTAATGTCCTATACGAATTGTAGTCGAAGGCCGTTCCCGTTGGCCGCCTTTTCCTCGAGTTGCTCGTGAATGAATAGGGCGCGAGGCAGGGTTTAAGGTCTGACGGAGTCTTTGAGGGTCGGGAAGCCCTCAAGACGACCGCTCTCCACCCCAGCGACGAAGACCTGTCGCCGGGGACCCCGGGTCGGGAGACCGGCGCTACGATTCTTGAAGTTGGAGCGAGGTGGAGCGGGGGTGGGAGGAATCGGCCAAGCGTCTTCGCCGTTTCTTCTCCTATCACGAGCCCCTGGAACCTGTCCAGGTGGGGGAATCTCAGGGGTAAACACCACATATTGTGGTAGCAAAAAATTTTCTATCTATTAGCGATGCCTTGGCGGGAATTCCACAGAGCAGGCCGTTGAGGGGTGCATTTTGGGCCATTTTGCGCTTGCAGAGGCACCAAAACGAGGGTAGTGTGGACTGATGTAGAAGGAAGTGGCCAAAAGAGGACCTTTTTGGAAGTCTTTGGTCATCTTCGAAGTGATTTTCAGGCTGCCCGGACAGGAATTCCGACTGCCAAGGCAAACATCAATTCGAGTCTATTCGAGATTTCGCTGGTTGGGTAGGAAATCCGGGAGGCAAGGGGATGGTGGGGAATCAGCCTGGGAACCCCCGCAGGGGATTTGAAGGCAGAGAATCGGCCGCCACAAGGCAAGAGAAACGGGCGGCGAGGGGCAATGAGGCAAGGGAATGTTCCGAGGAAACCATCCAGCGAAGGTCGACGAGAAGGGCAGGTTAAAGCTGCCTTCTGCCTTCAAGCAACTGATGGATGCGCAAGGAGTAACGCAGTTTTACATCACCAGCTTCGACGGGAAGAGCGCGCAGATATGGCCTCTCACGGACTGGAAAGAGCTTGAGGAGAAGCTGGCGGCCAACATTCACGACGAGTCGATTGAGAACCTCGTGAACTGGAGCAGCTACTACGGGCAGGAAGTGGAGATCGACAACCAGTCACGGTTGACGCTGCCGCAGTTGCTGAGGGAAGACGCAAAGCTTACGGCCGAGGTGGCGGTGATGGGCAAGACGAAGTATGTGGAAGTGAAGAACGAGGAGATGTTGAAGCAGGACCTCGCAGCACGGCCGGTAACCGCGGTAGATCGCCAAAAGCTGGCGAACCTTTAGCACCAGGCAACACTAACCCCCCAGGGGGAGCACATGACCGAGAAGCAGGAACGCCATGTGCCAGTTCTTTTTCAGGAAGCGATTGATTTTCTCAGGGTGCGCAGCGACGGAACCTACGTTGACTGCACGCTGGGTTTGGGAGGGCATGCCGAGGGAGTTCTGCGGCGGCTCGGGCCCGAAGGCCGGTTGATTGGATTTGACCGGGACCCGGAGGCGCTGGAGCTGGCAGGAGCGAGACTCAAGCGCGCGACCAACGAGATGGGCAGCCAGGCGCCGACGGTGGAGTTGATTGGCGAGGCGTTCAGCTCGATTGGCAGCCAAGTAAAGCCGGGAACGGTGGATGGGCTGCTGGCCGACTTCGGTGTTTCGAGCATGCAGTTTGACCAGGCGCACCGGGGATTCAGTTTTCAGGCGGACGGCGAATTGGATATGCGGATGGATACGCGAACAGATTCGCATTCAGGACCGACCGCCGCACAAGTGGTGAACGAGGCGAGCGAACGCGAGTTGGCAGACCTTGTTTACGAATACGGAGAGGAAAGGAGGTCGCGGAGAATCGCCAGAGCCATTGTTCGCGGGCGGCCGATTGGAACGACGGGGCAGTTAGCCCGGATAGTTCGATCGGCCGTCCCGACAATGAAAAATGAGCGAATTCATCCGGCGACCAGGACCTTTCAAGCTCTTCGTATTTACGTCAATCGCGAACTGGAAGAGATTGAGGCGCTGCTGAAGGCTGCGCCGGGATTGCTGAGGCCGAAGGGCCGGCTGGTGACGATCAGCTTTCACTCGCTGGAAGACAGGCTGGTGAAGGATGCGCTGCGGGAAGGCGCAACGAATGGCGTCTGGCAGATATTGACGCGCAAGCCGGTGACCGCGAGCGAAGAAGAGATGGACAGGAACCCGCGGGCACGAAGCGCGAAGCTGAGAGCAGGGGAGAGGTTGGGGAGCGAGGCGGGGCAAAAGCAAGCGGCATTTTTCACCGGCCGCTGAAATTGAAGGAGACGGCAGTGGCGACATTGACGACGACGTATTTTGAAGCGGGGCGCGGGATGGCGGGACGGGCAAGGGAGCGGAACGCTGAGCTGATGGCGCAGCAGGCGATGCGGCGGCGCGGGGTGCGGACGCCGGAGATCTACTTTACCAAGCATTTTGACAACTCGCGGCTGGTGAAGGCGCCGGATCCGGCGGTGGCGCGGCAGATGCGCGCGTTCTGCGCGGCTGTCGCGGTGCTTTTCAGCCTGGTGATGATCTACGGGCTGCAACATTTCTCGGCGATTGAGAAAAGCTATAGCGTGGAAGCGGAGAAGCAGGTTCGCGAGCAACTGCAGGAAGAAAACCGGCAACTGAAACTGACGGAAGCGCAACTCTCGCAGCCGGGGCGCATCGACACGATGGCGCGCCAACTGGGGCTTGCCGAGCCGCAGCCGGGGCAGATGGTTCATGCCGGAGCGCGCGCCGAGGGCGGCGGACCGGTAATCGCGCAGGTGAACGCGCCAGCAGCGACGCGCTAGACACTCATATCGGGAGGCAATTCCCGGAGCAGCCCGGCCATGCAGACAGTTATTGGAGCCACAGGTTTTCGTCATCCTACGGCGCGCGCTGTTCCTTTAAAGCGCGCGCGTTTTTGGCTGGTGTGCCTGTTTTTTCTTCTGTGGGCGGCGGTGATCGGGGGGCGGTTGTTCTGGCTGCAGGTGGTGCGGCACGCGGAGTTCATCGATCGCGCGGCGAAACAGCAACTGCACACGTTTGAAGTGGCGCCGCGGCGCGGAATGCTCTACGACCGCAATCTGCGCGAGCTGGCGATGACGGTGCAGGCGGACTCGATCTACGCCGATCCCAATGCGATCACAGATAAGAGCGGCGCGGCGAAAGCCCTGGCCGCAATTGTGCACACGGACCCCGAGGATGCGCAGACCTCGGAGGAGCAGATTGCCGCGCGTTTTGCGAAGGGCAACAGTTTTGCGTGGGTGGCGCGACGCGTCACGCCGGATGTGGCTGCGCGCGTGAAGGCGCTGCCGGGCAAATGGATCAAAGGGATCTATTTCGAGAAGGAGTTCCAGCGGTTCTATCCGAACAACGATCTGGCCGCGCAGACGCTGGGGTTTGTGGGAGCGGACGACACGGGGCTGGGCGGACTGGAGAAGAAATTTGAGCCAGAGTTGCACGGAACGCCGGGACAGAAGTACACGGCGATGGATGCGCGGCGGAGGGTGCTGGGCTCGAACGAGGATCATCCTGGAGAGCCGGGGAAGAACCTGGTTCTGACCATCGACGAGAACATCCAGTTTATGGCGGAACGGGCACTGGACCACGCGATGGAGCGGACGCACGCGGCGAACGGGACTGTGGTGGTGCAGGATGTGCACAGCGGCGAGATTCTGGCGCTGGCGATAAGGCCGGCGTTCAATCCGAACATGGCTCGCAGGACCGATAAGGAGCTGCTGAAGAATCATGCGGTAAGCGACGCGTACGAGCCGGGCTCGGTGTTCAAGCTGGTAACGTATTCGGCGGCGCTGGAAGAGAAGGTGGCGAAGCCCGACGACCCGATCGATTGCAGGGGCGGGCAGATTACGATTGCGGGGCGTGTGATCCACGACGACGTGGGCGAGCATTATCACGTAATCCCGGTTCACGAGGCGCTGGAGCACTCGAGCGACGTGGCGGCGGTGACGCTGGCGCTGAAGGTGGGGCCGGACAAGTTTTACGAGTACCTGCGCAGCTTCGGCTTCGGGAGCAAGAGCGGGGCGGAGTTGCCGGGAGAGACGCGCGGGCTGCTCCGGCCGGTGAAGAAGTGGAGCGGCTCGTCGATTGGTTCGCTGGCCATCGGGCAGGAGGTGGCGGTGACACCGCTGCAGATGGTTTCGATGGTTTCGACGATTGCGAATGGGGGCGTGTATCTACCGCCGCACGTGCTGATGGCGGGACAGTTCGATGCGGGCGCGGGCGGGCAGAAAGCGGCGCGGACGCCGGAGCCGATGCCATTCAAGCTGGACGAATCGTTGCCGAACCCGCTGCCGGAGGGGGCGCATCGCGTGATCTCAGAGCTGACGGCTGCCGAGATGCGCAAGATGATGGAGGGCGTGGTCCTCTACGGCACGGGTAAAGAGGCACAACTGAATGGGTACTCGTCGGGCGGCAAGACGGGAACGGCGCAGAAGGTGGATCCCGAGACGCATCTCTATTCGAAGACGATGCACATCGCATCGTTCGCGGGGATCGCACCTGTGAACAATCCGGAGATTGCGGTGGCGGTGATCATCGATTCTCCGCAGGGCGAGCAGCACGGGGCGATTGTGTCGGCGCCGGTGTTCAGCGAAGTGGCGCAGGAGGTGCTGGAGTACCTGGGCGTTCCGCACGACATCGAGGCGCGCGCGGCGCGGCCGGGCGACAAGAAGCCGAAGGCTGTAACAGAAGACGATGGGGGACAGAGCGAGAGCGACATCAATGCGCTCTACGCGGCGGTGAACGATCTGCCGAGCGACGATCCTTTGCGGGGCGGAGCGGTGGGCCAAGCTCAGGCGGGGGCGCAGGCGGCGAATCCCGCACCGGTGAGTGAAGCAAAGAACGCAACTGCGAAACCGGGAATGGCGGCTGCGAAGGCTGGGGCGGGCAGCGGTGAGCAGACGCAACAGCAGACGCAGGCGGCGAGCGCGCAGAAGGACAGCAGCATTGTGGCTGTTTCGGATGGGTTGCAGATCCGCGTGCCATCGCTGGTGGGGTTGTCGATTCGCAAGGTGATTGAGCAGGCGGCTGCCGCGGGACTCGAGGTGAACATTCACGGCAACGGCACTGCGCGGGAGCAGGCTCCTGCCGCGGGGACGATGGTGGCCGCGGGCACGCAGGTGGTGGTGCGGGCGGGACAGTAGGGGCGGTGAAGCGGCCATGACGGACAGCTGGAATCCCTTCGACAAAGGGGACGTAGTCAGAACCAGCGGAGACGCCGCCAAGGTTGAGCGCGGCTCTGAAGGCGGCATCGTTCTTCGCGATGAGGAGCACGCGCTGGGCGCGCGCATCACGCTGGAGAAGGACTGCCAGTTCGTACCGTACGCGATCACCTGCGGCATATATGGCTGGATGATGCACACTTGCTTCCTGAGCGAGGAAGGCGAAGCAGTGCACCAATATGAGGCGATGAAGGCGGAGCTTGCGGATTTGTTGAAGCGCGCTGAAGCGATGGTGAGTGATGGAGAGGAGCAGCGGGCCCTGCGGATGGAGGGATGCGAGAAGTTTGTGGAGCGGTTTCCGTAGGCGGGAGCGATTCGGATGGGAACGAAGTGCTCCCTCAGGGACTAAAGCCCAGCTTATTTCTTGCGGCCTAATTGGCACGGCTAAAGCCGTGCCCTGATACAAAGCTTCGGCTACGAAGGGCAAGCAATAGAATTAAGCACAGCATGAATTGGAACGAACTGATTGCCGAATTGGCGCATGTGGGCGCGGGCGGGCGGGCCGAGGGCGCGATTACGGGTGTAGAGTACGACTCGCGCAAGGTGCGGCAGGGCGCGGTGTTTGTGGCGATGAAGGGCGCTCAGACCGACGGCAACCGTTACGTGTCGAAGGCGCTCGCGGCGGGCGCGCTGGGGATCATTACAGATTCCGCAGAGACCTTCGATCATCTGCTGGTGTATTCCCCGGACGTGGGTGTGCTGGAAGTGGAACACGGGCGGCGGGCGCTGGGCGAGGCATCGGCCGCGTTCTTTTCTCATCCGGAACGGAAGCTCGCGGCGACCGGGATCACGGGGACAAATGGCAAGACAACGACGGCGTTTCTGACCGAGGCGCTGCTGAACGCAGCAGGACGCACGAGCGTGCTGGTGGGGACGATTGAGTATCACGTGGCGGGCGAAGTGCGACCGTCGATTCATACAACGCCGGAGTCGCGCGACCTGTTCGAGCTGATGGCGGAGGGCGCGGAGCACGGCGCGACTGAGTTGGTGACGGAGGTGTCGAGCCATGCGCTGGACCAGGGGCGGGCGGCGGGAATTGCGTTCGACGTTGCGGTGTTCACGAACTTCACGCGGGATCATCTCGACTATCACGGCACGATGGACAAGTACTTTGCGGCGAAACGGCTGTTGTTTGACGGATTGGTGTACCCCGCGCCGCGCGTGGCGGTGATCAACGCGCAGGATGAGCGCGGGAAGCAACTGGCGGCGGCTGCGCGCAGGGCAGGCGCGGAGGTGCGGCTGTTTGGGATTGGCGCGGGTGAATGGAGAGCAGCAAAGTACAAGCTGACGCCGGGAGGCGCGGTGATCGAGCTGGAGACACCGGCGGGTTCGGCGGAGGTGGTTTCGCGACTGGCCGGCGAGGTGAACGTACTGAACCTGCTGGCAGCGTTTACAGCGGCGCATGCGCGGGGAGTTGCATTCGACGACCTGGTGGGGTTTGTGGCGGAGCTCAGGCCAGTGCCGGGGCGGTTTCAGCCCGTGGATGCGGGGCAGCCGTTTACCGTGATTGTGGACTACGCCCACACGGATGATGCGCTCAGGAATCTGACGATGCTGGCGCGGCAGATGGCTGCGAAGACTGAGGGCAGAGTGGTGACGGTGTTCGGATGCGGAGGGGATCGCGACCGGACGAAGCGGCCGAAGATGGGGCTGGCGGCCGGAGAAGGCAGCGACCTGGTGATTGCAACGAGCGACAATCCGCGCTCAGAGGATCCGCAGATGATTTTGGCGGAGATCGAGCCGGGTTTGAGGGCGAGTGGCGTGAAGTACACAATGGAGCCGGATCGGGCGACAGCTATTCGCGCTGCGCTTGGAGGCGCGGCCAGGGGCGACGTGGTGCTGATTGCCGGCAAGGGGCACGAGCGCGAGCAGATTCTTGCGACGGGCACGGTGCCTTTTGACGACGCGCAGATTGCGCTAGGGATTCTGGGCGAATTGGGCTATGGTGAGGGGCAATGAAACTGACCCTCTCAGAAGCGGCGATGGGCGCCGGCGCGGTGCTCGAGGCGCCGGCGAGCGTGGCCAATGCGGGCGCGCTGATGGCGAGCGGCTACTCGATCGATTCGCGCACGGTGGGCGCGGGCGAGCTGTTTTTTGCGGTGAAGGGCGAGCGGCTCGACGGGCATGAGTTTATCGCAGCGGCACTCGGGCGCGGCGCGGTGGGCGCGGTGGTGGCGCGGGCGCGCGTGGCATCGCTGCCCGATGCAGCGCTGGCGGCACCACTGCTGATTGTGGAGGATCCACTCGTCGCGATGCAGTCGCTGGCCGCGCATGTGCGCAGGCACTGGGGCAAGCGTTTGGTTGCGGTGACGGGGTCAGCCGGAAAGACGACTACCAAAGAAGCGATTGGAGCCGCGCTGGGCGCGGGGTTCAACGTGCTGAAGTCGAAGGGGAATCTGAACAACGCCTTCGGGCTGCCGCTGCAACTGCTGCGCCTGGAACCGGACCACGAGATGGCGGTGGTGGAGATGGGTATGAACCACGCGGGCGAGATTGCCGCGCTGTGCCGCATCGCCACACCGGACTGGGGCGTGGTGACGAACGTGGGGACGGCACACGTGGAGAACTTTACGGACGGGCAGGCAGGGATCGCGCGCGCGAAGTTCGAGCTGGTGGAGTCGCTGCCGGCGAGCGGTGTGGCGTTTTTGAATTGCGATGATGCGTATGTCTCGCAATTTGGACGGGACTTTCCGGGGCGGGCGGTCTACTTTGGTGCGGGGCCGTGCGCCGATCCGCAATTGTTGGAGGCGAAGGAAGATCTGGATGGGCTGCATTTGAGGTTTCGGGCCGGGGAGCGGAAGGGCGAGTTCACGCTGAAGCTGCTGGGCGCGCACAATGCGTCGAATGCGCTGGCGGGATTGGCAGTGGCGCTGGAAGCCGGTGTGGATCTGGAGGCCGCGGTGCATGCGCTGGAGCAACTGAGCGCGGGAGACAAGCGCGGGCAGGTGATTGAGGCGGCGGGCGCGACGATTCTGAACGACAGCTACAACTCGAATCCCGAGGCGCTGCGCTCGATGATTTGCACGCTGGCGGCGCGGCCGGCGGAAGGGCGGCGGATCCTGGTGGCCGGGGAGATGCTGGAGATGGGCGAGCGCGGGCCGGCGCTGCACGCGGAGTGTGGACGGGCCGCGGCGGAGGCGGGCCTGGACCTGGTGGCCGGGGTACGCGGCAATGCGGTGCACCTGGCAATGGCGGCTTGCGGCCACGGCGTGGAGGCAGTGTTTCTGCCCGATGCGGAAGCGGCGGGCGATTGGCTGAAGAAGACGATCAGGGCGGGCGACGTGGTGCTGGTGAAGGGCTCGCGCGGGGTGCACCTGGAGCGGGCAATCGAAGTGGCGCTGGACGGAAATGTTGGAGCGATGACGTCCGATACACGCTAGCTTTCCGACCGCGAGAGTTGGTGCGTTTGGGTTCCTGGGTTCACACCCTTTCGCAAATTACGCGATAGGATGGGTCACCCACTTGTTGTCGCAGGGCGATATTGCGCTGTGGGGTTCATGAGGGGGTTCATGGGGCGACACATGGGTTGGTAATTCCGAGGGGCGCGCGCCGTGTGCCTGTAAAATCAAGCTGAATTCCGCTGCGGCGTTGGAGGCCACTTGCTTTACTGGCTGCTCTACCAAAAGCTGTTTCCGTTTTTTCATCCTTTCCGGATATTCCGCTACCTGACGTTTCGCACGGCGTTCGCCTCCGGTACAGCCCTGCTGATTGCTCTGTTTATCGGCCCCTACGTGATCCAGAAGCTGCGCGAGTTCCAGATCGGCCAATATATACGCGAAGATGGGCCGCAGTCGCACCTGAAGAAGTCGGGGACGCCGACGATGGGCGGCGTACTGATTCTGATCGCGATCCTGGTACCGACGATTCTGTGGTCGGATCCGGCGAATCCGTATGTCTGGGTGACGGTGTTTTCGACTTTGGCATTCGGGGCAATCGGGTTTGCCGACGATTACATCAAAGTGGTGCAGCGGCGCTCGATGGGACTGACATTTCGGCAGAAGATATTCTTTCAGGCGCTGGCTGCGTCGATGGTGGCGGCAGTGCTGGTGGGATTGCAGCAATTCAACATTTTTTCAACGCGGCTGACGGTTCCGTTCATCAAGGCATGGCGGCCGGATTTGCAGTGGCACATGTGGCCGGCGACGTTGCCGCACCTGGCGATTCTGGCATTCGTTCCTTTTGTGTTGTTCGTGATGTTTGTGCTGGTGGGATCGTCGAACGCGGTGAACCTGACGGACGGGCTGGACGGACTGGCGATTGGGTGCACGATCATCGCTGCCGGGGCGCTGGCGGTTCTGACGTATGTGAGCGGCCACGTGGTGTTTGCCGACTACCTGGAACTGCAGCGGATGCCCATGGTAGGTGAGCTGACCATCTTCTGCGGGTCGATGGTGGGGGCATCGATCGGGTTTCTCTGGTACAACGCGCACCCGGCCGAAGTGTTCATGGGCGACGTTGGCGCGCTAGGCCTGGGCGGAGCGATAGGGACGGTCGCGATCATCATTCGCCAGGAGCTGCTTTTGCCATTCATCGGCGGCATCTTCGTTCTGGAGGCAATTTCTGTGGTGCTGCAGGTGGGGAGTTACAAGTTCAGGAATAAGAAGCGCATCTTCAAAATGGCACCGCTGCACCACCACTTTGAGCAGCTCGGCTGGGCTGAGTCGAAGGTGATTGCGCGGTTCTGGATTGGGGCGCTGGTGTTTGCATTGTTTGCACTCACGACGCTGAAACTGCGCTGAGGTTGGTCCGCCAAGAGCGGGCGGCGGTGCACAATAGGGAGTGAGCTTTCCCGAGGAGCGGGAGAGGCCTGCTGCTGGCGAAGTTCGAGGACGCAGGGGTTAAAGCCCTCGTTGATTTTGCGTCACCTGCGGCATGACTAAAGTCGTGCCCTGACACTTGGTGAAAAACATGGACCGGCGGAGATGGCCCGCATAGGCTGAGGGCAGAAGCCAATGATGGAACTGAAGGGGAAGAAGGTTCTGGTGGTGGGGCTGGGGAAGTCCGGCCTGGCGGCGGCCCTGTTTCTGCGGCATCGCGGCGCGCATGTGACGGTGTCGGACGTGCGCAGCGCCGAATCGCTGGCCAAAGACATTCCCGCGCTGCTAGAAGAAGGGATCATGGTGGAGGCGGGCGGGCATGGCCTGCTGACCTTTCGCCGGCAGGACCTGATTGTGGTGAGCCCGGGGGTCCCTCTGAACACGCCGGAGCTGGCGCAGGTGCGGAGCTTCGGTCTTCCCGTGATCGGCGAACTGGAACTGGCGGCGCGGTTCCTGAAGGGGAAGATGCTGGCGATCACGGGATCAAATGGAAAAACGACGACGACTTCGCTGGTGGGCGAGATCCTGGAGAAGGCCGGCATGCCGACGCTGGTGGGCGGGAACATCGGCGTGCCCGTGGTGGCGCTGATCGATCAAAGCAGAGAGGCGAGCTGGCTGGTGCTGGAGGTATCGAGTTTCCAACTCGAAACGACGGACACCTTCCACCCGCGGATCGCGGTGATCCTGAATATTACGCCCGACCACCTTGACCGGCATGGGAGCTTTGAGAACTATGCGCTGGCCAAGGAGCGAATCTTTGCGGCGCAGACGGGCGAAGACTTCCTGGTGCTGAATGCGGACAATGCCCGGACGGCGGAGGCGGCGCATCGGACGAAGGCGAATGTTTACTGGTTCTCGCTAAGCCGTCCGGTGGAGCAGGGCGCGTTTCTGGAAGATGGGTTTGTGGTGTATCGGCCCCGGAAGGACGCGGCGGTGGAGAAGATCATGCCTCTATCCGGGATTCCGCTGAAGGGCGAGCACAATGTGGAGAACGTGCTTGCGGCGGCGTGTGCGGCGCGGCTGGCCGAAGCGTCGAACGAATCGATTCGCGCGGCGATCGAGGGATTCCACGCGGTGGAGCACCGGCTGGAATATGTGGCTACGATCAATGGCGTGGAGTACTACAACGACTCGAAGGCGACCAACGTGGATGCTACGGCGAAGGCGCTGGCGGCGTTTCCATCGGGCATTCACCTGATTCTTGGCGGCAAGGACAAGGGGTCCGATTACCGAGAGCTGGAGCCGTTGCTGAACCGGGTGAAGGCTGTGTACACGATCGGGTCAGCGGCGGCGAAGATCGAGTCGCAACTGCGCGGGATGATTCCTCTGCATAGCTGCGAGACGCTGGCGGCTGCGGTGAATGCGGCGGGGTCGGCGGCGCATCCGGGGGATGTGGTGCTGCTGGCGCCGGCCTGCTCGAGTTTTGACCAGTTTGAGAACTACGAACAGCGGGGACGCGCCTTCAAGCACCTTGTGGATGAACGGCGAGGATGGAAAGCATGGCAGCACGCGTAGGCAGCGACAAGTGGCTGTTCTTCACCACGCTGCTGCTGATCGTGGTGGGGCTGGCGATGGTCTTTTCGGCATCCGCGGTTGTGGCGCAGGAGCGCTTCCACTCGGAGTTTGCCTACGTGGGGCGACAGGCGGGATGGGCGCTGGCGGGCGCGATGACCATGCTGATGCTGATGAACATCGATATCAGTTTTTATAACTCGCCGAAGGTGGTCTTTCCGCTGCTGGCGGTGACTACGTTGCTGCTGGTGATGGTGTTTCTGTTTCCTGACAGCCACAACACACACCGATGGATCCGGTTTGGAGGGCTGTTCACGTTTCAGCCTTCAGAGATTGCGAAGCCGGTGATGGTGATGTTTCTGGCGTGGTTTCTGGCGGCGCGCCTGGAGGCAATGCGCAACTGGAGGCGGACGATTCTGCCCGCGATCGTGATTCCGGTGGTGTTTATGCTGCTGATCGTGAAGCAGCCTGACCTGGGGACGGCGCTGGTTCTGTTTGGCGTGGCAGCGATGATGCTGTGGCTGGCGGGGATCGACTGGAAGTGGCTGGTGGGCGGCGTGGCCCTGGCATTGCCTGGGATTGCAGCCTTGCTGTTCTTCGTGCCGTGGCGGCGGGTACGGATGGGGGCCTTTCTGAATCCGCCGTGCGATGTGAAGGATGCGAGCGGCGCGGGCTATCACATTTGCCAGTCGCTGATCGCGGTGGGCACGGGCGGCCTGACCGGGCGCGGCTACATGGAGAGCATGCAGAAGCTTTTCTATCTGCCGGAGGCCTCGACGGACTTTATCTTCTCGATCATCGGCGAGGAGTTGGGCTTCATTGGCGCGTTTCTGATCGTGATGCTGTTTGCGTTTCTTGGGCTTCGCGGGTTTAGGGCTGCGTTTCGCACCAAGGATCCGTTTGCGCGGCTGGTGGCCTTCGGGATTACGACCACGATCCTGCTGCAGGCGTTCTTCAACATCAGCGTGGTGCTGTCGCTGGTGCCGACCAAGGGGATTCCGCTGCCGCTGATCT
>CAYWSR010000116.1:0-14554 GCA_964460385.1 uncultured Occallatibacter sp. | reverse complement strand
CGAGCTCGGCGTAGGTCATGGCGCCGAAGAGCGAGAGCAGGCCGCCGACGATCCAGGCGAGGTAGACGAGCTGCGAGGAGCCGAGGTCGACCATCATCTCGCGGGGGACGAGAAAGATGCCGGAGCCGATGATGGTGCCAACGACGATGGCCGTAGCCTGGCTGACGCCGAGGACGCGGGGCAGGTCGGCGGGCGGGCTGCTGGGTTGGGTTGAGGCGGATTGGAGCATCGGGGTAGTGCGAGGGTAGCAGGGGGCTTGGGCGGGATCAAGAGTGGAGGCACGAGACGGAATGGGATTTCTGGTCTCCCACTCATTCGGGGTGAGGCTCCGAATGAATGGGGCACGGGGACAGTGGGTAGATATTCAGGTCGAATAGGCCGGGAAAATACTTAAGTTTTCACTTGACAATCAAGCGAGACCCGGAAATACTCAAGTAGGCGCTTAACTATTAAGCGAAATCGAAGAAGGAGAATACGAAGATGGAGACGACAGAAATGGAAACGACAAAGACGGTTCACAGCACGTTTAGCCTGGAGCGCAGTTTCAAGGCAACGCCGGAACGTGTGTTTGCGGCGTGGGCGGACCCGGCGAGCAAGAAGCGGTGGAACTACGGCGGCGAGAAGCATGAGGTGTTGCGTCACGAATTGGATTTTCGTGTAGGCGGGGGCGAGCGGTCAGCGATGATTCTTGGCCCGGGATTGCCGGTCTCGGGAATGACGTTGACGCTGGAGTCAGTGATTGAGGACATCGTGCCGAACCAGCGGATTGTGTGGGCTTATCGGATGGCGATGGATGGAAGGACATTTTCAGCATCGCTGGCGACAGTGGAGCTGGTGAAGACAAGCGTGGGCACGGACCTGTTCCTGACGCACCAGGGCGCGTATTTCGAAGGGGCGGACGGGCCGGAGATGCGCAAAGGCGGATGGACGTCATTGCTGGAGAAGTTGGCCAAGGAAGTGGAGGGGTAGAAAAACAGTTGTCAGTTGTCAGTTATCGGTTGTCAGTTCACAGGGTGCGTGTGGTTCGAGTGGTGGGTTGGTTGGCATGTCGGCGAGAACAGAGCGTCCGAAAAGCAACCGCAGGTCCTTCGACTCCGTTTGGCGCTATGCCGGTGGCCCGGCGTAGCACCAAACTTCGCTCAGGATGACACGCTTAACTGTGGAGAGGGCGTTGGGTCCAGTCGAGATGATTTGCGCGAGCAGCGGAGGAAGATGCGGAAGATGAGCAAGAAAAAGAAGATCGACATCGACCGCATCTTTCATGCGCTGGGAGACGCGGCGCGGCGCGGAATGCTGGAGCGGCTGACGGATGGACCGATGTCGGTTTCACGGCTGGCGGAGCCGATGGAGATGAGCCTGGCGGCTGTGGTGCAGCACTTGCAGGTATTGGAGGCGGCTGGGCTGGTGAAGACGGAGAAGGTGGGGCGGGTGCGGTCGTGCCGGATCGATGCGGCGGGGCTGGATGCGGCGCGGGGTTGGCTGGGCGCGCGGCGGCCGGAGTGGGAGCGCGCGATGGATCGGCTGGGGGATTTTCTGGAGGAGACCGCAGAGTAGGGGTTCGGTCTCCGGGTTGCCGGCAATGCGGGGGCAATTCGCAAATTGCAATGCGCCATTCACCGGGGGCCGGCTTCGCGACCGCGACGCGAATTGCAGGTTCGCGACAAATGTCGAAGAGCGGCTCCCTATCCGCCGTCGTTCGAGGAGATGGCGGCGACGGGTTGCGGCCCGGGTCGGGCACCCTTGATCATGAGCCACAGCACGATAGCGCCTTCTCCGAGGAGGGCGGGGGAAACGACGCGGGTTACGCGATCGACAAAATCCGGAGCGAGAAGGCCGGTGAAGGAAATGGCCAGATAGGCACATCCGTTGATCATCAGCGCGACGCCGATCAGGCGGGGAATGAAGACCGACCGGAATACCAGGATGCCGAAGGGGAACAGCCACAGGCCTGCGAAGATTTCGTTGACCAGATAGCCATACTCGTGGATACGGAGAAACAGGGTTGCGAGCGCAGCCTGTTGCGGCTGGTTGAATGCTGACAGAGAACCTTCGCCACGCGCCAGCAGCAGCGCGGCAATATCGTTCAACGAGTTGAGAGAACCGATTACAAGAGGCACGCATCCGCCGAGGAGCACCATGAGAATGCCGAGATTTCGGTCCACTTGTTTGAGCACGCGGTAAAGCGCGAGTGCGACGACAAGGCAGGACAGACCGGCGAGAAGATCGCACACGATACCTAGCCGGAAAAGTGACTCGTGGTTGGCGATGTTGTGCACCGTTGCGGATGCGCTGTTGCGCACGATCAACGCCCCCTGCACATAAATCGGGCGGAACACTGAGAAGCCAAGCAGCAGATAGAGGAATCCTGCGACTCTGCCAGGGTTGCTGCTCGAACTCATGCTCCCCCCAAGCCCATATGGGATAGTTCTTTCGATAAAGGTTGGCGATGGAATCTTAACGCACAAATAATTGCGAGTCACCTGTGAGTGGCCGTGTGTCCTGCCGCTGCCCGGATTAATCCCACTTCTTGAGCGAGGGCCAGTCCTGGGCATAGGGTCGCTTGCGATGGCGGAGCCAGAAGTAGTGGCGGTGCTCGAAGTCCATGGACCAGGGATTGTCGAAGGGGCCGAGATCGATGACCTCGTCGTAGAGGTCCTTGTAGTCGGCGGGATTGTTGCCGAGGGTGAGCATGGATTCGCCGGTGTAGTTATTCCAGCCCCAGAAGTAGTAATTGACGTGGCCGCTGATAGCGGGAGGCAGGCCGTAGGCGGGGCCGAGGACGTTTACGGCGCTGGCCTCGCCGTAGTTGGAGCAGAAGATGCCGGTCTTGGAGCGCACATCGGGCGGGAGGGCGTTATAGCGGGCGGCGAATCCCTGAACCATCTGCGGCCAACCGAAGCGGTCGGAGAGGACCTGCGGCAGCGGGGCGGTGTACTTCTCCATGCGAACGGAGTCGGGATAGAAGATGCTGGTGAGGGCGTTGTAGCTTTGCGGCGGGAGGATGGTGAGGGTAATGGGGCCGGTGAAGACGATGGCGAAGGCGATTACCGCGGCATAGATGGTGATGTAGGATTCGCGACGGGCGATCTGGGAGAGGCCGACGGCGCCGGCGGCAAAGAGGACGGGGTAGATGGGCGCCAGGTAGTAATGCTTGGCGTTCATGGCGATCATCACGGTGAGAAAGACGATGTAGGTGACGGCAACAAAGCGCCATGCGCGGGCACGCGCAGAGAAGCCAAGCCAGACGATGCCGCCGATCCAGATGGGAGCAGTGGAGAAGAGAAGGATCTTGATCTGTTCGTAGAGAAAGATGATGGGTGAGCGGCGGAGATTCTTGTCGGACTGGCCGATGTTGTGGAGGAACTCATAGGTGGGGAAGTGGTGGGCCCACTGCCAAAGGAAGTTGGGGAGGGCGACGAGGATGATGACTGCGATGCCGGCGGCGCAGTAACCCGAGGCGAGCAGACGGCGCTGAGGGGTGAGGAGCAGGCCCAGCAGGACGGCGATGAGAAAGAAGACGGTGGAGTGCTTGTTTTCGAGTCCCAGGCCGGCGATGAGGCCGAAGAGCAGCCAGGCGCGCGGGTGAGCGGAGCCATCGGCGATGCGCAGCAGCACGAGCATGGAGCCCATCCAGAAGCAGGGCTCGAAGGAATTCATGGTGAGGAAGTTGCCGGTGCCGAGGAACACGGGGGCAACGATGACGGCGGCCATGGCCAGGGCCTGCGCGGGGCGGCGTCCGCCAAACTGGCGGGTGAGCAGGCCGGTGAGCAATACGGTGAGGCCATGGGCGGCAAAGCTGAAGATGCGCACGCCGGTGGGCGACGTGCCGAAGAGCATTTCTGCGAGGCGCGCCTGCAGAGCAACCATGGGGGCCAGGTCCACGTAACCCCAGGCGAGATGGCGACCGCAGATGAGGAAGTACATATCGTCGCGGAAGTAGCCGTAGCCGAGGTGCATGCCCCAGAGTGAGCTGAATAGATGGATGAGGAATATGGCGGCGGCAAACGGGGCGGCAAAGATGAGAGCGGAGCGAAGAGATGTTCGCCCGGGAATGGGCGAATTCACTTCGGTTGATGAGGGGGCTTCGGGCAACGACATGACTTCAAGCAAACTGATTGGCTCCTGCAGGGTCTAATACCGATTTTACGCTGCAGGGCATGTGGCACTGGCGGCGGGAGCGGTATTTCAAAGTGCGGGTGAGGGGAGTAAGGGGGCAGGCACGAGCGCTAGAGAGGCTTCGGCGTGAGAGGCTTCATGATGCGCCGGCCGACGTGCAGGCCGACGCGCTGGCCGGGCTGGACGTGTACGAGGAAGATGGCGTTATTGCCCTCGTAGCGCACAGGCTGCGGGTCAGAGTCGATGGACCAGGGCTTTTGCACGGGGTAGGAGACGACGAAGAGGGCTTCGCGGTCGGCGATGTCGGAGACCTGGAAGGTCTGCTCGATGACGCTGACGTCCCAGCGGAGGAGCTGATGGCCGTCGATGCGTTCCTCGCGATGCTCGCTGACATGCTGGCCCTCGACGTAGCAGATTGCGCCGTCGCGCCAGGGCTTCGGCTTCTGGCCGGGGAAGGGATGGAGGGGATCGGGGAGGATGCGACAGTCCTGATCGATGTAGATGCGCAAGGGAGCGTTGGGAGCATCGGCGCCGTCGTAGGCGGGGCGGGCGGGATGCGCGGGCTGCTGGGCAGGTTGCTGGGCGGGGAGCGTGGCCAGTGTGCATGCGAAAACGAGAACGGGGAATGCTTTGATGCCGGACATGGCCAATATCGTACCGCATTCCGGGGCGCCGCGGGGTTGATTGAGAGGCGCACGCGCGGCAGCTAGTAGAGCCTGAAATTGACCTCGATCATGATGCGGGCCTCGACGGGCGCGCCATCCTTGGTTGCCGGCTTGAACCGGAATTGGAGGACACTTTCGATTGCCTTCTCGTCGAGCCCCATGCCCGCCGATCGCGTCACCTGCGGGTCGATGGGCACGCCGTCTTCGTTTACCAGAACGGAGACGATGACAACGCCATTGAACTTGGCCGCTCGGGCCTGCTCGGAATACTCGGCAGCGGGTGAGTAGGTGGCGACGGGCGGCTTGTCGTAGGGACGGGATGCCAGAGCGCTTCCTAACGGGCGCTGCCCCAATCCGCCCATTGTCTGGAGACGCGCGATGATCCTTGGAAACGCCGGCCGGCCATCTTCAAAGAAGCGAGTCCGGGCATAGATGCGGACGGGAACCGGCTTGCCGTCGAGGGTTCCAGATTGAAATTTTGTTTGCTTGATCGCCTCAATTGCAGCGGCGTCGAATGCGGCGCCATGGGATTGCTGCACCTCGATGCCTGAGACTGTTCCGTTGGAATCGACGACAAAGCTGAGCAGGGAAAAGCCATCGATCTGGCCGGGGGCGGCATCGGCAGGGTAGACGGCAGACACCCGGTCGAGCACGAGCGGGATTACGACGCCGGGGACGACGGCATAGACCCCGTCCTTGTCAGGCCGGGGCGGAGCCTGCTGAATGTGCATCGGCCCCTGATCGGCGGATGGCGGCAACTCCTGCTGCGCACAGGCCGTTCCGACGGTCAGCGCCAGCGAAGCAAGGAGGACTCCTGATTTGCGCACGGTAAACCTCCCGAATGACCCAGGATGGCTTCAATGTAGCACAGGCATTCTGTATTTGAAGGACGCTGGGGGAGGGGAATGGTTAGTGCGCGAGCCAGCGGAGGGCCAGGCCGCTTTGGGTTTTGCAGCGAGCGGATTGGAGATCAGCTGGCGGCGAGGGCGGTGTTGAGTTTGCGGACCCCCTGGACATAATCGTGGAAGAGCTGGATGCGGGCGGCCTGGGAGAGGAGGGTCTGGCGCACTGGGAAGGGGAGTTCCTGGTTCAGAGCCTCGGTGTAAGCCTTAATGGCAACGTGCTGGTCCTGCTCGGCGGTCTCAAGGAGCGACCGATCGCCGCCGCCGAGTTTGGCTTTGATCTCGGCCCATACTCGATTCAGGGTTGCGGAGACGGTTCCGCTCTCTGCGATGTCGTGAACGCCCTCGTGGTGAAGGATGGATTCGAGTGCGCCGCGAAACTCCGCGCGCACCAGCGATTCATCGAGGAAGTAGAGCTTGAGGGTGGGATCACTGAGTTCCTCGCCAATTTTCCTGAGGCCTTTCTGGCCGTCGAGGAGGCAGTCGATGACGGTGCGGAGGGAGTCTTCGAGATTGAGGAGGGTTGCGGATGGATTGGACATTTGGATGGTCTCCGAGGTGCGGTTGAGGGGACATGGATGCTACAGGCCAGAGCTGGCTTTGCGATTCTTGACAACCTGGAGGACGTTGACGACCTGATGAACGTTGGGCACGGCGGTTGCGATGGTTTCAGCGCCGGTGCGCTCGGAGTCGGAGTTCACTTCGCCGCTGAGGGTGACGACGCCATTTTTGACCGCGTAGGCGACGTCCTCGTGCATCTTGTTCTGGATGAGCGCGGCGTCGAGGTTCTTCTCAATGCCCTGGTCGAGGTCGGAGTTGATGGCGCCGACTTCCTTGCCCGTGCCGGGGGCGACGACGGCGATCTGGTCGGCGACGACCTGTCCGCCGGCAAGGGAGTTGGCGATCGATTCGGCCTGAGCCTTCTGCTGGTCAGAGGCGACCTGACCGCCCAGGGTGACGATGCCTTTGTCGCGATCCTGCGCAACGGTGACATCTTTGAGGCCCTGCTGATCGAGAGATTTGCGGACAGCATCCGAGACGTCAGGGGACTTGCCGCCGAAGTCGCGGCATGCGTAGACGGGAGCGAGGATGGCGAGAACCACGGCGGCAACGAGCAGATGAGCGGCTTTCATGTTGGTCCTTGGATTAGCCCGGGCTGGTTAGTCCGGGCTGATCAGTGCAGGCCCGAGCGGGGAGCGTGGTGAACTCCTGCTTCGTGGGTCAGCTTCAGGATCGAACACGTTGGGCGGAGTGCGCTGTGCAGAATCGCTCAGGCGCGGCGCGGCGCGGGGCGGACGACTGCGGTGGGGCGGGCGGGCGGGAATGGTCCTTGGGTCAGGCGGCGTGGGGGGTGAGCTTGAGGCCGAGAGCCCTGATGACGCCGAGGAGCGTCGAGAGGCGGGGATCGCCGGTAGGGGAAAGAGCCTTGTAGAGAGCCTCGCGTGTAACGCCAGCTTGCGAGGCGAGTTGGGTCATGCCGATGGCGCGGGCAATATCTCCGAGGGCGGTGGCGATGAGGGATGGGTCGCCGTCCTCAAAGGCGGCCTCAAGATAGGCGGCGATGGATTCGGGACTGTCGAGGTATTTGGTGGGATCCCAGAGGGTTGTTTTAAGGGACATTTTGAGCCTCCTTTGCAAGCTGCTTTGCTTTGGCAATGTCTGAGTCTTGCGTCTTCTTGGTGCCTCCGATGAGGAGGAGAACCAACTGATTTCTGATTTGAACGTAATAAGCCCGATAGCCGGGGCCATAATCGATGCGCAACTCGCTTACACCTTCGCCGACCGGTTTGACGTCTCCGAAGTTGCCGAGCGAGAGACGGCGGATACGAATGAGGATGCGAGCTCGCGCTTGTTCGTCGCGGAGTTTGTCGAGCCACTTGGCGAAGAGGTCGGTCTGGCGGACCTCGATCATGTGTTAATTATAGTTCACGGCTACATCCTTTTCAACGAACATTGACTCTAGGTCTTCACAATAAAAAACAAGCAAAAAGAGAAGAAGGCGCACCCAGCGCCGAGCAGCGAATCCGGAAACTGGAGTCAAAAGGCATCTTGCCTGGCTGTCGAAGCACCCGAAGATCTGCGTGCTTAATCCCCACCAGCGGTCGCCGTGGGGCCTGGGATCCCGCCGTAAAACACACACTTAGGCATCAGGGCGCACCAGATATGCCCAAATGCCCAACATAGTGTTCCGGTCGATTGTCTTTGCAGCGACTATTGACAATGCCCCGGGTGTCCGCTGCAAACGTTATAGTCGGAATCACAAACTTGCTGGCAAGGTTTCCCACCACTCAAGGTATATTTCTGCCAGCAAGTTCCGTTCGCATTAAATTTTGTGCCGTCGGCGCGAGTACAACTTACCACATGGGTTGTTGCCTTTGCGCCGTTGCAAGTGCATTGGTCCGCCTGGACGCGAGTGCCGATTCCGGGGAGTTCCCTATTCGGCACCAAGAAAAAGTCGTCTGTAGCGGTCGCGGCTCGAACGGAACGGGCGGGGCAAACACTTTCTTGGCCGACGGCCGCCACGGTTCCTACGCTTGCGGCAATCATTACAACGAGGAAGCAACCTAATTTTTTCAAGAGCATACCCTCCTATGTTCGCTGTTGGACAGTTCAAGTCGCGGTTTGTCAAGCCAAGGGATCTTGAGTTAAGAACTTGAGCTGAGATGACGGCCTCGGTATCCATAAGCTACGTGCAAAACCACATGAGGGCTTTCGGACTAGGACGAGCGGCTCCGGCCTGAGTCCCTAATTGATTCACGGTGCATTTGCCCTGATGGACCGGCATGGGTCAGGACACAATTCGAATTCCGTGGGGGTGGTTGTAAATGGCGTTGGCGGTTTTGTGGGGGAGGACGGCGGAAAGGGATTCGGCGGTGGCGTACTGGATGTTGCGGAGGGAGCCGAAGTGAGTGAGGAGGCGCTGGCGGGTGAAAGACAATGCGGCATGCGGAAGGAATCAGGGAAGATTGGCGTGGATGCCGAGGGATTCGGCGACATTGCGGAGGCGCTTGTCGCGGGTCCAGAGCAGCGCTGGAGGACTGAGAAGTAGGGCGGCTATGAGGTGAGCGTCGGTCAGGCCGATTCCACGGGAATATAGAGAGTGGGCTTCGATCATAAGGCGGACATCGCTCAGTTGCGCAACGCGCACTGTCGGCAGCCGGTCAAGATATGCGAGGGAATTCACACGGTCTCGCAGCGACCCGAGGGCAAGCTCTGCCACAACCATCGGGTGCATGAGGATTTGTCGATTTGCAATTTGCCGGGCCAGGTCCTGGTCTGCTGAGACGAAGTGATCAATCCAGACAGTGGTGTCGGCGAGGATCACAGTTCATCTACTCGCAGCCGCTTGATGTATTTGAGGTCCGGCATCGTTCCTCCCAGCAGGACAAGGCGGCGGCCGGCTTCCCTCTCGATTAGAGCTTTGAGAGCTTCGCGGAGCAATGCAGTCCTCTCTGCTACACCGGTCATCTCCTGGGCTTGGCGGACTAACTCGTCGTCAAGTGCAACTGTTGCTCGCATGTTCTCCTCCGTGTCACCTATTTTATCACCTATTTGGTGAAAGGATTGGTGATTTGCACATTCTAAACCATTGGGGATGGAGTCAAGACGCGGGTTGTGGCTCGTGGAAGTACTTCCAGACGGCGTTGGCGGTTTTGCGGGGGACGACGGCGGCGAGGGATTCGGCGGTGGCGTTCTGGATGTCGCGGAGGGAGCCGAAGTGGGTGAGGAGGCGCTGGCGGGTTTGCGGGCCGACGCCGGGAATGTTGTTCAGCTCGGAGTCGCGGTCGCGCATGGCCCGGCGCTGGCGGTGATAGCCGACGGCGAAGCGATGGCTCTCGTCGCGGATGACCTGGATGAGATGGAGGACGGGCGAGCGACGGTCGAGGACGATGGGGTCGTCTTCCTGGCCGTAGAGGTAGATGACCTCTTCCTTCTTGGCGATGGAGGCGAGGGGCTGCGTGGTCAGTCCGAGTTCTTCGAGAGCTTCGGCGGCAGCATGGAGCTGGCCGAGGCCGCCGTCGACGAGGATGAGCGAGGGGAGTGTGGAGGGTTCCTTGTCGGCGCGCGATTGAGGGGCGGAGTTCGATTGGGATTCTACGACTGGCTCGTCAGAGGCTGATGTTTCCCTTTCAATTGCGGTTGCAGCAGCGCGACCAAGCTGAATAATCCCACTCAAAATATGAAGAGCTTGTTGAGAAGCTGTGGAGTCGTGGGCGTGAACCTGCAGGTCAACTCCACTTGGAACCGCATGAAGTCCGCTGGGAACTCGGTTAGGTTGCAAATCGGACTCCCCGCTTATTTTTTCGAGGAGGCGGCGGTAGCGGCGGAAGACGACTTCGCGCATGGAGGCAAAATCGTCGACGCCCTCGACGGTCTTGATCTGGAATTTGCGGTAGAGCTGCTTGTTCATCTTGCCGTCTTCCCAGACGACGAGAGATGCAACGGTTTCAGCGCCCTGGATGTGGGAGATGTCGAAGCACTCGATGCGGCGGGGCAGTTCGGGGAGCATGAGGGTGTCGGCGAGGGCTTCCTGGATGGCCTTGCGCGAGGGCTCGAGGACGCGGAAACGCTGAATGTAGGATTGCTTCGCGTTCTGGCCGGCAAGGTCGACGAGGGAGCGCTTTTCTCCGCGCTGGGGAACGGCAATCTCGATGCGATGGCCGGTGCGCTCGGTGAGGAGGGCGGCGAGAGTGTCGCGGTCAGCGAAGTCGACGGGGACGAGGATGGTGCGGGGGACGTAGTGCTGATCGATGTAGAGCTGCTTGAGGAGGGCGGACAGCGCTTCGTGGGGGCCGGATTGGGTGTCGGGCGTAGGGTCTAGGGTCTCGGGTCTAGGGTCTAGGGTGTCGGGTTGTTGGTCTCCCACCAATTCCGCATTTTTTCTCAGAAGAGCCCGCGGAATGGATGGGACATCCGGGGTGGTTGGCTGATCAGCATTTCCCTCAGGGGCTAAAGCCCCCGCATTTTTATGGTTCTTTTTCGGCACGACTGAAGTCGTGCCCTGATACAGTGCTCTTTTTTCTGAATCGGAAGCGCTGAAAGTTGAGGCTTCAGAACTCGAGCCTTCTGCGGGTTCTATGAGTTCGGGCAGGTCGTCCCAGAAGAATTCGCGGCGGTCGACGATTTTGCCTTCGCGGACGTGGAAGAGGTTGACGGCGAGCGAGCCTGCTTCAAAGTGATAACCGAAGACGTCTGCATCGTCGCTCTCTTCCGCGGTAGCGACGCGCTGTTTTTCAGAGAGCTGATGGACGGTGGAGAGCTGATCGCGCAGGCGGGCGGCGGCTTCGAACTGCTGCGCCTCGGCGGCGGCGGTCATGCGCGCGGTGAGGGCGCGCTCGAGGTCGGCCGAGCGGCCTTCGAGGAAGAGCTGCGCGTCGCGAACGGCCTGGGCGTAAGTCTCGGGAGTGGTAAAGCCTTCGACGCAGGGGCCGAGGCAGCGATGGATGTAGTACTGCAGGCAGGCGCGCGGGTGGTAGCGCGAGAGATCGACCTTGCAGCTGGGGATGAGGAAGCTGCGATGGATGAGCTCTACGATGCGATAGGCAAGGTTGCCGGGAAAGTAAGGGCCGTAGTAGGCGGAGCCGTCTTTGCGCAGGCGGCGGGTGACGAAGACCTTTGGATAGCGGTCGGCGAGGGTGAGCTTGACGTAGGGGTAGGTCTTGTCGTCGCGGAGCAGGATGTTGAAGCGAGGATGACGCTGCTTGATGAGATTGTTTTCGAGGGCGAGGGCTTCGTGCTCGTTGGCGACGAGAATGTAGTCCAGATCGACGGCCTCGCGCATGAGGGAGCCGGTTTTTGCGTTGGCCTGCGAGGCTTCAAGAAGGTAGGAGCGCACGCGGGAGCGAAGGTTGTTGGCCTTGCCGACGTAGATGACCTCACCCTCGGCGTTTTTGTAGAGGTATACGCCGGGTTGGGTGGGGAGCTTGCGGATTTTTTCGTGTAAGTCCATGGTGCGAATCGGTGGCAGTGGGCCAATGAATAGATTAGCGGGTGGTCGAGGAGCGCGCAGGCGTCTCGGGCAAGCAGAGGGTGAATCTTTCCCGAAACCGGTAAGAATTACACGGCCAACCCGAAGGGCTGATGCGCCATCCTAAGCGGCTAGGAAGCTTTTGTTCTTTGAAGTTGAGAGCGGATTCCCTCAAATGGCAACCGAGTTGCGAGCAATGACACGCAGGCAGGAATGAAGCCTGCAAATCCCCCGGAGGTAATGAGATGAACAAGGATCAAGTAAAGGGAACGATTGACGATGTCGCCGGGCGCGCCAAACGCCAATTCGGCGAATGGACTGGCGACACGAATGCCCAAATGGAGGGGCTTGGCCAACAAGTGAAGGGGAAGGCCGAGAAAGCCTGGGGCACCGCCAAGGATGCAGTGCGCGATGGAAAAGAACAGGTGAAAGGGAAAGTCAAGAAGGCCTGGGAAATGACCGACGATGGAGTGCGCGACGGAAAACAGGAAGCCAAGCGGCGGCAAGAGGCCGAGCAGATGCACGAAGGAGGCGACCTCGATCCTGTCTACCAGAGTGGCCCGGGGCAAAGCAGCCCGGGGCAGGGTATTCAAAGGGTTGAATAGACCCATAACTCGCAGCGCTGATCGCTAAGGGTTGCGGTTGCAGTTTTCCGAAAGAAATCGATTCCAAGCACGAGTCCAAAAGAAAAGGAGAAGAGTCATGCAAAAAGTGATTCTGTTTGCGGTGTTTCTGAGTTTGACGGGGATTGCCTGGGCAGGACCGCGTGAAGCCACCGAGGATCGGTTGGATCACGCAGGCGCGGTGCTGCGCGAGATTATGGCCGCGCCCGACCGGGGCATTCCTGAAGATGTTATGCGGCATGCGAAATGCATCGCCGTGGTGCCTCACCTGCTGAAGGGCGGCTTCGTCATCGGCGCCGAGAATGGCAGAGGGGTTGCGACGTGTCGTACAGCGAATGGCTGGAGCGCACCGGCGTTCTTCACGATCACCGGCGGCAACTTCGGATTTCAGATCGGTGTGGAAGGCATCGATCTGGTCATGGTGATCCAGGGCGACAGAGGAATGGACCACCTCATCAACAGCCATTTTGAGATTGGCGGTGATGCCTCGGCGGCAGCGGGCCCGGTTGGGCGGCATGCTTCCGCGGACACCGACTGGAAGCTCAACACCGAGATACTGACTTATTCGCGCGCCAGGGGAATCTTTGCCGGCGTGACTCTGAATGGAGCCGCGATTCGGCGTGACGACGATTCCACTGAGGCAATCTACGGGCACGAGATCCCCACGCGCCGCATACTGATGGGCGAAGTGGCTCCTACGCCGCCAGCCCAGCCTTTCCTGGATGCGGTGAGGAATGCCAAGGAGCAGGCGCACAACGCGGAGTAGGGCTCGGGCTCGTTTGCTTGTGCTGGAGGTCGATTGAGCCTCCCGCAGTTAATCGGCAGGGGCTTGAGTTAGCAAATAGGGTTCATGCCCCTGCAACTGATGAAACGAAAAAGGAGGCGTCATGCTCTGGACGATTCTTGTCATCGTTCTGATTTTGTGGCTTCTCGGCTTCAGCCTTCACATCGCGGGCGGCCTGATTCACCTGCTGCTGGTTGTTGCGCTCATTGTGTTGCTGATTCAGCTGATCACGGGACGCCGAGCCGCGTTGTGAGGGGCTGCTCGCGGGGGGCCCCGAGCCGCTGGGGCCCGGGCAAGCTGTGCCCTGGGAAATGGCGGGATGCTGAAACCCACTGCAGAAAGCTTTTCCAGTATTGGTCTGGGACGTTGGTGTGTGCAGTTCGATCCGCGATCATGCAAGACTCAAATCCACTGTGATTGCTTCCCCAGGATGAACCAACAAACCGAAATAAGGAGGGAGTCTTATGGACGCGATGAGCGATGAGCTTTTTGACTTTGCCGCATTTCTTTTGAGCCTCGGAGTCGATCGAAGAATTGTTGAATTGGACCCGGGCGAGTCGTTTTTCGCTCAGGATGATTCTGCGGACAGCGTTTTTTATCTTCAGAAGGGCCGCGTAAAGTTGAGCGTCCTTTCAGCGAATGGAAAACAAGCCACGATCTCACTTCTCTCTCCCGGAGATTTTTTTGGTGAGGAGTCTCTGGAGACCGGGCCTGGAGTGCGTGCGGCGGCAGCGATCGCTGTGACCCGATGCGCGGCGCTCAGGATCAAGAGTGACGAAATGATTCGGGTGATGCATCAGGATCAAGAGTTCTACGACCATTTTCTGTCGTACTTGCTTGGTCGCAGCAGGCGTACCCAAGCTGACCTCGTCGATCAGATGTTCAACTCGAGCGAAAAGCGACTGGCGCGCACGCTGCTCTTAATGGCGGAGATTGAGAACCCAGAGGAGGCCCAAGCGATGATTCCTCCAATCACCCAGGAGACGCTTGCGGAGATGATCGGCACTACCCGATCACGCGTCAGCTATTTCATGAATCGGTTCCGGGACCTTGGCCTGATCAGTTACAAAGAGAGGATTCGGGTGCATAGGCCGCGGCTGCAATCGGTATTACAGGGCCAGTTTGCAGGGGCGTAATCGAGCGATCTCAAGCAAGGGCGAAGATTGCCCGGGCGGTCGGGAAGCGCAGTGAAGGAAGATCCGCTCAGAAAGCCCGGGCAAAGGATGGCAGGATGAAGCCTGGCTCTTTGGGGGCCAGCGGGAATGGATGGTGCGGCGATAGGTGGTGCGGCGCCAGGGGTTGCGGCGTTCGATCTCGCCGCGGAGCGCCGGTTGGCAGGCTCGTTGACCTGCACCTACGGAGAACGGTGCGTGGCATTGAGTCTGCGGCCGGCGCTCGCACTGCGAGCCTGGGGGAGGGGAACGGAGTTCGACGGGCGGATGTTGCAGCCAAGGGGCTCGTGCCAGTCGTCTCGGGAAGGAGTGGGGCGGGCGGGG
>CAYWSR010000115.1:0-14573 GCA_964460385.1 uncultured Occallatibacter sp. | reverse complement strand
ATCGGCTTTGCCGGCCCGCGCGTCATCGAGCAGACCATCCGCCAGAAGCTGCCCGAGGGCTTTCAGCGTTCAGAGTTCCTGCTGGAGAAAGGCTTCCTCGACGCGGTTGTGCATCGCCATCGCCTGAAGGCCTACCTTGAACGCGCACTCGACTTCCTGGGTTCTTCGGCTGCCTGAGTTCCTGATCCCACAAGCCTTTCCGCCTCTTCGCGGCCCCAAACAAAATGCCCCGGACTTGGGTCCGGGGCATTTGCCGTTGCAGCAGTTGTCGGTTCTCAGAACTCAAGGCGCAACGAGAACTGAGCCACGCGCGCGTTGTTTAAGGTTCCGGTAATCTGGCCGAACTCCGAGGCGTTGTTGACGATATTCAACGAAGCAGTACCAAATGCAGGGTGATTCAGCACGTTGAATGCGTCTGCGCGAAACTTCAGATTCAGCCGGTCTTCCAGGATCGGGAACGTCTTCCCAAGGCCTGCATCGAAATTGAACGCTCCGGGGCTGCGCAAGAGATTCCGCTGCCCATACTCAAGTCCGACCGGACCGCTAAATTCAGATAACACCTTGGCCGCGCCCTGGGCTCCGTTCGCAAACGTGTACACCACCTTGCTGGCTTGGTTTGTGTTCACCTTCGCCCTGAGATCAGCCTTGTTGCCGGTGAAGATCGCTGGATCCGCATTGTCGAACGAAGCCAGATACGCATCGGAATAGGCACTCATGGCTACGCCGGTGCGATAGGACGGAAGGCCCGAGAAGCTCCACCCGCCAATTGCCTCATCCAGCCACCGCGGCGCCGTGCCTGCGAATGCCCTGCCGCGCCCGAAAGGCAGGTCGTACTCAAAGTTCGAAGTGATCTCCTGCCGCACGTCGAAGTCCGAGCTCCCGCGACATGCGCGAGGATTCAGAATATCGCAGATGAAGTTGCTGTTGGTGAACAGGGCATTGTTATTGGCGCTCACCGAGGCGTTGTCGATGGAGTGGGACCAAGTGTAATTGAGCTCGAACCGTAGCCCCGACGAAAGGTTCTTGTCCAGCGTGAGCAGCATTCCGTGGTAGTTGGAATTGCCCATGTTGGTGAGGTAGGCATTGGTTCCGAACTGCGCCGGGATGCCGATGTTAGGCGGAAGGTAATTGAGCCCGAAGAAGTAAGAGTAGTAAGAGAGTACATAGAGTGAATCGGATATGTCCCCTCTCTGGGCATACTGGCCAGCGAAATAGGCCACCATTTGGGTGTTGTTATTGACGCCAGGGATGCCGAGCGCCGCTCCGATACCGGGGGTGAGAACATCCTCGAACCAGGGCTGAGGCAAGATGGGTGAGCCGGCCCTCAACTCTGTCGTCAGGGCGCCAAAAGCGTTGGCCATCGACTGGGTGGACTGGCCGGTGTAGTCAGGCACATCGATTACCTGAGAAGCATCTGCGTCCGCGACCAGCCGCCGCCCGAGTCTGCCCGCGTAGTTCAGCTTCAAGATCATGTGGCCGGGAAGCTCCTGCTGGATGCCGAAGTTCAAGGCAATCGAATACGGGTCTTTTAATGTTGGGCTGATCACGAAACTGGTTTCGCCTGCCGCCAGGCCAAACGGAGTTCCGGTGCTATCGACATACGGCGTGTAGGGCGTCGAAACCGCTACCGGCGCCGGATTTAAGGCGGCTGGATAAGCTAGGTTGGCGCCGACCCTGGTGTCGACACCCAGGGACGCAGCTGCACCTGCGCTTGAGCCGAACTGACTGATCTGTTGATTGAAGAACAGATACGAGATCTGGTCCTGGAGGAAATTGATGGCGTTGATCACCGTACGGTCGTACACGATGCCCGCGCCACCGTTGATCACCGTTTTGCCGGAGTTGCCCAATGTGTATGCGAATGCAACGCGGGGAGCGATGTCTTTCCAATCCGCTTTATACAGATTCGGTCCATGATTAACCTTGCCCCCCAACACATAGGAGTAGAGCGGCAATCCGGTGTTGCTGATATTGCCGGCCTTGTCATATGCCAGGCGGTCGTTGATGTAAGTGTTCAGGTCGATGGGAGTCGACACCGATTCGTCTCCGTGCGTTTCGTATGGCACCGAATAGTATTGGTAACGCGCGCCATAAGACAGGGTGAGATTTGGTCTCACCTTCCAGGTGTCGCCGAAGTACCCTTCTGTCTGGAAGTAACGGTAGGCACGAGGGCCGCCTGTTCCCGCGGGGTTCGCGACCCCGGCGTTGTTGTACGTGTAGTTGGTCGCGATGTCGCCAATCACCCCAAGGGCCGTGGCAAACAGGCTGTCATAATCGTTGATTCCAACATTGTTGGGGCCTTGGTTAATATCTGCCGGACGGACTGTCGGGTCCAGGCCGCCACTTAAAGAAGCACCTTGCAGACCTACACCGACGAAGTTGAAATTGGTGATCAGGTTGCTGTCGGTTTTGATGAACTTAAAGGTGCCCCCCATCGTCAAGCTATGCGCGCCCTTTTGCCAGTTGAAGTCGTCGCGCACGATCGGAATCGGCACACGGCGCTTTTGCCCATCGAACGACGTGTAGGGACCGCTCAACCCGGACAAGCCATACTGGTTGACCCCGGTTGGATTGTATAGGTCTGGAAAATCGTACTTGGAGATATTGTCGCCGTAGTAGAACTCGTTCACCTTGTTCTTGCCAATTGTCCAGACGTGGCTGATGACGTATCCGTAGCTGCGATCGCTGAAGGGGTGTGTAAGCGGGTCGGTGGGGAACTCGGGAAGCGACTGAATCGCGTTTTCGCGGTTGATGGTGAACCGGCCAAAAACCCTTTGCGTCGACGTCAGATTGTAGTCAACGCGGGTGACGTAGGTGATGAGGTTGTCGGGGGTCGGAGTCGTAAATCGGAAGCCGCCCGTATTTACGCCATCGCCCGCAGCGGGATCGTTCACGGTGGCGGGATAGCGCGCATTGATAAAGGTAAGTTCGGCCTGGTCGAAGCCGATTCCGGCCGGGTCAAGCGCGGCCACCTGAGCTGCGCTCAGTGTGGAAATGCACGCTGGCTGGGTGTTCAGGCGGCTGCTGTCGCCGCACCCGGGACCACTGTTGATGTAATTGAGAGTCCCGCTGCGGAAACCGGGAAGCGGAATAATCGGTTCGGCGGTTGCCGACTGGACGATGCGGGAGTCGGCAAGATCGAAAAAGAAGAACAACTTGTCTCGCTTGGCGGGGCCTCCGAAGTTTCCGCCAAACTGATTCCGGATCAGCGGGGTGCGGGGAACGCCGTCAAGGTTATTGAACCAGGTATTGGCCACTGTGGTTGTGTCCCGATGGTACTCGTTAACATCGCCATGAAATTTGTTGGTGCCGCTCTTGGTGACCAATTGAAATTGTCCGCCGCTGCCCGTTCCTATCGAGGAGGCCAGGCCCGCAACCGTCCCAGTGAATTCTTCGATTGAGTCGACCGGGGCGTTGGCAACAATTGCAAATGTCGTGCCGGCTGCGACGTCGTTTACGTCCAGCCCGTCGACCGTAACCTCGGTCTGGTCAATGCGCGCGCCGGTCACAGCGCCTTGGTTGGAATCGACTCCCGGCTGCAGGTAGAAAAGTGTTGTAATTCCAGCGGTTCGGTCGTAGATCGGCAGCTCGTTCAGCTGTTCCACATTGATGTTGTTGCCGATGCTGGCGTCGGTCGTGTTCAGCGTCACAACTTCGTTGCCCGCCGACACCTCCACCGTCTGCGTAGTGGCTCCCACCTTCAGCGTTGCATTTTGCGTACGGGTGATGCCTACGCTGAGCTCAATACTCGAGATCTCCTCATTGGAGAAACCTTCATGGCTAAACACCGCCTTGTACCCTGGATTCGGCGGGACGTTCGGGAAGCGGTAGGTGCCCGTGCCGTCCGTCTTCTCCGTGTACGAAACGCCAGTTGAGCTATTGGTTAGCGTCACCTTCGCGCCTGGAATCACTGCACCCGAAGGATCGGTGACTACGCCGGTCATGGATGAGCTGTCCTGAGCCTTCAGTTGGGTCGAGACCAACAAGGCAAGCGCCAGAAAGAAGAGCTTCGTCAAATTGCTTCGCATGCGCACGACCTCCCGTGTCCTATCGATTGTCGGATGTCTTGCAACTTGCCTTCCACTCTGCCATCTTGAATAACTTCCTGATAATAATCAAGATAAATAATGCCCTACGCCCTCAAAACCACACCCATGGGCCTTGCGCGGTATGAAAATCCATATATCAGCCTGTTTTTTGTCTGGCCCAGTTCCCCGCAAATGGCTCGGCCTGGCTTAGACGCCAGGCCGTACTTGGCTTCCTTGGTTCCTGCCCTTGCAGCGTCAGATGCGCATCGGCATCAGAACGTAGCGGTATTTATATTCCGCGTCAGGATCCTCGGGCCGCATCTGTCCTGCCGACTGCGAATCCTTGAACTCGAGCCGCACTTCGCCCTCGTTCCCAAGCGCTTTCAGGAAGTCCAGAATATACCCCGAGTTGAACCCGACAACGATGGGATCGCTCGAGTACGGAGTATCGATCGTATCTTCGCTTTCGCCGGACTCCGTCGAACTCGAACTGATCTTCAGCTCGTTGCCTTCGAGCTTCATGCGGATCGCGCCGGAGCGCTCATCGGCAAACTGCGCCACCCGCTGGATCGCCGACGACAGCTCGCTCGCCCGCACCACCGCAAACTTGGTGTTGTCGCGCGGCATCACTGCCTCAAAGTTCGGAAACTGGCCGGAAAGCTTGCGGGTACTTAGCGTCCGGTGACCCACGCGGAAGAACAACGTGTGTTCATCGTCGGCAAATTCCACCTTCTCAGCTTCCGTGGCGGAGAGAAGCTGCTGCAACTCCTGCAGCGCCTTGCGCGGAATCAAAACCCGCTTCTCGCCACTGATGCCTTCGAGTGATTCGTTGGGCTTTTCGACATACGAAAGCCTGTGCCCATCGGTCGCCACCATCGCCAGGGACTCCGCCTTGATCACCAGCAGGGCTCCGTTCAGCGTATAGCGGGACTCTTCGTTTGAGATGGCGAAGATGGTGCGCGCAATCAGCGTCTCCAGAGCAGCGGTCGATATGCTGGTTACCGCTACGGACGGAAACTCGGGAACCTGCGGATAGTTCGCCCGCGCCATTCCCACCATCTTTGTGTTCGAACGGCCGCTGCGAATCTGAACCCAGTGGTTCTCGAGCAGCTTGATGGAGATGTCGCCCTCGGGGAGCAGCTTGATGTAGTCGTACAGCTTCCTCGCCGGAATGGTGCACGCGCCAGGCTTCTTCACCTTCACTTCCGTGCTGGTGCGGATTGCCTGATCCAGGTCCGTCGCCGTGATGCTCAACCGGTCGCCTTCGGCCTCGATCAAAAAATTCGAAAGAATCGGAATGGTGGTCTTCCGCTCCACCACGCTTTGTGTCGCGGTGAGTTCCTTTACCAGGTCCTGCCGGCTTACGGTAATCTCCATCGCTGACCCCTGCACCGCAGGCTTCTCCGCTTCCGTCTCCACGATCGGCATAGTTCAACCCTCGCTCCAGAAGCACCTTCCTGCGTTGGCCCCAGCCTACAACACATTGCGGCCACGCGAAAGTGCCTGCGTGTTCTTCTGTTTGATTGTATTCACGTTCTGCCTTCTCCTGCGGGTGGAAAACCAGTCAACAATCGCTGAAATCTCTGCCCATTCGAACAATCCCTTCCAACTTGGTCCCCTCCAGCTAAAGTCCCGGCTGGAATTCTTCTGCCAACCGCTCCTACTCCGGACAGCCCATTCTTGCCTCCTTGGGCCTGCATTGATCTTCACCTCGGCTACGGGTACTGGAAGAGGAGAAATAATAAAAGAAAAAACAGTAGTACCCGTAGTTCAAGCAGGAAAAGTGGAAATCCCCCCGAAGAGCCACTGCTGGTGGCGCTTGACAGCCTGCGCGGATTTCTAAATCCCGGTTGTGGAACTCTGGAGTATTGGAAAAACCTGCTTCCTCTTCAAACACTCTCCCCTTCTTTCCCACGCTTCCCACAGGGGGCTCACATCTGCCTGTGCAAACCTGCTGGATTGTGTGAAAAGCATGTCCACGCCCGCATGAATCAAGGGTTTCCGGCACCCCAATCCTCCACAGAAGACGAGCTCTCCACACCTTCCACAGCAGCGGTTTTTCATGAAGGAATTTCGGCTCAAATCGATCGTTGTTTCCCGTACACGTTCAACCTAACCTTCGCCTTCCCATTGCTGAATAGGTCACTGTTGCTCATCAACGTCGCATCGCTTTTTGTCTCCCATTCACAACTAGACTTGAGCTGCGGAGGAGCGAATTTTGACCATCGATGTTTCACGCCTCGAAGACCAACTCCTCCACATGTCCGCTGACGGAGCGCCCGGACGAGAGTTCAGTGAGGCAATCGCCGAATTAGCCAGAACCGGCAGATTCGAGGAGTTGCGTGCCATTCTGCCCGACATCGTGTATGACGAACTCCGGACTCGCTACCAGCTCGCGCCCCAGGCTTTCGTCACCGAATGGCGGATGCTGGCCCAGGAGATGCGCCACGGGTTCATTCAGCACGCGCGCCAGCGGCTCACCTCGCTCACCCGCCTGCAGCATGCCTCGAATGGCGCCGCAACCCCCGCTTGGCAGGAGATTCAACGCGCTCTTGACTCCCAGCAGAACGATTTGCTCCGCGCTGCCTTCGCTCTTGAGTTGCTTGAGCTCGTCGAGCCGGCAGTCGCGCGTGCAGCCCATCTTCGCGAATGTGTTGTCGCCTCGCCGAGCTCTGAGGATGCCGACCGCTATCTAGACGAAGCTACACGCTGCTACTTCTTCGGCCTTTTCACGGCGTGCGCCGTAATGTGTCGTTCGGTTCTCGAGGAGGCCATCAAGCAGAAGCTGCCCCCATCGCTGGCGCGCCTGGTGCGCACCCGCTACCGCAACGCCGCCACTCTGGGCAATCTCCTCCATGAGGTCAACAACAACCTCCAGCTCACCGGCATTCACGCCGACTTCCCCCGCGTCGCCAACCAGGTGAACGACACCGGAAAAAAAGCCGTCCATCAGGGCCTGCTCTCGGAAGACGAGGCCCGCCTCTGCCTCCAGAACGCCCGCCAGGCGCTGCAGTTGTTGCTGGGCAGCTAAAACAACTTTCAATCCCTCCGGCGAAATTAGTCCGTTCACAACACGCTCGCGAGCGAACTCCGGGCGGCCTTTGAGTTGGCGGCCCGGTACCCAGGCTGTGCGAAGATGAACGCACCATGGCCCGGACGTCGTCCTCGTCTCCTGCGGAACACGGCTTGAAGCGGCAGTTGGGGCTGCGCGATCTGGTGTTGGCGCAGGTGCTTTGCGTGGTCGGAAGCGCCTGGGTTGGGGTGGCTGCGGGGTTGGGCCGGGGCCAGGCTCTTACCTGGATAGCCGCAATGTTGCTTTTCTACTTTCCTATGGCCGCGGTGGTCATTGCCCTCAACCGGGTTATGCCCTTGGAAGGCGGACTCTATGTGTGGGCCCATCGGGCGTTCGGTGAGTTTGGCGGCTTCCTCACAGCCTGGAATCTTTGGGTCTACGCGATTGTAGATATTGCCGCGATCCTCTATACAATTCCTACCGAGTTGGCTTACATGATTGGACCCAGGGCTGCGTGGTTGCCGGAAAATCACCTGGCTTCCCTGGCGATTGTCACCTGCATCGTGGCGGCGATAACCATTGCAGCCATCCGAGGGCTGGAGTGGGGCAAGTGGATTCATAACGTCGGCGGGATGGCGATGATTACGGTGTTTGCGGCGCTGATCCTACTGCCTGCTTACGTGCACTGGAACCACGGATCGGCAAACTCAGGGGTCAACATGGGGACTGGTTTTGCCTTGGCGTTGCCGCTACGCAGCATGCGCTCGATGGCGCTGTTTGGGCAAATGCTGGTAGGCGCGCTGAGTGGCCTTGAGTATATTGCCATCTTTGCCGGGGAGAGCCGGCAGCCGGAGCGGAGTATCACGCGCTCGGTCTGGATTGCCTCGCCGATTATCTGCGCGATGTTCATCCTGGGGACGGGCTCGGTGGTGGCCTTTGCAGCGCCCGGGAAGATCGACATGATTGCTCCCATTCCGCAAACGCTGCGCATTGCCCTCGGGACTTCGGGAGTTGGAAACCTGGTTGCGATCGTTGCGATCTTGCTCCTGCAGTTCAGGATTTTGGGCGCGGCCAGTTATATGTTCACAGGAGCGACCCGGCTGCCAATGGCGGTGGGTTGGGATCACCTGTTGCCGGCGTGGTTTACGCGCTTGCACGTGCACTTCAAAACGCCGGTGAATTCGATCGTATGCATTGCGGGAGTCGTTCTGCTGCTGCCCGTGCTGGCAACTGTGGGCGTTCATGCGCAAGAGGCCTTTCAGGTGCTCGCGAATGCCAGCATGACTCACTACGAGCTGATGTATATGGCCATGTTTGCCATTCCCCTGGTCGGCGCCACGACATTGCGCAAAGCGCTGCCCGGCTGGCTCAAGTGGGTCTCGCTCGCCGGGTTCTGCGCTTCGCTCTTCAGTCTGCTCACCTCGACGTTTCCGTTTGTCGATGTGGTGAATCCACGTGCGTATGCGGCAAAGATCGGTGGGACCGTAATCCTCAGCAACGCCGCCGCAGCCATCTTCTACACCCTGAGAAATCGCCGGGCCTAGCGCTGGCGCGCCTCATTCGCACCCGCTACCTGAATGCGGCCACGCTGGGCAATCTCCTGCATGAAGTCAACAACAACCTCCTACTCACCGGCACCCACGCTGACTTTCCCCGCGTCGCCAACCAGGTAAACGACACCGGCAAGGAGGCCGTGCATCAGGGTTTGCTATCAGAAGATGAGGCACGCGTCTGCCTGCAGAGCGCACGGCAGGCGCCGCAGCTGTTGCTGGGGAGCTGAAGGAATCGTTCCAGAGATCGATTTCGTAGCGCAGGTGGAAATTCTGAGAGCGCATCGCCTTGGGGACAAGGGGTCGAACCTGAATCAGGCCGTAATCGTAAAGCGCTTTGCGCGCCCATCGAATCTGATGTTCCAGCCCTTCAAGACATCCCGTCCGATCAAACAAGAGAAGTACTTCTCCCTAGTGAATTCGGCGGAAAAAATACGGACAGCCTCGATTCTTGGGAGATTCGTGTCGGGGAAACTGACGGTGCCGTAGTACTCATCGCATCTTTGCTCGCCGCCCAAGGTCCTTAACATTGCTCCGGCGCCAGTCTGAAAAAGTCTCGCGCTTTTGGCAAATGTTCTGCTAACAAGCGTGAACGGTGATCCAGTATCAAGCAACGCGGTTTGTGCATGAGGTGGCGGGAAGTCCAACCCAATTGCACGGCCATCTCGAATAACTTCGTCGGTGTTCATTACGACGACATGTATACGCGGACCCGGATCAAAAGGGTCTAAAGGGTCCCACTTGAGTTCTACGTAGGCCATATAATGCATTATAATGCAATAATGTACCTATGGGATGAAATATATGGGGTCGCTCGCCAATATCTGCTTTACAAGGAAATACCTGCTTACACCAAATCTGCGCAGGCCAGCTCTGAATGCCTCGGCATAGGTGCAGAAGAACCCTTCGGCAACGACGCCGCCTTGTATTGCAACATACTCGCCAGGGTGAGATCGCAACCACTCGTCACGGTGTTGCTCAAACAGATCATTCTCCGCAACAAACAAGCCAGTACATTCCATTCCAATCCCCTACAGAATCATAATTTGCGATCACCGCTGGCTCATAGCGTTGAATCGAGGCTCCGTACCAATGCGATAATGCAGTGAAAAGCGATTTGAGCGATGAGCCCAAGAGAGAAGCACATTCCGAGCGATGCCCAAAGGACATCGGTTTGTCTAACGGCCGAAGATCGTGCCGCAGTTAATTGGATCGGCACAGCCCGCCGTTTGGCGAAAAGCAAGCGGACGACGATTAACGACATTCTTGTTGACGCACTCTGGTACTTCTTGGAGAAAACCGAGGGCAAGACTAAGGAGCAGATCAGTGTCATGGTGCCAGTGATTCCGCCAGACGAACCGATTCAAAGGAACGTTACGGAGATGCGGAAGCTCGGGAACAAGCGCTGACCGGGGCTTACGCCGCTCCAAATCGCCGCACATCCGCCCGCAGGGTCGTTGTCCACCCTCTTCTATACTTGAAATGTTCATGTCTTACGCCGAGGCCATTACCCAACTCAACCGCATGGTGCCCGAGCTCTACGCCGGCCCCGGCCAGCCCCGGCGCAAGTTCTCGCTCGAAGAGATTCGCATCCTGCTTGCCGCGCTCGGCGATCCGCACCGCCGCTTTCCGGCAGTTCTCATTGCGGGAACCAACGGCAAAGGCTCCACGGCCTCTTCGCTCGCTTCTATCCTCACCAGCTCGGGGATTCGCGTCGGCCTCTACACCTCTCCGCATCTCGCCCGCGTCAACGAGCGCATTCGCCTGAACCGCGTCGAAATCCCCGACGATGTCTTCGCCGCCCTTTATTTCCGGGTTCACGACGCAGCACAGCAGCTTGTCCTTGAAGAGCGCCTCGCGCAGATGCCCAGCTTCTTTGAAATGCTCACCGCGCAAGCCCTGCTTTACTTCTCCGAAGAGTATGTCGACCTGGCGGTGCTCGAGGTGGGCATGGGCGGCCGGCTCGACGCCACCAACATCGTCGATCCGCTGTTCTCCGTTATCACTGACATCTCGCTCGACCACACCGAGTGGCTCGGTTCGACCATCGCAGCGATCACGCGCGAAAAGGCTGGCATCCTTCGCCCCAACGGAACCCTCGTCACCCTCCCTCAGCATCCTGAAGCCAACCAGGTGATCGGCGAGGTGGCCACGGAACTCGGCGTGCGCGGCGTGAGCGCAGCCGCCTACATGCCTCCTATGGGAACCGCCAACGCTGGACCCTATTCCGTTGAGGTGCTTGGCGCGTCCATCCAGGTCGACTCGCCCCTCGCCGGTGCTCACCAGCATCGGAATCTTGCGCTGGCCATTGCTGCTGCCGTTGAGCTGGCCACCGCCCACAACTACCCCATTACGCCCAAATCCATAGCCGAAGGCCTGCGCCTGACCCGTTGGCCGGGCCGTCTGGAGCGTATCTCCCGCGGTGGCGTGGAGTGGATTCTAGATGTGGCGCACAACCCCGCTGGCGCCTGGGCCCTGCGCGCCGGCCTCAGCGGTGCCGGCCTTCCGGACACGCCACGCACTCTCGTCTTCAGTTGCCTCCGCGACAAGCCCATCGCCGAGATGGCGCAGATCCTCTTTCCCGTCTTCGACCGCGTCATCCTGGTGCCCCTCCATGCAGCCCGCGCCGCGGCGCTTGACGAGATGGCCGCCGCAGCCGCAGCCACCGGTTCCACTTTTGTCACCGCCGACACAGTTTCTGAAGCTCTCGCTCTCGCTTCAAGCCAGCAGGACTCCGGCCAGCGGGGTTCCGAGCTGGTCGTCGTCTCCGGATCGGTCTATCTCGTCGGTGAGGCACGGACCCTGCTCCTCGAGGGCCGAGCGCCGAACACCACGACCCAGACCGGACAGAATCCTTCGGGGAGGCCCCAGCCGTGAGCCGTCCTCCCACTCCGTTGCCCCGCTACTACCGTTGGCGCACCAACCTGTTCAACATCCCCGTGATGACCCTGATGACGGTGGCCTGCGGATCGGTCGCGCTATTCTTTTCTCTGTTCGAAAAGAGCGGACGTGTTCAGCATTGGATCGCCCGCCTCTGGGCGCGCGGACTTGTCTGGGCTTGCGGTTGCTCGGTCACCATCCACGGCCGGGAGAACTTCCTCAAGAACCCAGTCGCCGTTTACGCCTCCAATCACACCTCCTACATGGACACGCCGGTGATCTTCGCCAGCCTGCCCTTCCAGTTCCGCATCCTGGCCAAGAAAGAGCTGTGGCCGATTGCCTTCATTGGCTGGTACCTCGACCGCTCCGGCCAGATTCCCATCGACACGCGCAATCCGCGCGCCTCGCTCTCCAGCCTCGCCGGTGGAGTAAAAGCGCTGCGCTCCGGGACGCCGCTCTTTGTCTTCCCTGAAGGCGGCCGCACCCCAGACGGCGAGCTGCAATCTTTTCTATCTGGCGCTGCTTTCCTCGCCATTCGAGCGCAGGTTCCCCTGGTGCCCCTCGCGCTGACTGGCGTGTACGATTTGCTGCCCATCCACACACGCCATCTCTTCCCCGGGCCTCTTACGCTCCGAGTGGGCAAACCCATCGACACAACCGGAATGACCGTGCGCCAAACGGATGAGCTCACGGAGCGCCTTCGCGCCGCCATTGAGGCGATGCGGAGGCCCGCCAGCGTAGCGCCGGCTCACGAATTCCACCCTGTTGCATAAGCTTGATTACCGAAGAGAGAAATCCTCTATCGCAGAGACCGGTTTTGTCATTACACTGGTGCATCCATGTCTCTCCACATCGCCATCCCCGAGCCAACCAGCAGCGACACAGAGTACAACCAACGGTCGCTACCGCCCTACCTTGCTGCCCTCCACTCCGCCGGTGTAACCCCCATTGTTATTCCCTTGCACGAGCGACCGGACCGCGTCGCACGGCTGCTTCTCGGTGTTCAGGGGATCCTGCTACCCGGCAGCGGTTTCGATGTCGATCCGCAAAGATTTGGCGAAGATCCAATCCCCGAGTGCGGCGAGGCCGACCCCGGCCGCACCGCCGTCGATGAGCTCCTGCTGCAGGACGCCTTCAACCTCCAGAAGCCCATCCTTGCGATCTGTCATGGCGCGCAAACGCTCAACGTCTGGTGCAACGGCTCCCTGATCCAGGACCTCAAGACCCAGGTGAATCACCAACCGGGTCGCACTGTTGCCCATGCTCATCCCGCCCGAATTACCCCCGGATCGCGGCTTTCACGGCTGGTTCCTTCCGCCGAGGGGCCTCTGCCGCAGGTAAACTCCAGCCATCATCAGGCCGTTCGAATCCCGGGCGACAACCTTCTAATTGCCGCGGTTTCCCCGGTCGATGGCGTCATTGAAGCCGTTGAACTCGACTCGGCGGCGCACTTCGTTGTCGGCGTGCAGTGGCATCCGGAGCGGACCTACACGCAGAGCGCATTCTCGCGGGCGATCTTCACGGCCTTTGCCGCCGCGGCTTCGGCATGGGAGCCACGCACCATCGAGCACTCTGTAGCGCAGGTGTAACTCGGGATGGTCGCCGCGCCAAATCACTCCGGCCCGGAGGACGTTCCCCAGGACGTCTGCCGGCGTCTGAATGTCAAATTGGAAGCAGCCGGGATGGCTCCTCTCGAGCCGTCTTTGGCAACCCGTTTCGCCGCCTACCTTTCGCTTATTCTTCGCTGGAGCCAGCGAGTCAATCTGACTGCAATACGAGACGAAGAGGGAATCCTCTCCCGGCATTTCGTTGAATCCATTGCGTGCGCGAGGGCGTTGCCTGCTGGGATCATCACTCTGCTGGACCTGGGTTCGGGAGCTGGCTTTCCCGGGATCCCCATCGCGCTCTGCCGGCCGGAAATCTCCGTCACCCTCGCCGAATCGCAAGGCAAGAAAGCAGCCTTCCTTCACGAGGCAGCCCGCGTCCTGGGGCTCTCCAGCCGGGTTCTCGCCGGCAGAGCTGAATCAGAAGCGCGGTTCTACGACTGCGTTGCCCTCCGCGCGGTCGATCGCATGCCTGGTGCCGTCGAGGTCGCTGCAGGCCTCGTCGGCGAGGGTGGGTGGCTCGCCTTGATGACAACCGAGTCGAAAGCTTCTGCCCTGCAGTCGGCCGCAGGGCCATCCTTCACCTGGACTGACCCGATTCCGCTCCCAGGCAGCGCCGAACGCCTCATAGCGCTCGGTCACAAGATCGGTCCGGCTCCCAACCCAGAGTAGAAACTCATTCCTTCTGTTTCTTGCCCAGGGTGAGCTTGACGGTTCGTGTGCTGCTACCGCTCTCGACGGTCAGAGTGTAGCTGTCCCCAGCCCTGCCAAAGAGCAGCTCCGGCAGAATGCCTCCAACGCTTTCCCCCAGCGGAGTCTGGTTCACCTGCACGATCTCGTCTCCGGCCCGCAAGCCCGCCTTTGCCGAGGCACTGTCCGGATTGACTGATGTAACAATCGCGGCGTCCGCCCGGTCGAGATCGAACTGAAGCCCGGTCGTGCCGAGTTCGCCCACCTTGACATATCCATCCTTGCCAAAGGTCTTGTAGCAAATGTCAATCGCCAGCGGGCCTGCGGGACCGGCCCCCATGCATGGAATAAACTGCCCCTTTGAGTTGATCATCGGGTGCACGTAGATGAGAATTGTTCCCGACTGGGGCCCGGGTGGCGCGGTCTGCGGATCGCGCACTATGTTAAAGTTCAGTTCCTTGCTGTCCCGCCGCACCCTGAGGTCAATCCCCTCCCCGCGCACGCCAAATGTCCTTTCCACGGCGATCATCCCCGGAGTAGGCTTTGTCGGCTTCCCGTTGATTGCCACAATCAAGTCTCCCACCTGAAGTCCGGACTGCGCTCCGGCCGACCCAGGCACGATCTGCGTGACCCGCCCGTCGTCCTTGCCAGAGATGCCAAAGGTGAGTCCGGTTATCCCAACCTCGTTCTCCTTGATCAGCCCGGCGTCTTCCGCAATCTTTATGCACTTACCGACGATGGGTCCGATCCCAATGCACGAGGCCTTCGATCCCTTGGCGTCTGCCAGCGCAGTGCAGTGGCCGACCTG
>CAYWSR010000114.1:0-14579 GCA_964460385.1 uncultured Occallatibacter sp. | reverse complement strand
GTCGCGAGGCGGAATCTGGAGGAAGCTGTAGGCAAAGCGCTGGCCTGACGAACAGGAAGCGGATAGAGGCGTCACGGCGGGGTGAGCAGGCCAATAGATGCAAAGCCCGATTCTTGCACGGAACGCCGTGACGTAGATCCGACAGGCATAAGCGTGAAGGTGAGTGCGTAATACCCGGGGAGATCTGGCGGTTTGCCCTTGGGCTACCGGCGTCGCGAGGCGCTGGGAAGGATCGCCAGAAGTCAGCAGCGGCCATAGTAGTTCCGCGCGAGCGGGACGAAGGGCCAAACGTGAAGTACGGGAGTAGGACAGCAGACCTCGATGCGCGCCGACGAAGCAGTAGCATACGCGAGTATGGCCAGGGCGGAGGCGGGCAGGCGGAACCTGTCCGGGGCCGGTTCTGGTGCTGAGGCTTGCCCGGCGGCTGTTGGGCGAACGAAACCGGAGGCGCTGCGGCTGATGGAGGCCGCAGTGGAACGCAGCAACATGCTGTGCGCTTACGAGCGAGTGGTGAAGAACGCGGGTGCGCCGGGAGTCGATGGACTGACGGTGGCCGAGTTCAAGCCCTGGCTTCAGGCGCACTGGCCGAGCATAAGACAGGCGCTGTTGGCGGGCGATTATATGCCGGCGGCGGTGCGCAAGGTGGAGATACCGAAGCCGCAAGGCGGGGTACGCACCTTGGGCATCCCGACGGTGTTGGACCGTCTGATTCAGCAGTCGCTCAATCAGGTACTGCAACCGCTGTTCGATCCGGAGTTCTCCTCGTCGAGCTACGGCTTTCGTCCCGGACGCAACGCGCATCAGGCGGTGAAGGCCGCCCAGGGCTCTGTTGCGGAAGGCAAGCGATGGGCCGTCGATCTTGATTTGGAGAAGTTCTTCGACCGGGTGAACCACGACGTGCTCATGGCGCGGGTGGCGCGCAAGGTGAAGGACGACCGGGTGTTGAAGCTGATCCGGCGTTATCTGGAGGCGGGACTGATGGAAGGCGGGATAACGAGTATGCGCACGGAAGGCACACCGCAAGGCGGCCCGCTGTCTCCCCTGCTGTCGAATATCCTGCTGGACGATCTGGACCGTGCACTGGAGCGGCGCGGACTTAGCTTCTGCCGCTATGCGGACGACTGCAACATCTATGTCGGAAGCAAGCGGGCAGGGGTATTCTTAGCTCGGTATGGCCATGATCAGGCGCAAGGTTCTTGTTGCGGGCGTCTTCTCCTCCCTTCTTGCCGTTCTCTTCTTCGGGGGATGGTTGGGATGGCGTTTTATCGAGACGAGGGACGAGGAGGCGGCGTGCGAGTGCGCGGATCCCATGGATTGGGAGCGGATTGTTCTGTGGAATCCCTTTCGCGACCGAGCGCCAGAACGAACTGCTGACCAGGTGCTTACTGCGTTTAAGTTCGGGAGATGCGACACGATCGCAGCCGCACAGCAATACTGTGAGAGGGAGAACCGATTCAAGATTGTTTCCTGGAAGCTGACGGGGACCGAATCGGATGCAAATTCTGTCGGCTTTCGATTTTGGGTTAAGCGGACTGCGAACGGCCAAGACGGGGCAGACGGCCCTGTCTGGATGACGGTCCAACGCCAAGGGTCGACGTGGAAAGTCACCGATGTCAGCATCGTTTATTAAGATCGCGAAGGCGGGTTATGCCCAGGCCTCAAGTCCTGAAACCGGCGCCGCTGGCTATAACTCCGGGGCTGAAGCCCGAAGGATTTTGATTGGGCTTATCGGCACGGCTGAAGCCATGCCCTGTTACAAAGCGGCCCCTCGAAGGCTCACCAGGAGAGCGATGCGTTCTAGAAGATGCGGTAGCTGAGGCCGACGCTGCCTTCGTAGGGGAAGAGCGTAGGGGTGACGCGCCACTGCTGGTATTCGAAGTCGATGGCGCGGAGCGTGAAGCGTTTTGTGACGCGCAGGTCGAGGCCGCCGCCGTAGGCCATGGCAAGCGTCGAGGACGGGGTAAGGAAGCCGCTGCCTCTGCCCCAGCCGACGAGGAACTTGGCGTAAGGGGTGGCGTGCATCTTATGGAAGACGTGGATGGGAACGCGGGGACCGGCCAGGTAGGTGTCTTCCCGGTTGCCTTCGCCGGCGGTGTTGAATGCCGACCAACGGGCTTCAGCTTCGAGTTGAATCCAGCGCGAGAAGCGGAAGTCGACGAAAGTTCCAATGCCGTAGACGCGGTTTGGACTATCGCCAACGCCGTTGGAGTAGGAGAAGTCGGGCTGAAGGGCCGAGCCGAGGCCGCCCGCGGCGAGCTGGAACCCGCTTCCCTCGGCGGCAGGAATGACCTGGGCTCGGGCAGACGCGCAGGCGGCGATCGAAAGTACGAAAAGGGCGACGAGCAATCGTTTCATGAACACGTTATCCATCAAGACGTTTTCCATCCAATCCCGAAGGCATCAGCCCGAGCGCGGGGGCGGATGGGAAGAACAACAATCGCGCCCGGCGGGCGAAATCCGCCAATTGAGAAGAGGACGGAGTTCGCTCCCGGAGCGCAGGGTCCCGCTAGTTTTGCGTCGAAGCGGTGGGGGATGGCTGGGCGCCCGACGCGGGCGGAGTAGCCGGTTGAGTGGAATCGGGAGCGCCAGCGGGCTGGCCTCCGGCCGGATCGGTTGCGGGCTGGGCCGGAGCAGCGGTGGAACCGGAAGCAGGAGCTGCGCCGACCGCAGGCGCATTGAGCTGAGCAGCGTCGTAGCGGGTCAAGCGGAAGAAGAGCGGGGTGACTTCAAACGGCAGCTTGTCGCGGGCGTTCATGGGAGCATAGCGCTTGGCGTTGAGCATGTGCTCTTTGTCATCCCATGGATCGGTCTTGATCCAGCTTCCGAGGGGAAGGGCAGCCGTCTGGTTCATGTCGTCCCAGTTGAGCTTGGGAGCCATCTTCTGCAAATCCGCCATCCAGGCGGTTCCGTCTTCCTTAAGCATTGAGTCGCCGAGCTTGGGGGAGTTGAGCCCTTTGAGAGCCTTCTCGCGCTCGACGAGTTCGGCGTAATAGAGGCCGGCGTTGGCCATCTTGTCCTTGTACATGGAGTTGCTGAGGTACTTGATGGCTTCCTTGGCGGCTGATTCGTTGTCGCGGTCGGTGTGGTACATGTCGATGCGCTGGAAGGTCGCCTGGTCAGGGAACATGAGGCGGTCGTTGAAGGCATAGCGCGTGTCGATGTGGTGGCCCATGGCGATGTGGGCCAGCTCCATTGCAACGATGGATGCGAACGATTCCTCATTGGGCATGGTGTCAATGAGGCCCTTGCTCAAGAGGATGGTGTTACCGACGGTAGTGGCTTCGATGGTGTCGGAGAGCAGAATGCGGGTGTGGATCTGGTCGCTGAAGGCCAGGTTGTTGGGCACGATCAGGTTGACGACGATCTGGTCGAGGACCTTGTTCTCAAAGCCGCCGGGATTGAGCGGGGCGACGAGGCCGGCTTCGACGAGGCGGTCAATTACGTTGTTCTCGGCCTGGGTGACCCATGCGCGCGTGGCCTGCAGCGGGCCCACATCCTGCGAGTCGGTGCTGGTATCGGTGGCGTCTTCGACCTTGACGCTGACGTTCTCGCTATCGCGTGTGGGAAGCTTGAGCGAGTAACCCCAAAAATGGGTCTGGGCCTTGAGGCCTACAGTTTTGATGCCCTCGACGCGGGTGGACTCTTCGACATAGACCGCGACGGGCAGCCAAATATCCGGTTGCACGTTCATGCGCCAGCTGTCGAAGTGGAAGTAGTACTTGGAGGAGTCTTCCTGGGTGGGCGCGGTGTAGGTGCCGTTGAAGCGGACGACATTGCCGTCCTGATCCTCAATCCAAACGCGTCCGAAGAAGCGGCCCATGCCGGAGACCTTGGGGTGGACGTCGAAGACGGCGGTGCGGACCGAGCCGAGAAACTCGCGGCGGACGAAGCCGAAGACGTAGTGATTCTTGTCGAACCCGTAGGGATCGAGAAACATCATCTGCATGAAGCCGTTGGGCGAGTAGGTGAAGTTGAACTTCTCCAGGCCCAGGGCCTTGCTGAGGCCGGTCATGGCGGCGAGCGACCCTCTGAAGAATCCTTTTGCGCCTTTCTGGGCGGCGGCCGGCCGGTTGTTGAACTGCTTGTCGACAAAGCCCTTGCCGAAGTCGACACGGCTGAGGATGTACTGGTCGTCGACAGGCACTTCGTAGAGCTTGAGGTCGGGCCGGGTGTTCTGGATGTAGGTTTCCACCAGGGGCGTGCGCGTCTGGATCGCCTTGATCACCTCTTTTTCGTGCTCGACGGCCTTGTCGACGAGGGCCGACTGCTCGGGGGTGAGCGGGTGGACCGGCTCGTACTTGGGCTCATTCTTGGCGAACGCACAAGCCGCACTCAAGGTTGTAACCAGGAAGGTGAGGGCGATCTTCCGAAACTTCATGCAAAGCTCCTAGCTTGAATTCATCGAGGTGTCGCGCCGTCCGCGACCGCCGGATGGGGGTTGGGTGCGGATACGGCCTCTACTTAAGTAGCATTGATGCTTTCGATCCCTAATTCTGTTGCACTCCTGATGCTACTACGCCAACTGGAAAGTAATGATAATGTTGGTGGTCGAGTCCACCGATTGACCGTTGCGGGTGGCCGGATGGAAGCGAATCAACTGGGCGACGCGGCGGGCCTCCTCGTCGAGTCCGTGGCCAAGCCCGTGGACAACGCTTTGGACGATGACCTGTCCGCCGGCGGTGAAGGTAACGCGCAAGACCACGTCTCCTTCGATTCTGAGCGCCCTTGCTTCGGCGGTGTACTGCACAGGAGGCTTGGAGATGACTTCGATGGGGACGGTCGTGGCGGCCGCCTGTTGTTGTTGGACGGGCTTGACCGCCTCCTGGTTAGGAATGCCGGCCGAGGCGACCTTGACACCGGCATAAGCGCCGGGGGAACCGCCCGAGCCAGATTTGGTTCCGTTTCCGATCCCGGTGGAGCCGACGACGCCATGCGGCGCGACGGCCGGTCCTTGCTGGCCTCCGTATGGGTTTCCGATGGATGCAATCGTGGCCGGACGAGTGGCGTTGGGATTGGGCGTGACGCCGAAGGTGTCGCCGAGATGGACCTGCTTGGTGGAGGGCTTTACGTCAGGCGACTGGGCGGGCATGGCAGCAGTGATGGCTGCCTTGGGCTGCGGGGCCTCTTTAACTTTCGGTGTGATTGCCTTAAATTCGGGCGTGACGACCTTGGCTTCCATCTCAATGGGCTTGAGGTCGGGCTTTGGCTCCGGCTTGGGCATCTTGATCTTGGGCGGCTCCATCTTGACCTCGGGGAGCTTAGGCTGGTCAATCTTGGGCTGCTCCGGCACTTTGATGACCTTGGGCGGCGGTGGCGGAGGGGGCGTGTTGGGCACGATGAGGATGGTCTCTTCGTAGCGATGCGCGTCAATGGCCTTCTTAGCCGTAGCACCGACGAAGATGGCGAGGCCCAGGATGGCGCCATTCACAAACATGCTCGCGACGAAGGAAGCGGCGCTTCTCTCGGGTTCGGGAAGCAAGCCGAAGTTGGTTCGTCCGGGAGTGTAATTCACTGCCATGTCTTCAATCCTCGTATGGGTCCATTCATGGGCTGCAAAACAGATCGGTCCAAACTGGAATCATCGGCGGCGAAACATCGTGTATGCGCGGTGTGGGTCGATGATTGAAGCAGGGCGCGGCCTGTTTCGGCACTCTGCAGTGGATGGGGTGCGATTGGGGAGACCGCAGGTTCCTTCCGGGAAAGTTGATGGATGGGGCCAACTCCGCAGGCATCCGCAGACCGGTGAAGGCGCCGGGCTCTCGACGCAGGCCTGGAGACAAGGCCCGATTGAAAGAGTGCCGTTGCAGGTCCGGTGGGGAAATGCTGGGAATCTCGAATCATGATAGTTGCGCCAGATCAAGGTAGACCGGTATAGCAGGGAGCAGGAACGACAACACCCTGCTCGTCTTCTTGAGGTTGCCAGTTCAATTGACCTTCGCCAACAGGTGTTCCAATTTGCGGCCGGATCGCTGAGCCGTAAGCAAAGACAACCCAGCGGAAGGCGCAAGAAATAAAGCCCGATACAGGGAAAGGGACGCCGAGAGAGGGAAGAATCCGGCGTCTGCTTCCGCCCGCTCCTATTCTATCGCGGGAGCCGCCCTTTTGGGCAGTCTAAGGAGGTCGCCGGGAGATCATCCCGCCTCCTGCTCCTGTAATAGACTCAAGGTAAACCAAAGTGTGCAAGAAAGGACAGTTTTTTTGTGAAGATATTGGTTACCGGCGGTGCGGGGTATATAGGTGGTACAGTCGCCGGGCTCCTTTCAGAAAAGGGGCACAAACCGGTGGTTTTCGACAACTTTAGCCATGGGAAGCGGGAGCTTCTTCCGCGGGGCGTGGCGTTTCAAGAAGGGGAGCTGGGGGACCGGGCGGGACTCGAGCGGCTGTTCGATTCTGCAACAAGAGTGGGAGAACCATTCGATGCCGTGATGCATTTCGCGGCACTGATCGAAGCCGGCGAGTCGATGGTGCGGCCGGAGACGTTTTTCAGGAACAATACGGCGTCGACCTTGTCGCTGCTGGAGGCGATGCTGGCCAAGGGTCCGCGGCGGATCGTGTTTTCGTCGACAGCGGCGGTCTACGGGGAGCCTGAAACGGTGCCGATACCCGAAGATGCCAAGCTGAATCCTACCAATGCTTATGGGGAGTCGAAGCTGCTGGTGGAGCAAATGCTGGGCTGGCTGAACCGGATCCACGGGCTGCGGTACGCGTCGCTGCGGTACTTCAATGTGGCCGGCGCTCCGGAGGGGCCGGGAGGGATCACGCGGGGCGAGGCGCACGAACCGGAGTCGCACCTGATTCCGCTGGTGCTGGATGTGGCGCTGGGGCGGAGGAAGTCGATCAGAATCTATGGAAACGATTACCCAACTGCCGACGGCACGTGCATTCGCGACTATATCCACGTGGCCGACCTGGCCGAGGCTCACCTGCTGGCGCTGGAGGCTCTGGAGACGCGGGACAAGCTGATTCTGAACCTGGGCAATGGGAAGGGCTTCAGCGTGCAGGAAGTGATTGAGTCGGCGCGACGAGTGACGGGCCACAAGATTCCGGCGGAGCTGCATCCGCGGCGGGCGGGCGATCCGGCGGTGCTGGTGGCGAGTTCGGAGAAGGCGAGCAAGGAACTGGGCTGGCAGCCGAAGTACACCGAACTGGACGCGATTGTGCAGACGGCGTGGGTGTGGCACCAGAAGCGATACGCTTGATTGAGATCGCTCCGGATAGCGGGGTGATTGGCAAGGTGGGTGGCGACCATGAAGGCAGGGCGCATTTTTTTGGTAGTGGGTGGCGTTTGGCTTTCGACTTTTGCGGCTGTTGGGCAGACGGAGAAGCAGGAGCCGGCTGCTCATGGGGCGCCGGACACGAGCGGCGCGCCAGGCCACATTGTTGACTTGAACGTGTTGGTGGTTGATCGCGAGAAGCATCCGGTGGCGGGGGTGGATGGCGCGGCGGTCCAGGTCCTGGATGATGGCGTGTCGCGGACGATTGAATCGGTGACGGGGACGGATGGGCCGATTTCATTGTGCCTGGTGGTCGATCAATCCGGATCCACGAAGTCGATGCGCCAACCGATCAGCGACGCGGCTGTTGCGTTGGTGAAGAGACTCCCTGCGGGAAGCGAAGTGATGATGGTTCATTTCGCGGATGAGGCTTTTCTGGATGTGCCATTTACGCCTGTTTCTTCAGTGGACTGGTCGAAGGTGCGGCTGATGGAGTCTCGCGGAGGGACGGCGCTGTACGACGCGCTGGTCGCGGCGGAGAAATTCATGTTGGCATACGCCCATGAGAAGCGGCGGGCGTTGGTGATAATCAGCGATGGGGGGGACAACGCGTCGAAACTAAGCCTGGAGCAGGCTGCGCGACGACTTGCATGGCCGGGCGGCGCTCCCTTGATCTACGCATTGAGATTCTCCGACGGGGACGAATTTCCATCTGAGAGTTATCACGAGGAGAGGACACTGAAGACGCTGACCAAGGCGGGCGGCGGCGTGACTTTGGTTGCGGGAAACGCGAAGGAGATGGCGAGCAAGACCGAGGAGATATCCGCGATGATCGGCAGCCAGGTTGTGATCAGCTTTACTTCTCCCGATACAGAGAACCCTGGGCGATTCCACAAGCTGGATGTACGCAGGCCGCAGGGGGCCAAAGGCGAAGAGATCTACGCAATGCCAGGATTCTTTGCGCTGAAACCGGCCGCTATGCCGGAGGCGAAATAGACGCCTGCAAACATGGGCCTTGCAGTTGAAGTTGTGCGTCGAAAGACAAACCCGGGTGACCATAAATTAACTTGACATTCACAGTGTTTGGCAAGCACCTTGGTGCAGAAATCATCTTCCCAATCTGCGCGCACTGAAGCTTCCCCGGTTGAACTGCGCGGATACCCACGAGGTCTCAAGATCGATGGCGTCCCATTCTGCACCAGGCCCTGCGTTGGCCGGCACGAATTCCCTGTTCAAAGTGATTGTCGGCTCAGCGACCGGAACGATGATCGAGTGGTACGACTTTTTCATATTCGGTTCGCTGGCAACGGTGCTGGCAACAAAGTTCTATCCAGCAGGCAACGACACGTTTGCGCTGATTGCCTATTTGGCGACGTTTGCCGTGGGCTTTCTGGTGCGTCCGTTCGGCGCGCTGTTCTTTGGGCGGCTGGGCGACCTGGTGGGGCGCAGGATTGCGTTCATCATCACGCTGACGATCATGGGCTTCTCGACAGCGTCGATAGGCCTGTTGCCGACGTATAAGCAGGCGGGTTGGTTCGCGCCGATTGTGTTGATTTTTATCCGCATGCTGCAAGGCCTGGCGCTGGGAGGCGAGTATGGCGGAGCGGCAGTGTTTGTGGCCGAGCATGTGCCGGACAACAAGCGCGGCTACTACACCAGCTTTATCCAGATAACGGCGACACTCGGGCTGTTTGTTTCGCTGGCAGTGATTGTGGCCACGCAGCAGAGCATGGCGCCGGCGGCCTTCCAGGACTGGGGATGGCGGCTGCCGTTCCTGCTGTCGATTGTGCTTGTAGGGGTGTCGCTTTACATTCGCTGGCGGATGAAGGAGTCGCCGATCTACGCGCAGATCAAGGCGGCGGGGATGAGCTCGGTGAAGCCGCTGACGGACGCGCTGTTTCACTGGCCGAATTTGAAGCTGGTGCTCATCTCGTTGTTTGGGGCCACGGCTGGGCAGGGCGTGGTGTGGTACACGGGGCAGTTTTACGCGCTGTTCTATATCCAGAAGGTGCTGCTGGTGAACACAAAGACGGCGAATATCGACGTCGCGATAGCGCTGTTGCTGGGTATGCCGTTCTTTACGGTGTTTGGCGCGCTGAGTGACCGGATCGGCCGCAAGAAGCTGATGATGGCGGCGCTCCTGCTTGCAGTAGTGAGCTACATCCCGATCTATCACGGGATGCAGGCGGCCGCGGGCAACAACGTGACACACGTGACGTCTGTGAAGAACAAGGTGACGGGCGAATACAAGCTGACGCCGATGACTGTGGAAGCGGCGACGGGCGCGGAAGTCCCGGCAAAGGAAGCGGCAGGCGTGAACCAACCGTTGATCGTGCTCTATGTGTGGCTGCAAATGATTCTGGCGTGCATGATTTACGGACCGATTGCGGCGTATCTGGTGGAGGCGTTCCCGGCTAAGGTGCGGTATACGTCGGTGTCGCTGCCCTACCACCTTGGAAACGGGGTTTTTGGCGGGCTTCTGCCGGTGACGGGGTTGTGGCTGTGCGCCTCAACGGGGAATATTTACGCGGGGCTCTACTATCCGATTGCGGTGGCGGCGCTGACGTTTGTAGTGGGGACAATCTTCCTGAAGGAGACGCATGGGACGCTGATCTGGAATGAGGCGGGGACGGGGCCGGCGTGAGGGTGGTCCGGAACGGATGAAGTGTGCGGCCCGGCGAAAGCCGGGCCGTGCTTTTTTGGAAGGGCGGTCAGGGTTCGTTGCCCTCGTCCATCAGGTCTGGCAGATTCCGATTGCCGTGTAGCACACGCTCGATGCGGACTGTGCGATTGCGGATTCGGAATAGAATTACATACCGACCGACGACTGCGAGGCGAGCGTCGGGTGCGATTTCCGGGCGAAGCCGGTAGAGAGTGGGCTGCTTGGAAATCTCTTTGAACTTTGCGCGCAAGAGGCGGAGCGTGCGGACGGCGTAGCGCGGGCTATCTTGGGCGATGAAATCGCCAATTTCTTCGAGGTCGCCGGGGACGAATGGCGAAAGCTGCAGGCGCATCAGCGTGCTTTCTTAACTAGTGCGACACCGGCCTTGCTTTGGGCGTATTTTTGCTCGAGCCGGTCAAAGACGGGATCGGGATCGAGGCCTTCGGAGTCGTCGGCGACGGCGGCGAGCCATTGACGGCGAATGTCGGCAAGGCCTTGCTGGCGCAGGTTTCGCTTGTGGGTCCAATCGCGGAGCGCATCGCGAATGACTTCGCTATTCGAGGAGTACTCGCCCTGATCGACGGCGCTGCGGATCAGTGCTGCCATCTCTTCTGGAAGCGCGATGCTGAGTTTTTCAATGGTGGGCATGAGCGGCACCTCAGTATGAAGAAATACTACCATCATGATACCGTGCCCAACTCCAACCATCCGGCAAAATCAAACTGGACGATCGCCAGAAGCCGGGCGGGATTGGGCGCTAGATCGCAGACGGCTGCGGGGCTTTAACGGACTTGATGAGGAGCCATAGTCCAGTGGAGGTTTCAGCGAGGAGCATCGGAATCCAGGCCCCCATGGCCATAGAGGAGAACGAGGGCCGGACCAAATGGCCAAGGCAGGCCGACATGGCGAGCAGGGAAGAGAACAGTCCCCAAATGGCGAGGAGGCGCGGGATGGAGCGGGCCTTGAGGAAGAGCGAGAAAAAGATAGTGGAACCGACGGTGAAGATGAAGGCGGCGAAGTTGGTGGAGTTGCCCCAAGTGGCGAGCTGAAGTACGGTTGTTCCGAGACTCGAATCCGCAAGGCGCGGGTGGACGGAGGGAAAGCCTGCGACGCACGAGACAACGCCCAAAGCGGCTTCGACAAGACGGCAGGCGAGGGCCATGAGGGCAAGCATCGCCTGGACAGGTTTGACCGCGTAGTAGAGCCCGAGCGCGAGGAAAACCGTAAAGACAGAGCCGGAAAGCATGAGCGAGCTGTGCAGGTTGGAAGGGGGCAGGTTCATGCCGGTGAGGTCAACAACCAGGACGACCCAGTACATGAGGCCGGCAACGCGTGCCCATGCGCGTTGGGAACGGATATTGTCTTGCGTGGGCATTGGATTTGCTCCTTGAGAACCGGCTGGAGAGATCGGTTAGGGTGGTCGACTGGGCAGATGGACTGGAAGCTGAAGAAGGATACGGGATGGGCGAGGGATTGGTTCCAGATTCGTCTGGTATTTGATTGATGGGGCGGGCGGGTCGGCGCCTTGCCCTGACTTGCAGGGTGTATGCCCGTGCCGATAAAGTTTCTCCCACGAGGCAATGGAGCGGGCACGAGCCCTTCAGGCCCTTCCAGCGGTCTCGATCCGTTCTGATTCCTTAGCCCAAGAAGGAAGTTCTTTATGTCATCTGTGCCTGTTTCTGCCGCCAACGTGGCTGCTGCCTACCTTGCTGCCAATCAGGCCGCGGCCAATGCCAATCTGGATATCGAGTCGACGCTCCGCGAGAACCGCGTTTTTCCACCGCCAGCGGATTTCGCGGCCAAGGCGCACATCAAGAGCCTGGAAGAGTATGAGGCGCTCTACAAGAAGTCGATCGAGGACCCGGAAGCGTTCTGGGCCGGCGCGGCGGAGGAGCTGCACTGGTTCAAACGCTGGGATAAGGTGCTGGACTGGAACCTGCCGTGGGCGAAGTGGTTTGTGGGCGGCAAGCTGAACCTGAGCTACAACTGCGTGGACCGTCATGCGCTGGGAGCGCGAGCAGAGAAGACGGCGATTATCTGGGAGGGCGAGCCGGGCGAGATTCGGCGGATGACGTATGCGGAGCTGCATGCGGAGGTGCAGAAGTTTGCCAATGCGTTGAAGGGGCTGGGGATCAAGAAGGGCGATCGCGTGGCGGTGTACATGGGGATGACGCCGGAGCTGGCGATTGCGCTGCTGGCCTGCGCGCGGATCGGGGCGGTGCATTCGGTGATCTTTGGCGGGTTTGCGGCGACGGCGATTGCCGACCGCGTGAACGACTCGACGTGCGTGGCAGTGCTGACGCAGGACTCGAGCTACCGGCGCGGCGGGGAGATCAAGCTGAAGCAAACAGTGGACGAGGCGATGAAGGCCTGCCCGACGGTGAAGCACGTGGTGGTGTATAAGCGCACGAGTTCGCCGGTGACAATGGTGGAGGGGCGCGACCACTGGTGGCATGACCTGATGAGCGCGGCTGCGGCAGAGTGCCCGGCGGAGGAGCAGGACGCGGAAGATCCGCTTTACATTCTGTACACGTCGGGGACGACAGGCAAGCCGAAGGGGCTGGTGCACACGACGGGCGGCTACGCGGTGCAGACGTATCTGACGACGAAGTACGTGTTCGATCTGCAGGAGCACGACATCTACTGGTGCACTGCGGATATCGGCTGGGTGACGGGGCACTCGTATGTGGTGTATGGGCCGCTGCAGAACGGCGCGACGGTTCTGATGTATGAGGGCGCGCCGAACTTTCCGGACTTCTCGCGGTTCTGGAAGATTGTGGACGACCACAAGGTGACGATTTTCTACACCGCACCGACGGCAATTCGCGCGTTTATCAAGTGGGGCGACCAGTACGTGGAGAAGCACGACCTGAGCTCGCTCAGGCTGCTGGGAACGGTGGGCGAACCGATCAATCCCGAGGCGTGGATGTGGTACCGGGAGAAGATCGGGCACAACCGCTGCCCGATTGTGGATACGTGGTGGCAGACAGAGACCGGAGCGATTCTGATTGCGCCGATACCGGGGGCGGTGCCGACGAAGCCGGGCTCGGCGACGCGGCCGTTCTTTGGGATCGAGCCGGAGGTGGTGAGCAAGGATGGGCATCCGGTTCCGGCGGGGAGCGGCGGGCTGCTGGTGGTGCGGAAGCCGTGGCCCTCGATGGCGCGGACTGTGTATGGCGATCCGGAGCGCTACGAGAAGACGTATTGGAGCGATGTGCCGGGGAGTTACTTTACCGGCGACGGCGCGCGGCAGGATGCGGACGGGTACTTCTGGCTGATGGGGCGTGTGGACGACGTGATCAACGTGAGCGGGCACCGGCTGGGCACGATGGAAGTGGAGAGTGCGCTGGTGGCGCACCCGAAGGTAGCCGAGGCCGCGGTGGTGGGGCGGCCAGACGAGTTGAAGGGGCAGGCGATTTCAGCGTTTGTTTCGCTGGAAAGCGGCAACTATCCGAGCGAGCAACTGAAGGACGAGCTGCGGAAGTGGGTGTCGAAAGAGATTGGATCGCTGGCGCGGCCGGACGATATACGGTTTACCGAGGCGCTGCCGAAGACGCGGTCGGGCAAGATCATGCGTCGGTTGCTGCGGGAGCTGGCAACCCACGGCGAGATCAAGGGCGACACGACGACGCTGGAGGACTTTACGGTGATTGCGAAGCTGAGAGAGGCCGAGGAAGGCTGAGGATTGACGCCGTTCGCGATTGCTCCTAGTCTCAAAGCATGGTTGTCCAACTGAGCGGCGAACAGGAAACTCAACCTGCCAGCATCGCGAGCATGACGGGGCGAGCAGTGGACGATCTTGCGCGTGAGGCGGTTGATCGGTTCCTGGCCGAAGAGGCGCGGTTTCATGCCGCGGTGACGGCAGGCCAGCACGCAGCAGCGCGGGGCGACTTCGTGCCGACGGATCAGGTGTGGGCGAGGGTTGAGCGGGCATTGAGGGGCTGAAACGGGTTCGAGGCTTAGCAAATGCAGGTTTGGTGGACGACCCGAGCCGCGCAGGACCCTGAAGAGATCACCAACTACATTTTGAGGGACAAACCTACTGCGGCCGAGACCGTGGCCAGGAAGCTGTTTGACGCAGCAAATTCTCTTGAGTCCCTGCCAAGCCGGGGCAGGCCCGGGAGGTCGCCGGGGACGCGTGAACTTGTGATTTCGAGTCTGCCCTTCATCATCGTGTATCAGGTGACAGCTGAGGCGGTTCACGTCCTTCATATCCATCACGGGGCCAGAAACTGGCCGGAAGAACGATAGTCCCCGGAAGCTGCACGAGGCTGAAGAAGGGTAAAAGCCAGTTCGCAGTTCATAGTTCGCAGTTGTCAGGGATTAGGGAACAGGGATCAGGCCTCTCGGGATTCAGAGGCGAGACCTGGGGTACACGGCGAATCGAGGCCGTAAGCCGTGACTAGATACGGCTTCGAGTTCGTAGATTCTCTGTCAGGTTTTATGCTCGATTCCCGTATCCAGTGAAGACTCATCCGTGGAGTCGGGCCGGTGGGAGTGAATGGGAATTCCGCTGATAAGGCCCTGATAATTTGTGAGGCGTTTGCCGAGAATCACCACGCCCTTGTCCGTGATTTCATACTCGCGAATATCCTTGGCATGATTCCCGCCCCGCATCTTGATCACCACCATGATCTTGCGAAGCTGCCCATCGATGGATACGTACCGCAGCCGGATGATGTCATCGGTAAGAAAAGAGATCG